>JBDTLT010000401.1:0-3777 GCA_039934635.1 Acidimicrobiales bacterium
ACGTTCGGAGTGGAGCTATGGAGAATCGAACTCCAGACCTCTTCCATGCCATGGACTTTTTTGGTGTTCGCCAGCGTTCGTAGCCGTTCGCTGGATATCGTCTGACCTGGTTCTTTTCGCGCTGCCGTCCGTGCTGGTCGCCGGGAGTACGCTGGCTGTAACTCACCAACTGACTCACCGCGAGAGGAATTTTCGGCTTGGAACGGAGCGCACGCACCCGAGGCAATGGTGAAGGATCCGTCTATCTGCGCGTTCGCCCGTCCAACAATCCGTCGAAACCTCCTACCGAGCGGTGGGTGGCTCAGGTCCGCGTCGACGGTTGTTATCGGCGAACGTTTGCGCTGACCGAAGCGCAAGCCAAGCGATCGCTCCGCAGAATGCTCGCCGGCGTTGACGCCGGGTCCGGCGTGAGCGACGGGAACGAGACGCTCGGCGCTCTCCTCGACCGCTGGGCCACCAAAGTGCTGCCGGCTCAGTCGCTCGCGGCGCGTACGCTTGACTCGTATCGATGGGCTTGCGGTGTGCTGACGGAGGATCTCGGCTCTACCCGGCTTCGCCGACTCACCGCCGATCAGATCGAGCGCTGTTTCGAACGTCGAGCCGATGCCGGAATGAGCCGAGCGTCACTGGTGAAGATTCGGTCGGTGCTGGGCAAGGCGCTCGAGTACGCGCAACGCCGAGGACTCGTCACGTCGAACGCGGCACGCATCGTGGAACTTCCCGCGCAGGCACGTCGTGCTGAACCCGGTCGCGCACTCACGGTCGACCAGGCACGTCACCTGTTGGCCGTGGCAAAGCATCGGCGGCTCGAAGCGCTCTGGACGGTGATGCTGTATCTCGGTCTGCGTCCCGGCGAAGCGATGGGGCTCACGTGGGGAGACGTCGACTTGAAGCGTGGCGTCATTCACGTGCGACGTTCGCTGAAACTCGAAAGAGGCAAACTCGTCGTCGATGAGCGGTTGAAGACGGCCCGCTCGCGACGCTCGCTCGACTGCCCGCCAGCCGTTGTCGAAGCGCTTCTTGCGCACCGCGATCGACAGACCAAGACCCGGCGTACGGCCGGGGACGCTTGGGATGGCCGACTTGATCTGGTGTTCACGACAGGCGTCGGCACGCCCCTTCATCCGCGAAATCTGTATCGGTCCTTCGCCGCCCTTACCAACAGCGCCGGACTCGGAGCCTGGCACCCTCACGAGCTACGTCACACCGCCGCGTCGATCATGAGCGCCGAGGGCGTCCCGCTCGAACGGATTGCCGATGTCCTCGGCCACGACGGAACAAGGATGACCATGCTCGTTTACCGCCACGCAATAAAGCCGACGGTCGACGGAGCGCTCGTAATGGGCAACGCGCTTGGCCAGAACGACACGCCGACGTAGCAACCAGCAACGTTTCGGGGCCCGTCGCTGCCGCTACACCACACGACGGTCGAGGACTGCATGACGCGGCCGCGCAGCTTGACAGCGATGAAGCGCTCGTCGTGGGTCTCCAGATCGAGGACGGCGTCGTCGAAGGGGTCGGACTGACGGGACAGAAAAGGGCTGGAAACAGCGGTTCCTTGTTGGTGGTGCGTCGCTTAAACAGTCGGGTGTCCAGCCGCCATCGGAGACGCACGGCGAGCTGGCATTACGAGCGCCGACCGGGCACTATTCCTCGGTGGATTTCGACTCACCGGCGAAGCTGATCGAGGGCATCGAGAGGTACTTTGGCCGCGATCTGGGGAGTTGGCTGGCGTGCTTCGACGCGCCGTACGCGTTCGTCACGGCAGACACCACGATGGTTGCCGATGACGAGGACGCGGCCCGTCGTCAGTTCGCCCCGGCGTTCAAGGGGCTCCAGGCGGCAGGGTTCGCGTCAAGTATCGCCGACAACATCACGACGCGCTTCGTCGGTACCGATCTTGCGCTCGTCGATGCACGCTTCACTCGATGGCACCGAGATGGGACGTCGATGGGAGCGACGGCCGCCCTCTACGTCTGTCGACGCCACGAGGTCGGGTGGCGCATCGCGGCGGTCATTCAACATCCGCCCGGCGACGACGCGCTTCCCTAGTGAATCCATCGATCGCCAAAGTCCGACGACGACGCGGCCCTAAGCCACCAGATCAAATCCGCGACGCACCACTAGTGCAACCGCGCTAAGTCATTGTGAGTTACGAGACTCGTAGTAGTCGGCCGTCGTAGGTCTAGCGGAATGGTCGGGCTTGTTGGTTGTAGTCGTCGTTGCATGATCGAGAAGAACAGTTCGACTTGGTTAAGCCATGAAGCGTGCGTGGGTGTGTTGTGGAAGAACACCTGGCGGTGCTTGTCCAAGAACGCTCGACTCCCGGGGTGCCGTGCGCGGGGAGGTTGTCGACGATGCAATGCAACTCGAGTCCCTTGGGTGTTTGTGCCACGAGATCGCGGAGGAAAACTCGACGAAGTTCGCTGATCTCGAGCAGTTGGTGACCCAGCCCGCGACGGTGCCGTGGTGCGCGTTGACTTCGGCGAAAAGTACCGCAGCGCTTCTCCACTCGCTCGTTCGTTTACACGACTCGCGCCGATCTGTTGTCACCGCGATCGGCGACCTCGTTGTCAACTCTGTACTCGCTCGGCGACGCGGGCGGGCCGAGATCTCGGCTTGAGCAACCGCGAGTTCGATTTCCTCGTCGCGTCGGCCGCTACCCACTGCTCGTCTTCGGCGGCCCCGTCGTCGTCGACAGATCCACCGCATCGTCCACACCATGCCGAAATCGTCAGCTCAAAGGCGACAGCTACCGACTAAAAGAGACCGCGACCTCGGGAGGGTGCAAACGATGACACATCGTGACAACTGCCCCGACGGGTCAAAATCAACCGATCAAAAATTCAGCCGGTGTTGTCACCGAATGGGTGAATCGCACCGGAAACCTCACGTGGTCACAGGAATTTGTCGATGAGGAATGGCACTTCCTCACAATTCTCGTTGTCGTGGTATCGGGCGGCGCAACAGGATTCCATGTCCGCCACCGGCAAGCGCCATCATCGAGGCCTTGCGCGTGGCCGCCGGTCGTCCGCGACCGCAGTTCAGACCTCCGGGTCGTCTGGTTGGGCGTTGCTCGCAGTAGGCGTCGCGGCGCTCGGATGCACTGTTTCGGTATTTTCCGGGCTGCTGGTCTCCCGCGCTCACGACGCCTCAGCAGACCTGGTGTACGAACGATCCGCCGGTGAGATCTCGGGCCTGCTTCGTGTCGCGGTCGAGCGCGAAGGGGACGTTGTCGTCAGCACCGGTGCGTACGTGGCCGCCAACCCGAACATCACGACCACCGAGCTCGACGAGTGGATTACCTCGGTGCGCGCCTTCGAGCGCTACCCCGAGCTGTTGGCAGTGGCCGCGATGACATACGTCACCAACGAAGAGCTCCCCGCCTTCCTCGCCCGGATGCGCGCCGCCCCGGTGACGCCGTTGAGCGCTGCAGAGCCGCTCGAGGTCGTCCCGCCCGGAGAGCGGCCGTTCTACTGCTTGCTCCAGGCGGTCGTCGCCATCGGACCGATCACCTCTGTGGCGCCGTTCGGTGTGGACTACTGCATGAGCGCCGTTGGTCCGCTCGTGCTCGCAGCCCGTGACACGGGCGAGGCATCGAATATAATTGTGCCGTCTGATGCAGGTCAGCAGTTGGTGGTGCAGACGCCCATCTATCGCGGCGGTGTCATTCCCAGCACGGTCGAAGGTCGGCGCGCCGCTTACGTGGGAAGCCTCGGCACATCGCTCGCACCCGACGCGTTGCTGGCCGATGTCGTCCGAGGCCACCGCGACGAG
>JBDTLT010000402.1:0-3727 GCA_039934635.1 Acidimicrobiales bacterium
ACGCCACGTCGCCCACGCTCACGAACACATCACGGACAACACGCTCGACGCCCGGAACCCGCGACAGAGCGGCAATCGCTTCCGCACCGACACCCAACATCTCCGACCCCCTCGGCAGGCCGGGCCTCTTCGTCGAAGTTCACACCGTCGCCACGACCTCTGCCTATGCAACGCTCGGCAATTCCGCCCGCCGCCTTGAGCGGAAATCCCACAGCCATCAAAAAGTTGATAGCTCTGCGAGAACACACAGACGCGCGCCAGTCGGGCCAAGGCACTGACCGGTAGACCCACTCGCGCGACCGGGACAACCTCAAGGATCGCAGCCCGCATGAAAAGGGGCTGGCTCCCCCACCGACAGACGAAGCTGCCCCACTCCAAACCCGCCATCGTCCCAGCCAGACACGACCAGATACCCGCCCGGCTCGCCAGGGCCGGCAGCGGACCTCTTCGATGGGGTCCAGCTTGACGACGCGGCGGATCGTTCGATTCCTTCCACGTCTTGGTCCGTTGGAACGTCACGTCGTAGTCGTCGAGCATATGGCGCAGCCGATCGCGACACATCCGCCGAGTGAAAGACTCCCGGGCTGGAACGGTTCCTTGTCGATCTCGACTCCGACCGTGCACGGCTCGCCAGCCTCACGTTGCCGCCGATCTGGTTCGCTGGTTTCAACTCGAGTGACCCTGAGCGACTTCTAGCAGGGTGCTGAAAAAGGTCTGATTGGTGCTCGCGTTCGGAGCCCGGATCGAAAAGAATGGGGGCATGCGTGGAACCCCTGATCCTCAGTTGGCGATGTTGACGACGTTGAGCACCGAGGAGTTGATCCCGCCGGATCATCCGATCCGCAAGATCCGTGTCGTCGTCGATGCCGTGCTCGCCGAGCTCGATCCGATCTTCGATGAGATGTATGCGACGAGTGGACGGCGCAGCGTGCCACCGGAGATGTTATTGAAGGCGACGGTGTTGATGGCGATGTACTCGATCCGCTCCGAGCGGGCCTTCTGCGAACGGCTCAACTATGACTTGTTGTTCAAGTGGTTCCTGGACCTGCGCATCGATCAGCCGGCGTTCGACGCCACCACGTTCACCAAGAACCGCAAACGACTCCTCGATCACGATGTCGCGGACGAGTTCTTCGCGGCGGTGGTCCGCCAAGCCAAGCTCCGCCGCTATGTCTCGTCGGACCATTTCTCCGTCGACGGCACCCTGTTGAACGCGTGGGCGTCGCACAAGAGCTTCAAACCCAAAGACGGCCCGCCCAACGAGCCGCCCGCTGGTCGCAACGTCGAGGTGCAATGGCACGGCGAGAAACGCTCGAACGAGACTCATGCCTCCACCACCGACCCCGAGGCGAGGCTGTATCGCAAGAGCAACAACACCGCCGCCACCCTCTGCTACGCCGGGCATCTGTTGATGGAGCACCGCTCAGCGTTGATCGTCGACGCCGAACTCACCGCCGCCGACGGCTACGCCGAGCGCGCAACCGCGCTCGAGATGCTCGCCCGACTCCCCGCATCGAAGCGGCGCCGCACAATCGCTGGTGACAAGAACTACGACACTAAAGGCTTCGTCGCTGACGCCCGCCGGCTCGGGTTCACCCCCCACGTCGCACAGAACGTGAGCCACAACCGACGATCAGCGATCGACGGTCGCACCACCCGACACACCGGCCACACCGTGTCGCAACGAATACGCAAACGAGTCGAGGAACCCTTCGGCTGGATCAAGACCATCGGCGGAGGTCGCAAGCTGCGCTACAACGGCCGACAACGCAACCGAGCCTGGTTCAAACTCAACGCCGCCGTCTACAACCTCATCCGCATCACCGCCCTCGACGCCCAACCCATTTGACCGCCTCCGGCCTCGACGCCGACCCGCTCCAACAACACCCCAACGGCACCACAACTCCAGCACCAACCAACCCGATCGCGGCAGCCCTCGATCAAGGATCGCGATCGACCCTCAAACCACCGAATTTCCGCATCCTGCTAGGGAACGAATTCGTCGTTTGCACAACATCCAGTTCGCGATGAAGCCGTCACAATTCGATTCCCATGTCGATCTCACGCTCGCGTGCACGTGCCGGCGCGAGCTCTCTGACGTCGTGGCGGAGTTGGCGGTAGTGGTCGGCACGGGCCATGTCGCTATAGCCGGGGCGTTCACCGAGCGCGTCGCGCGTGTCGATGCCGTATGCGGCGCGGTACTGCTCGACCCCGCCGATTGTCGTACGCCAGAGCTTGTCGTTCCCGTCGCGTCGAAGTCCGCGCACATACACGGGCGGGTCGCGTTCCACACGATCGACGCGTAGTGAGGCGTCGTCGTTGAGGACAGTGCGGATCTCACGGGTTCGGTCAATGAGCCCCGGCCGTTTGGCGTCGCGTTGCGCAACCGCGCGATCACGGTCGCCGGTCAGATCAGAGATCTCGGCGCGCAGGGTCGAGGCGCTTGTCTGGTAATCGTTCGCCAATCCGGCGGCGCGATCTATGTCGCCATGCAGTGCATCGATGGTGTCGCGGTTGCGGAACCGTGACCATGCAGTGTCAAAACCGTCGAGGCGTTGCTGCGCGTCGTCGACCCGGGCGCGTGCACCGTCGAGGCGCTTCAGCGTGTCGGTCAGATCGCCGGACTTCGTGGAGAGCCTGCGTTCGACGCCATCGACGGACTGCTCGAGGACGTAGCGCTGCCGGCCGATCGCACGTTGTTCATCCCACAGGTCGCGCAGCGTCTGCGGCGACAACAACGCCTCGCGTTGAGGAAGTTGTTGAGGTTGTCGGCGCAGCACGTCGAGGGCGGGGCGGTCGATCCAATCACGACCCAACGCCACGGCCAACACATCACGAGCTGACTGGCCCGGCTCGACGGCGACGTAGGCAGTGTTGTTGTCGCGGCCGCGGGTCATCGGGACGTAAATGCCCCGGGCGTCGACCGGCCCCTCGATCAATGTCAACGAGCGGTCGACGGTGCGGCCTTGTGCGCCGTGCGCGGTCTGCGCATAGCCCAACTCGACATCGTTGTTCACGTAGTCGGCCGGCAATCGGACGCGTCCGTGCGAACCGGACACCGTGACGGAGCGGTCGCGGTGCAACTTCTCGATGACCCAGTGGTCGCGGTTGTGCACCGGATGGCCGCGGTCGGTGGTCAGGTCGCGGTCGTTGCGACGGGTCACGATCTCGTCGCCGACATGCAGCCGATATCCGCCCGGGTCGAGGGAGCGTTTGGTGTCAAGCTCTCCGTTGCGCAGGCGTACGTGTTGCGCAGCGCGGTTGAGCGCGAGGACGGCGTCGTTGGTGGGCGCGGTCATCAACACGTCCTCACCGCGCAGTCGGGCCCGGTGCCACGCATTGACCATCCGGTCTTGGAGTTCGTCGGTGGGGCCTTCGAGGATGCGACGATGGTTGGCATAGAGGTCGATGACGTCGAGGTCGCCACGCCGCAGCCGTAGCGATGCGTCGCGTTCCCACTCATTCGTGAAGCGGTGCACGCGACCGAGCTCGATCGCACCGTGCTCGTCGACGAGGAAGTTGAACATGCCACCGCGGCCGACGGCGGAGAACTGCAAAGGATCCCCCACAAGTACGATCCGCCACTGCCGTGCATCGGCGAGGGCCGCGAGTTGCGCCAGCTTCGGGGTGGAGATCATGGCGGCTTCGTCGACGATGATCGTCGTACCGATAGGGAGCAGGTAGGGCGGCCGGGGTCCCCTGACGCGCTGGTGCTCGACCAACAGCT
>JBDTLT010000403.1:0-3717 GCA_039934635.1 Acidimicrobiales bacterium
CGAGAATCTGGCCGGGTTCGGCTGGTCGGTCACGGTTGACGACATGGTCGACATGCAGACCGTCGACGTCGTCTTCGGCCGAATACTCCCCTGGTGGAACGGCCTCGATCAAGACACGCGCGACATCATCACCGACGCGGACCTCACGATGGGTCTGTGGAACAAGGGCTGGCTCACCGAGTGGCCTGCGCTGTACACGATGCTGTCGGGCAATCCCTTCGGTCGGTACAAGGAGACGCTCCAAGACATCAGGAATTGTCTCTCGAACGCGAAGGATCGAGCGCCCGACTACGCGGCGCAGCACGCCATCACGCCGATGGCCGACGACCCCGCGTTCCAGGGTGAAGCGACGCAGTAGCAGGGCCCGCGGCCACCTTTTCTCACCTGATTCTCATCTTCGGGTCAATAGCTTGGGCGCATGCGACTGCTGGTGGTCGAAGATGACGTCAAGATGGCGTCGCTGCTCAAGCGCGGTCTCGAGCGCGAGGGCCACGCGGTCGATCTCGCCGATTCCGGCCCACAAGCAATCTGGGCCGGCACCGAGTTTCCGTATGACGCGGTCGTGCTCGATGCAATGATCCCGCCGCCCGACGGCTTCGAGGTGTGCCGACAGATGCGCGAAGCGGGTCGATGGATGCCAGTGATCATGCTCACCGCGCGCGACGCCGTCGCGGACCGCGTGCGCGGCCTCGACGCCGGTGCCGACGACTATCTCTCCAAACCGTTCTCGTTCGCCGAACTGAACGCACGGCTACGCGCGCTGTTGCGGCGCGAAGCGCGGGAGAGGCCGGCGATCTTGCGCGCGGGCGACCTTCGGCTCGATCCGGCATCACGGTCGGTGAGTCGCGCGAGCACACCGATCGCACTGTCGACCAAAGAGTTCGCTCTGCTGGAATTGCTGATGCGGCGAAAGGGCGAAGTGCTCAGCCGCACCGACATCCTCGAACACGTCTGGGACTTCGCCTACGACGGCACGTCCAACGTCGTCGATGTCTATATCCGTTATGTACGGGAAAAGATCGACCGGCCCTTCGATTGCGAGTCGATCGAGACCGTCCGCGGCGCCGGCTATCGATTGCGCTCGGATCGCGGCACGATCCGGTGAAGCGTGCGCGCCATTTCTCGCTCAAGGCCCGACTCGCCGCCTTGACCGGATGTAGCGCCATTGCGGTACTCGCGCTCGGCTCGATCACGCTCTACCGCGATCTCGAGCATCAGATCAGCGCCGCCATCACTGCCGAACTGACAGTGCGTACCTCCGATGTCGCGTCGGTGTTCCTCCAAGACCGCAACGAGGCCAACGCCGACCTTCCCGTCGTGGCCCAGGTCATCGACCAGTCGGGCCAAGTGCTCTCGCCGGCGGGGCAAACGTCGCTCCTCCAACCGACGGAACTCGCCGCCGCGCTCGACGGCCAGTTCGTCGTCGATCGCCGCGTCGACACCGTCGGTGACCACGCCCGCGTGCTCGCGCTGCCCGTCGACGCTCGGCGCGGTCGCGTCGTCATCGTCGCGGCCACGACCACCGAGCCGCTCGAAGCGGCGCGCTCGCGCCTGTTGATCCTTCTCGGCGTCGGCGGTCCGTCACTCGCCCTGGCGATCACCGCCGTTGCCTGGCTGCTCGCGCAATCGGCACTGCGACCGGTGCAGCGCATGGCCCGCGAGGCCGAGACCATCTCGCTCGCCGAACCCGGGCGCCGCCTCCCCCAGCCCGCCGGTCACGATGAGATCGCGGACCTCGGCCGCACGCTCAACCAGATGCTCAGCCGCATCGAGTCCAACGTTGCTCGGGAGCGCGCCTTCATCGACGACGCCAGCCATGAGTTGCGAACACCGCTCGCCGTGTTGCGCGGCGAACTCGAGCTCGCCGCGCAACGTCCCGACGACGCCGAAGACGTGCGTGTCGGGCTCGCCAGCGCGCTCGAAGAAACCGACCGGCTGGCGCGTCTTGCCGACGACTTGCTCACGCTGGCCCGCGCCGATGCCGGTCAAGTGCAAGCGGGCGACGAGCAGACCGATCTGTTCGACGCGGTGCAGTCCGCGGTCGAACGACTGCGGCGTGACGATCACGTCGCCTTCGAACTCACGGGCGAGCACGTGGTCGTGCACGGCGAGCGACGGACGGTCGAACAGATCGTCACGAACCTCGTGACCAACGCCGCGCGATACGCGCACCACAAGGTCGCGGTATCGGTCGACTGCCACGACTCGACCGCACAGCTCGTCGTCGCCGACGACGGACCGGGGTTTCCTCCCGACCTACTCCCTCACGCACTCGAGCGCTTCACTCGCGGCGACAGCAGTAGGGGTCGCACGGGCACCGGCCTCGGGTTGGCCATCGTGTCGTCGCTCACCAGCGCCCTCGGTGGCCACGTGGCCGCGGCAAACGGCCCGCCCCTCGGTGGAGCGAGCGTGACCGTGAAACTCCCCTCAGTCGGCGCCACCGATCATCGAGGCCAATGACGAAACCAGTTCGGAGAGCGGAAAAGGCTTCGCCAGAAAACGGGTGGCGCCCGCTCGAGCCGCCGCGGCGCGGTCGCCCATGGTGCTGCGCGCGCTGATGACCACGATCGGCCCGGCAAAACCCTCGGCGCGCATGTGCCGACAAACCTCGATCCCACTCGGATGCGGGATCATCACGTCCATCACGATCGCATCGGGCGTCGATCGGTTGAGCGCCCACAACGCCTCGTCACCGCTACGCGCAGTGGTACAGCGATAGCCGGCACGCCCGAGAAAGCGCACGATCACACTCGCCAACTTCTCATCGTCATCGACCACGAGCACACTCGCGCCGGGCATCGACTGTTGCGGCTCGATTGCTGAAGCGTCGATCACAATTCGAGTATCGCGCCCGAAGGTGAGAATTCAGTGAGAGCGACTGAGCGACGACTCAGACTCATCTTCGTCTCATCGACGCCTCGGCAATGTGCCCACTAGAGCTCGCACACGGCGACTCATGGTGAAAGGGAGCAAAGATGAAACGACACAAGACAAGCTCGAGCAGTCGCAAGCGTACGGCGATGGTCGCCGGCTCCGCGATCGCGGCGTTGTCATTGGTGGGCTTCTCCGAATCGGCGAACGCCGCGGAGACGCCCTCGATCCCGATGGGCGCCGTCGATGCCGCAGTAGCCGGCGTCGGTAGCGTGCAGGTGAGCGGGTGGGCGATCGAACCCGATACGACCGGGCCGATCAACGTGCAGGTCTTCGTCGACGGCGTCTACAACCAGACCGTCTCGGCGGCAAACGAGCGCAACGATGTCGGCGCGGCGTTTCCCGGCTTCGGCGCGCTGCACGGCTACACCGCGACGATCTCCGGCTTGTCGGCGACCGCGCACAGCATCGCTGTCTACGGCATGAACAACGACGGCATTCAGGCGGACAATGTGCTGCTCAATACCCAATCGGTGACCCCACTCAGCAGCACGTCGTTCGGCTCGGTCGACGTGGTCGCGCAAGCCACCGGCGACACCGTGCGAGTCGCCGGTTGGGCCATCGACCCCAAGACCTCCGCGCCGATCAGCGTCGCCGTCTACGTCGACGGCGTCGCCACGACCAACGTGATGGCCGACGAAGTGCGCACTGATGTGGGCGCGGCGTTCCCGACGCTCGGCGCGGACCACGGCTACGACATCACCGTGCCGGTCGCAGCCGACGGCACCCACACCATCGACGTCTACGCGCTCGACAGCACCGGCAACGGCAACAACCCGCTACTGG
>JBDTLT010000404.1:0-3717 GCA_039934635.1 Acidimicrobiales bacterium
AGATGATCAACTTGGTCTTGGGCGTGACCAGCGCGCGCAGCTCGTCCGGGTCGAAGCGGAAATCGTTCTCTTCTCTGAGTGCGTAGGGAACGGGCGTGCCACCGGTGAAGCGCGTCATCGACTCGTAGATCGGGAAGCCCGGGTCGGGGTAGATGACCTCGTCGCCCGGTTCGATCAGGGCGAGGATCGCGTAGTACATGATCGGCTTTGCGCCGGGCGTAACAACTACGTTGGCCGGGTCGGCCTCGAAGCCTCTTGAGCGCATCGATTCCTGGGCAATTGCTTCTCTGAGCTTTGGCTGACCGAGCGGCGGACCGTAGTGCGTCCAACCGTCATCGAGCGCCTTCTTGGCGGCCTCGCGGATGTTCACCGGCGTATCGAAGTCGGGCTCACCGATCTCCAGGTGGACGATGTGCTTGCCCTGGGCCTCCAGCGCGCGACCCTTGGCCGCAGCCTCGAAGGCCGTCTCAGTGCCGATCCCGACCATGCGCTGTGCGAGCTTCATGGCGCGATCCTAGCAGGGGATTTGGGGGCTCCCAGAGGGACAATCGGCCCAGGTTATGAAGGGTCCGCCGAACCCGTCATCGGAGATCCTCTCCTCGATATGGCGCCGTCCGAGTGGATCGCGCAGAAGCACCGTGTACGGCACACCCGGCCCGGGCTCGCACGATTGGACCCCGGGGAGCGACCAGATCCCAAACTCAATCCAGACCGTGGCCTTGTCGTAGGCAACGAACGGCTCAAGGATCCGACCTTCCGGACTCTGCCCGCTTGAACACGCTCTCTCGAAGACGAGCACGTGGATCTCCGTGGAATCGCGCGTCAGGTGCTCGTGGTGCGCGACCTCCCAGCGGCCAAACTGGATCGACGCCGGCGTCGACGGGTACGTCATTGGTTCCGTCGGCGGGGTGCTGACTGGCCATGTCGAGATGACAGGCACGCCGTTATGGAGCTGGACGACGTCGCTCGCGCTGACCATGGGCCGGAAGACGAGCGTCAGCGCCCGGCCAACTGTGTAAGTCGGGCAAGCCGGGTGATCGCCGTCCTTCAGATCGATCACAGTGACCCCGGACGCGCCATCGTGAATATCGAGCCACCAAGTTGTGGCGCAGGTCTCCACTGTCCACCAGATTCGAACCTGCGCCGGATCGGCAGGGATGTTGGCAACGTGCGGAGCGACGCTAACGATGCCTACGGTCCCAATGTCTTCGCAACTCAGCAACTGCCCGGTGCTGTCACCGACCAGGATCTGCGGCCCGCACGGCACCCACGGGGAGGAACTCGGTGTCAGCTGATCGGTCGGCTGGGCGGTCACCAGCGGTGCCGCGCTCGGAGCGGGCGTGTCCGTCACCACCGGGGTTGTTGCGCAGGCTGCGAGGGCGACCGCGACAGCGCACCACGCAGCGAGAGTCGCCGGCCGGCCGGCAATCGAGCACGTCATCGCGGCCTTATGGCTCGTTCGATTTGCGGCACGACCGATTGACGGGACGGACTAGACGCACGGGGGCCAGTCCTGCGGAGGTACGGCCCGACCCGACATGTCGTCTCCGCCGACTTGGGCAAAGCCGAAAATGCGCGACTCCGGCGGAACGGCCGGCAAGTCGCGGCCCACCACCATGCACACGTCTTTGTCCGCTGCCGGGGCTATTGCCTGCCAACAGGATGTCGCGTCAATGAAAGATGGGACTCGCGGACACTGAGGGCGCGGCACGACTGTGACCTGGCCGCCACTTTCGGCGAGTACCGAGCCGTAGCTCCGGGCGAGGTTGTTCACGAATAGTGCGGCCACGCCGTGACAATCGACGAACCCAACATCGACACACGTAACGTTCCAGCCTTCGAGCTCCTCAGCGACCGCCGATGGCAGGACGACGGTGGACCAGCCATTGTCTGCGCTCGGGTCGGGTGCAACCTCAACTGATGTGGAGGTCCCGTCGACAAACGTGATGTTGACTAAATAGTGCTCCGGTGATCCGGAGGCTTGTTCGACATCGACCACGTCGGGTGGCCTGTTGGGTGAATTATCGGTCGATGCAGCTGCCGCACCGGTACAGGTGGCATCGTCGCCCACGCCGCAGTTGAGCGTGAAGGAGCCGGACACCGGCTCGGCACCCGGCGGCGGTGTGGCTCCAAGATCGGCCGATTTGAGGGTGTTGGTCCCGAACGCGTTTGAAACCCACATACCGAGCTGAGCGCGGTCGCGCAGCGTAAACGCCGCCCACCACTCGTAGTAATGGGGCTGACCGACGCACGGGCTCGCACTCGGACATAAGTTGATTTCCATGATCGACACAGAGGTCACGGGCGCGAGACCTGACGGCAAGTGCGCCACGGCCCACGCAAGAGGCTGAAGGCAGTGCCCGGGCACGACGGGCGCATCACAAGTCACTGTCACCCGCCCGAGGGCCGTCGCTGGTGGCGACGCTTTGGTGGCGGTGACCATGGCCGCGGCGATATCGGTTCTAAGGCCCAGGTCGATGC
This sequence comes from Acidimicrobiales bacterium, assembly GCA_039934635.1. Classification (GTDB taxonomy): domain Bacteria; phylum Actinomycetota; class Acidimicrobiia; order Acidimicrobiales; family WLNW01; genus DATLFA01. Next base: position 2,482 of record JBDTLT010000404.1, read on the forward strand.
CGATGCCGATTGGCGGTCCTTCGCAACCTTGCACCACATCACCCTCCGTAAGGACGAATGAGTAGGCCCCAGGTCCGCCGCCGAATCGGGCCTCGGCCCCACTTATGCAACGGCTTGCGGAGAACAACACCCGGAGTAGCGAGAGGTTTCCGTCGGGGTTGAGGACCAAAGCCGGATCGAATTGGCTGGCACCGTCGAGCGAGCGGCAATCGGCGACCACGCCCGTTTCGTCTGTGATGGTGAGTGGCAGCCCGGTCGAACGCGTGCACTCGATCGTGGCTGGAGCCACGGCGGGTGGCACGTCCGGGGGCCCGTTCAAGCGCGCGATCACGTTCCACTGCCAGCACGGCGGGTTGCTGTCCCGACACCAGCCTTCGAGGCGCGGGGCTAAGGCATACAAGGCTTTGCGGGGAACATTGCCGTCCTGGATGATCGGGTCGGGAGCGAAGGCGGCGTAAGCGCCGGGCTGTACCTGGAGAACCGGGGAGCCCGATTCGGGGTAGGGGTCGCGCGAAACCAACTCATCGCTGCACGGTCGGTTGGGTAGCAGGTCGATAGTTGGAACCGGATGCGCGAGGCAAAACGTCATCGTGGCGCCACCGAGCCAACCGTCGACCAATAGCACTTCGTCGTGACGCGCCGCGTTGATCTCGAGCGCGTCAACTCCGGCGACTGACCATGCCGAGCCTTCGTCGCTCTGGCGCGCGAGGCCAACGAACTCGACCTGGCTCTCAGAAAGCACGCGTAGGGCGAGTACGCCTTCGATAGGCACCGACGGGAAGTGGTAGTCGCGGCCACCGTCCGCGCCAGCCCAGGTGCCCAACCCGGGCGTGTCCGTCGTTGCGGTGTAAGCGGCGTAAACGTAGAGCGGCGGGTCGGCCCCTTCGACCGCTCCGAGAGCACACAAGCCGTCCGGAGGAACGCAGGGGACATTCTGTGGATCGGGCGCAGCTGGGACAGAGATCTTGGCCCGAACGAGGACGACTCGACTGAGGAGTTCACCAGTAGCCACGCCGGTCGCGAACTCGGCGGTCGAGAAGACAGTGTCAGGTCCAGCCGAGGGGCTGGCCGATGGCGACGCGCTCGACGAAGGGAGTTGCGGGGCAAGGCGCGGGACGGCGATGACCAGGATCAGTAGCGCAGCAACAACTGCGGCGACTCCCAAACGCGGCGACCAGTTCGAGGTCATGACCCTTTGCGGCCACGCATCGACCTCGCGCCACACGGCGGGCAACA
>JBDTLT010000405.1:0-3692 GCA_039934635.1 Acidimicrobiales bacterium
GTGCGCACGTGTTGTTCGTGAATACGCCAGCCGTCGTCGGCTTCGGTCTGCACCATCACCGCCAGCAGATCGGCCGGCTCGTCGCCGCGAGGTTGCCGGCGTTCCGCGATGAGCGCATCCATCGTCGCCGCGAACTCGGGGAACGCGCCCGCGATGCCCTCGCCACGCTCGGTCTTGCCCATGGCGGGCCAAGTGCTGTGCAACAACTCGTTGCACCATGTGTGCATCTTTTCGTGCAGCTCGTCGGGGATACCGAGCACGTGCGCCGCGACCTCGACGGGGAGGGGGATGCCGAGCTCATCCATGAGGTCGCCCTGCCCGCGGGCGCCGACTGCCTCGAGTCGCCCGCGCACGGTGCTACGCGTCCACGGCTCGGCGACGATGGCGCGCTCGGGCGTGAACCCGCGCAACAAGATGCGGCGGATGCGCGGATGCAGCGGTGCGTCGAGCTCGCCGAGAAAGCTCTCTTCCTCGGACACGGTGATGCCGGGCGCGCGCATGTCACCAACTGACGAGTAGCGCTTCGCGTTCTTGAAGACCGCCGCGGTGTCGTTGTAGCGGGCGGTGTACACGACGTGTTCGGCCGGGCGTACGACGGGCCGCTCGTTGCGCAATCGGCGCAGAAGATCGAAGTCCTTGGTCTTCGCTTGGTCCATCGGGTCGAATGCGAACTCTGGGTCTACTGCGGCGTCGGTCATGAATCTCATCCTCCGTCGTGGGTGGGTGCTAGAGCAACGCGGGGGTCACGAGCCACCCGCCGTCGATGACGAACTCGCTGCCCGTCGAGTAGGACGCGTCGTCCGACGCGAGGAACAGTGCGAGGCGAGCGACCTCTTCGGGCTCACCGATGCGCGGGATCGGCAGCCCGGCCAGGGGATTGCCTTCGATATGCGCGAGGCCGGCGCGCGACATGTCGGTCAGGATCGCACCGGGGTGGATGGAGTTGACCCGTATGCCTTTGGGCCCGAGCTCGAGGGCCGCCGCTTTGGTCATGCCGCGGATGGCGAACTTGCTGGCGACGTACGACATGATGCCGGGGCCCGGCGTGATGCCGTTCATCGACGAGATGTTGACGATCGAGCCGCCCGACCGCATCACCGCGCTGGCCGTCTTCATGCCGAGCCAGCAACCCACTTGATTCACGTTGATGACCGACATGTAGTCGTCGAGGGACACGTCGGCCATCATCCCGAGGCGAATGATGCCGGCGTTGTTGACGAGCACGTCGAGACCACCAAAGGCCTCGCTCGCAGTGCGCACCGCGTGCTTCCAGTCATCTTCGCTCGACACGTCGAGATGCACGTAACGAGCGCGATCACCGAGCGACGCCGCGACCGCCTGGCCGGGTACGTCGAGCACGTCACCGAGCACGACCGCCGCTCCTTCCGCGAGGAACAGGCGCGCCTCCGCTTCGCCTTGCCCCTTGGCCGCGCCCGAGATCAGCGCGACCTTCCCCTCCAGCCGTCCGGCCATATCTCCCCCTTCTTCGGTCGAGCGTCGCCTCAGGTCACGATGTAGTCGGCAAGGTCGGGCTCTTCGGTCATCTTCCAGTAGTCGACGAGACGCCACGGCGAATTCGTCGTGACGCGCCCCTCGCTGTTCTTGTACCAGCTCTTGACGCCGGCGTGCGCCCACACCATGTTGGAGTGCAGTGCGTCGACGCGGTCGTTGTACTCGTCGTGCACCTCGCGGCGCACCTCGAGTGCGGCGTTGCCCCGCTCGAGCAGTTCGCGCAAGCAACGCACGACATAGCGAACCTGGCACTCGGTATGAAAGATGATGCTGCCGCCGTGACCGAGGTTGGTGTTGGGCCCATAGAGGCAAAAGAGGTTGGGGAAGTCGGGCACCGTGACCCCGAGGTACGCACGCGGGTTCTCGCCCCACACCTCACGCAGCGCCGTGCCGGACCGGCCGATGATCTCCATCGGCCAGAGAAACCGGTGCGAATGGAAGCCGGTGGCGAACACGATCGCATCGACCTCGTAACGCTCGCCCGACTCGACGACGATGGCATCACGCGTGACTTCACGGATGTTGTCGGTGACGAGATCGACGTTCGGTCGCTTGACCATCCGGAACCAACCGTTGTCGATCAGAATGCGCTTGCCGAACGGCGGGTACGTCGGCAGCACCTTGTCCAACAGCTCGGGATCGTCGCCGATCTCCGAACGGATGTAGTCGCCGATCATCTGGCGCATCATGTCGTTGGTGGCATTGAGCGAACGCTCGGGATGGGGCCATGCCGGGTCGACCTGCAACGCGGGATACGCACCATCGGACGTGCGCCAGAAGAGGATGAACCGGTACCACTTCGCGTAGTAGGGAATGTTCTCGAGGAGCCACCGCTTGTTGTCGCTCACTTGCTTGCTGTACTCGGCCGAGTAGTTGGCCCAGTTCGGTGATCGTTGGAAGATCACCAGCCGTTCGACCGACTCGGCGAGCTCGGGGGCGAACTGCATCGCACTCGCACCCGTACCCACCACCGCGACACGCTTGCCCGTGAGGTCGTGCTGATGCTCCCACCGCGCCGAGTGAAACTTCGGGCCGTCGAAGCGCTCGATCCCGGTGAGACCGGGGAACTTGGGACGATTGAGTTGACCCACCCCACTGATGATGGCGTTGGCTTCGAAGTCGTATTCGCTGCCGTCGGCGCGGCGCAGGCGAACATTCCACGTCGCCGTGTCGGTCTCGTAGCGCGCCGATACGACCTCGGTTGCGAAGCGGATGTGTTCGCGAACGGAATACTTGTCGGCACAGCGCTCGAAGTAGGCCTGCAGGTCATCGCCCCGGGAGTAGTACTCGGGCCAGTCGTGATTCGGTTCGAACGAGTACGAGTAGAAATGGTTCGGCACGTCGACTCGAACTCCGGGATAGGTGTTCTCGAGCCACGTGCCGCCGACGCGGCTGTTCTTCTCGACGACGGTGTAGTGAATGCCCGCTTCTTGCAGCCGGATCGCGGCGCAGATCCCCGACATACCCGCACCGATGACGAGCACGCGGAATCGGTCGAGCACCTCGGGCGACGGGCGCTCGTGCCACTCGACCGCATACGAGGCAGTGGCCGCGAGCTCCATCTCGCCCAACATCATCGGTACGTACTCTTGCGGGATGTTCTCTCCCGTACAGAAGTTCATCGTGCGCGTGATGGTCGCCTCGTCGGGAGCGGCAGGCAGATCGCGGCCTTCGCCGCGGTAGGACGACAACACGTCGAACGCGAGCGCGCGAAGCTCGGCGAGTTGATCGGCGGTGAAGCCGGCCTCGGGCTCGCGCAGGTGGCCGGCCTGCGGCCGCAAGTCGTCACGGAGCAGATCGGGATTGCCGGTGAGATGGACGAGGGCGGCCAGCAACGCGGGCGGATTCGCTTCGGTCAACGCTTCTTGCAACGTCGTATCGTCGACGTCCAATCGAAGGTGCTCGCCCATGCCGACTCCTGTGTCAGTTCGAGATGGCCATTGCCGGTGAGCTCGACGACGTCGCGCCCTCGGCCAGAAGCGGTGCGTGGCAGAACACGAACCGGTCGACGTTCGCCTCGCCGATGTCCTCGAGCCGAATTCCTTCGCCCGCGCGTATGCCGTAGCGCACCAACACCAGCGGCAAGGTGGGCGTGATCGTTCGCCCCATCACTGCCGGGTCGATACAACCGAACACCCAGCTGTCGACGCCCAGGATCGCCGGGCGGTTGCGGGCCAGCC
>JBDTLT010000406.1:0-3677 GCA_039934635.1 Acidimicrobiales bacterium
CCGAAGATCACCTCTCAGGATTTACCGGGTGCAAGTTGAGGTGCCACACGTGCGCTGTCGGACGCGTCGTCGGTGAGAAATCCTGCCTCGGTGGCTGGTGGTTCCACCGCACGTATTTGCGGGTCACCTGCGGCACGACGGCTCGCCGCCTTTAACCCCGAAGGTTTCCGCTCGTGCCGCTGAGCCCACTCGTCTGCTCATCGGGCGTCGGTGAGGCAGTCGTGATCGTGCCATCCCCGGTCCTTTGGACGTCGAGGCCGGTTCAGTTTGGCCCGGGACGCTCAGACGCTTGATGTGACGCGTTCCAGGATCATGATTAGTTCGGCTTTGGCAGTTTTCATCAGATTGCCGGTGGAAACTGCGTCGACAAGTCTCCACCCTTCGCTGGCGTAGCTGTTGAGTGTGGCTTCGAGGGTGTCGGGGTCGAATCCACCCGTGAATCGCTTGTCGCGTTCGGTGAGGACTTTGTATTCGGACATTTAGTGTTTCCTTGTCTGGTGATTGGGGTCTCAGATGTTGCGGATGATCTCGGACAGGTCGGTGCCGAGTTGTTCGGGTGACCGGGTGTCGTCGTTGAGGAGGAGCACGAACAGGTCTTCGGTGACCGGGTCGTATTGCATGTAGGCGGTGAAGCCTGGGACATTCCCGCTGTTGGAGATGCCGGTCGTTGAGGGCGGGTCAGCGGGGAACACGCCGAGGGTCTGGCCATCGGCGGGAAGTCCTTTGGTCATCTCTGCGTAGGTGGGTTCGTCGAGGAGCTCGCCGTGGGCGAGGGCGCGGATGAAGATGGCGAGGTCGGAGGCGGTCGAGACCACAGCACCGGCGGCGCCAGCACTGGTCTCGAGCGCACGGTACGAGGCGCCGTTGGTGTCGCCGCCGGGCAGCGAGTTCGAGAACCCTCCGATCGGTGAGCGTGTGTCGTCGGGTGCGAAGTACGTCGATTTCAGACCGAGCGGTTCGACGATCCGCGACTGCAGGTTCTCCGCCAGGGTCATACCGGTGACGCCCTCGAGGAGCAGTCCGGCGACGATGTAGTTGGTGTTGGAGTAAGCGAACTGCGTGCCAGGTGCGAAGTCGCGTGGCTGATCCGCAACGAGCTCGAGGACGTCCGCGGGCGTCCACGTTCTTGCCGGGTCAGCGAGCACCGCGGGGGCGAGTTCGCCGTCGGCGTATTCGGCGAGGCCGCTTCGATGGGCGAGGAGCTGTCGGATCGTGACACCATCAGCGATCGTCAGCTCGGGGGCGCGATCGACGACGAGGTCATCGAGGCCGATGGTCCCATCGTCGACGAGTTGCAGCAGCATCACCGCCACGAAAGTCTTCGACAGGCTCCCCACGCGAAAGGCAGAGCCGGGTTCAACCAAGCCGCCGCCGGGCCCGGCGCTCCCGGCCGCCGCAACGGTCAGCTCCTCGTCGTGACCGGCGAGTGCCACCGCTACGCCACCACGCCCCTCGCTCGCCCATCGGTCCAGCAAACCCTGCACCCGGTCGTCTGGAACGGCGATGGTTGTCGGGGCGGCACTGGTTGTCGAGGTCACAGGGGTTGTCGAGGCCACAAGGGTGGTCGAGATTGCAGGCGGCACAGTCGTGACGGTGGAAGATGGCGGCGATGGCTCGGTCGTGGCTGTGTCGGTGCCGCATCCGACGGCCAGTACAGCGGCGAAGGCGATGGCGGCGAGACCGACGGGGAGCACGGTGCGGGTTGTGGTGCGGCTTTCGTGGTTGCTGGTCATGGTTCGACTTTCTTGTTTGGGGTCTGGGTGAGAGGGCTGTGGTCGATGTGGTGAGTTGCTCGGCGCGTCAGGGCCTGAGGAAGTTGCTTCGCTCACGTCATGTCTTTGCGGGTGGTGAGGTGAGTGCCGGCGGCGGCTGCGGATGCGCAGTAGGCGGTGAGCACGAGGGCAGCCGCCCAGAATGGGAGGAGGCGCCCTTCGCTGGTCCATGTTCCGCCGAGCGCGCTGGCGGCGCCGGTTGGGAGCCAGCGGCCGACCTCGGGCACGAAGCCGGTGAGAAACGTTTCGATGATCGAGGTCCATACGACGATCACTGTGATGGCGATGGTCTGATTGTGGATCATGCCGCCGATGCCGATGCCGAAGATCACACCCAGCGGCAGGGAGAGCAGTGCGCCCGCGATGGGGGTGATGACGTCGGCGCTCAACAGGTGGACGTCGATGTTGTGGGCTTGCAGCCACGGCGTCGCGACGGCAACGGTGAGTACTGCGGAGACCGCTGCCAGTACGAGACCGAGGATGCCTCCTGCCAGCACTTTGGCGGCCACTACGCGTCTGCGATCCGGTGTGATCAGAAACGTCGGGGTCGCGGTGTGGTTTCGGAACTCGCCTGCCGACATCGTGATCCCGAGGAGCACGGCCATCAGTCCACCTGACGACGCTGCCGAGAAAACTCCTCTGATTCCATCACTTGTGGTCAACGGGTTCTGGTCATTCCCGACTGTGATCGACAATGCGATGGTGATCGGAACGAATACGACAATCGAGGCGACGTACGCCCAGAAAGCCCTGGTGGTGCGCAGCTTCAGCAGTTCGGCGCTGATGAGGTTCCTCATCGCAACGCCCCCTCGGTTGCGGTGAGCTCGAGGTACATCTCTTCCAGGTTGAAGTGCTCAGGTGTCATTTCGTAGATGACAGCGCCAATGCCTGCAGCGGCGAGTCCGAGTGTTTCGGGCGTGCTGTCGAGGGCGACGAGTGCATCATCGGCGACGAGTTCGGCGCGCATGCCTTGTTTGATCAAGGCGTCGTGCAGTGCGTTGACCTGTGGTGTGCGCACTCGCACCCCCGGGCGTGACCGATTGGCCAAGTCAGCGAGAGAGGATTGGGCGACGAGTCGTCCGCCGGCGATGATGACGACATCGTCGACGGTTTGCGCCACCTCGGCGAGCACGTGGCTCGAGAGCAGGACGGTGCCACCACGGTCGGCGAAGCTGCGCACAAACTGCCGAAGCCAGCGGACGCCGTCAGGATCGAGACCGTTGGCTGGCTCGTCCAATACCAGGACGGTCGGGTCCCCGAGCAGTGCGCTTGCGAGTCCGAGCCGCTGGCGCATCCCGAGCGAGAACCCCTTGACGCGGCGATGCCCGGCGTCGACCAGATCGACTTCTTCGAGCACGGCGTCGACGCGCTTCGCAGACAGGTCGGCGGCGGTGGCCAGGATGCGAAGGTGGTCTCGTGCGCGTCGACCAGGATGGAACGCGTCGGTCTCGAGCATCGCGCCGACGCGGCGAAACGGCTCGTGAAGCTCGCCGTATCGGTGGCCGTCGATCGTGGCGCTCCCGCCAGTCGGTGTGACCAAGCCGAGCAGCATCCGCAGCGTGGTGGACTTCCCGGCGCCGTTGGGTCCGAGAAACCCCGTCACGGCGCCCTCTCGTGCGGTGAAGGTCAGATCGTCGACAGCTCTGATGTCATCGAATCGTTTCGACAGCCGTTGAATTTCGATTGTTGCCATGGGAGGTCCCCTCGCTCGTTGTCTCACCAGTGCCCGCCGACTGCGGAACGACATCACCATCCAGGAACCCGCTGACGTGTTGCTGCACTTTCGCTGAACACAGCGATCTCGCCGATTCAGCGCCCGGCCAATGCCGGTCCGGACGTCACGGCCTGAAGGTCACGCGTTCACCCAGCTCAGCACGTTGTCGCGAAATGAAGACGTCGACCGCC
>JBDTLT010000407.1:0-3667 GCA_039934635.1 Acidimicrobiales bacterium
CCGACCTACCGCGATCTGCTGCCCGAAGCCCCGCCGGCGGAGTTCGCGCCGTCGTGTGCCGAGGCCGGTGTGCTCGGCGTGTTGCCCGGCATCGTCGGCAGCATCGAGGCGCTCGAGGCCATCAAGATCATCCTCGGCCTCGGCGACCCGCTGATCGGTCGACTGCTGACCTTCGACGCCCAAGAGATGTCGTTCCGCGAGTACCGCCTCCAAAAGGACCCCGACAACGAGGTCACGTGGGAGAACCGGGACCGCATCGAGGTCGTCGAGTTGGATGGCCTCTGCATGCCCCACATCACCGACGAATCGGGTCGATGACCACCACTTTGGTGGCGTGAGCGAATAACGTCGCGGAGTCATCCAGTCGGCGCGCCTCCGTGGCGGCCGGCCGCGCCACGCTCACGACGGAGACCGCGCTGAAGCTGAATCCCACCGCGGCCGCCGGTCGCCGAGAAAATCCGTTACCGAGCGGCACGTTGGCCGTTGGGTCCGGCCTCATCATCGGCGGCATCACGGCCTACGCGTTCCTCAGCATTTCGGCGCACGTACTCGACGAAAATGCATCGGCCCCGTTGGCGGCCATCTGGGCCGTGATGTTCACCGTCGCTCCGGGTTTCTTCATGCCGGTCGAACAAGAGGTCAGCCGCGCCATCGCCACCCGCGGCGCGCGCGGTCAAGGCGCGGGGCCTCTGGTCAAGCGGGCGACGGCCTTGGGCATCGGGTTGCTGGCCATTCTCATCGTCGCCTGTCTCATTGCCGCGCCGGCGCTCACCGAGCATCTTTTCGACGGCCAATGGCTGTTGTTCGTGGCGCTGCTGCTCGGGGTCTCGGGCTACTGCGCGGGCCATCTCGCCCGCGGCATGCTCTCGGGCCGCGGCCGGTTCCGGCCCTACGCGATCTACATCGGCGGCGAGTCCGTCATCCGCTTGTTGATCTGCGTCGCCTTGGCGATCATCGGCGCCGACTCGGCCGGTTGGTACGGATTGGCCATCGGCATCGCTCCCGCGTTCGCCGTGCTGCTCATCGCGTCGCAGGCGTTGGAAGACGCCCACGAGCCGGGCCCGCCGGCACCGTGGAACGAATTGACCCCGTCGCTCGGTGCGCTGCTCGCCGGTTCGGTGTTCTCGATGAGCCTCATGAACGCCGCGATGATCGCGGCCAAGCTGCTCTCCGAAGAGAGCGAAAAGGCCGAAGTCAAAAAGATCTTCAACGGCGTCATCGTGGCCCGCGTGCCTCTGTTCTTGTTCCAGGCCGTGCAGGCGGCGATGCTGCCCAAGTTGTCGGCGCTGGCCGGGTCGCGGCGCTTCCACGAGTTCCGCTCCAGCCTCAAGAACCTCCTGAAAGCGGTTTCGGTCATCGGCTTCGCCGGGGCCATCGGTGGCTTCGTTCTCGGCCCGCTCGTGGTCAAGATCGCCTTCGACGTCGAGCTCGGCCACGTCGACGTCGGCCTGCTCGCCGCGTCAACGGGCTTCTTCATCGTGGCCATGTCCCTGGCGCAGGCCCTGATCGCGCTCGAAGATCAAGGCCGGGTCGCGCTCGGTTGGCTCGCCGGCCTGGTGGTGTTCCTGGTCGTCACCGCGCTCGGCCATGACCTGTTGTTGCGCCTCGAGCTGGCGTCGGTGATCTCGTCGTTCGCCGCGGCCTGCGCGCTCGGAGCGTTTCTGTTCGTGCGCCTTCGCCTCGTCGAGGGCGAAGAGGATCGCGATCACGCCACCGTGGCGTCCTGAGCGGGTTGCGGCCGGTAGCGTGCGTCCGCGATGAAAGGCCTGATTCTCTCCGGTGGCGCGGGTACGCGCCTGCGGCCGATCACCCACACGAGTGCCAAGCAGCTCGTGCCCATTGCCAACAAGCCGATCCTGTTCTACGGCATCGAGAGCATGAAGGCCGCCGGCATCACCGATATCGGCATCGTCGTGGGCGACACCCGTAATGAGATCATTGCGGCAGTCGGCGACGGCAGCCGGTTCGGGGTGCAGGTCACGTACATCCCCCAAGACGCGCCGTTGGGCCTCGCGCATTGCGTGGCGATCGCCCGCGACTTCTTGGGCGACGACGACTTCGTCATGTATCTCGGCGACAACATGCTCGAGCAGGGGCTCGGACAATTCGTCGAGCGGTTCGCCGCCGAGCGGGAAGGGTCGTTGTGGGCCAACGCTCCCGCGGTGGCGCAGATCTTGCTCAAAGAAGTGACCAACCCGACCGCGTTCGGTGTCGCCGAAGTCGACGATCACGGTCGCGTCGTGCGCCTCGTCGAAAAGCCAAAGGACCCGCCCTCCAACCTGGCGCTCGTCGGCGTCTATCTCTTCACTGCGCGCATCCACGACGCAGTGGCGGCCATCGAGCCGAGCCCCCGCGGCGAGCTCGAGATCACCGATGCCATCCAATGGCTCATCGATCAAGGCGACCGGGTACGCCACGAGGTCTTGCGGGGATGGTGGATCGACACCGGCAAGAAAGATCCGTTGCTCGAATGCAACCGCATGGTGCTCGAGACGCTCGAAGCCAAAGTCGCGGGCGATGTCGACGCCGACTCGATCGTCGAAGGTCGCGTCGTCATCGAAGACGGTGCAGAGCTGGTCAATTCGCGTGTTCGCGGTCCGGCGATCATTGGCGCCGGTGCGCGCATCGTCAACAGCTACATCGGTCCCTATTCGTCGATCGCACAGGGATGCGAGATCGTCGACAGTGATCTCGACCATTCGGTCGTCCTCGAACGCAGTCGCATCATCGGTGTCACGCGGTTGACCGATTCGTTGATCGGACGCGATGTCGAGGTGCTGCGTTCGCACCTGCGCCCGGCGGCCACACGGATGATGCTCGGCGACGACAGTCGCGTGGAGTTGGAATAGCGATGGCAACCGTCACCGAAGCGGCGCGGATTGCCGGGGTCTTCATCATCGAGCCCGTGGTGCACGGCGACGAACGCGGCATGTTCGTCGAGACCTACCGCCGAGCGTGGATCCCCGGCGCACGCGAGATGATCCAGGGCAACCGAGGCGACCGTCAGCAGGGCGCGGTTGTCGGGCTGCACTACCACTTACATCAGGCCGACTATTGGTACGTGCCGTTCGGCCGGTGCCGCGTCGTGCTGCACGATCTGCGCGAAGGCTCGCCCACCGACGGTGGCACGGAGGTGCTCGACATCGGTCGCCGCGACGACGGCACCCACGATCACCGTGGCATCTTCATCCCGCCCGGTGTCGCGCACGGGTTTGCCGCCCTCAGTGACATGACCATCACGTACCTCGTTGATGGCTACTACAACCCGTCCGACGAGTTGGGGGTGGCGTGGGACGATCCCGCGATCGGCGCCGACTGGGGCCTCGCCGATGCGATCTTGTCCAACCGTGACCGCGCGAATCCGCGCCGCGCCGACATCGAGCCGCAGTGGCGACCGCACTTCTCGCTGCGGACATGAAGGGTGGATGATGATGCGACTGTTCGTCACCGGCGCTGCCGGCTTCATCGGATCGAACTACGCGCGCTACGTGCTCGCGAACAGCGATGATCACGTCACCGTCTACGACGCGCTGACCTACGCGGGCAATCTCGCCAGCCTGCGTGATCTCGAGGACAACCCTCGGTTCGCGTTCGTCAAGGGCGACATCTGCGACCGCGGCGATGTCGAAGACGCGATGCGCGGACACGATGCCGTCGTGCACTTCGC
>JBDTLT010000408.1:0-3655 GCA_039934635.1 Acidimicrobiales bacterium
ATCTCGTGCTCGGGCCGGTGCTACAGCAGGCGCCATACCCGCGCATCGACGGCGAGCGCCCCGTTCCGGCGGCGGCTCCTCTTCTCGGAGCGCACAACGATGAGACGTGGTGTGACTTGGTCGGGCTCAGCCGCGGTGAGCTGGACCAGCTGCGACGAGACGGTGTGGTTTGAGCACGCCCCGCGGTGTCACTCTTGGCGTTGCGTGTAGCGCAGTGGTGCGCATACCACGTGAGGCCGGCTCTCGACCGACAGGTGGTAGGTCTGCGCGGCTTCGAGGTGCGCGGCAGAGAGCCGTACCGCGCTCTCGGTGTTGCCCTCTTTGATCGCGGCGGCGATCTTTTCGTGAACATCGACGATCTGTTGCAGTAGTTCGCGGTTCGGGAACCGGCCCTCGGGGGCGGCGACCTCGGTCCACGACTGCTCTTGCGCGGTCCAGAGTTGCACCAGGCTGCCGACGGTTAACGCCATCGACTGGTTGCCGCATCCGTCGACGACCACCTCGTGAAATTCTCGGGCGAGGCTGTTGAACTTCATCGGGTCATCGATGGTGACGCGCTGCTGGTCGACCAATGTCTCGAGCGCCGCCACGGTCCCTTCGATGCGATCGGGTCGCTGCGAACACATGCCTGCGCACATCGGTTCGAGCTGGCGGATCGCGGCGGCGATGTCGTCCATGGGAACCTGGCGCGACTCGAGCACCATGCCCAGCATGTAGGCGACGTTGCTCGTGTCGGGGAGATGCACCGTCGCGCCGCCGACATTGCCCCGATGGACGGTGACCAGCCCCTCGACCTCGAGGATGCGAAGTGCCTCACGGATCGAAGGGAGCCCGACCTTGAACTTCGCGAGCAGTTCTTCTTGGGGCGGCAGCCGGTCTCCCACGTCGCCCGCCAGTATCTGAGAACGGAGTCTGTCCGCCACCATCTCTGCTACCCGAGGCGAACGCACGACTCTCTCCATCCATCAATCGTTGTAGGATCAGCTCTTTGCAATTTACCGCGCGACGGGCGTCTCGCTTGCCATGCACCCCTGGTCGACCTAATCTCGTGAATCAGGCAATGATTGACACATAGGGGAGCCCGATGATGAATCAGGTCGGTTGGCCTCTGCGTTTCGGCTCTTTTCTGCCCCCTTTCCACGCTCCGCGCCAAGACCCGTTGCGTTCGTATGTCGAGGATCTCGACCTCATCGTCCGGCTCGACGAGATGGGCTACGACGAGGTCTGGGTCGGTGAGCACCACAGCGGCGGATGGGAGCCGGTGCCGTTCCCGGAAATGTTTCTCGCAGTTGCCGCGGAACGCACCAAGTCCATCCGCCTCGGCACCGGCGTGGTCAGCCTGTCGTATCACCACCCATTCATGGCCGCTGAGCGGATGGTCTTCCTCGACCTCTTGACCCGCGGCAGGGTCATGTTCGGCGTTGGGCCTGGAGCGCTTTCGACCGACGCAGAGATGCTCGGCATCTCCATGGACTCCACCCGGGGCCGTATGGACGAGGCACTCGGGGTCATCATGAAACTGCTCGCTGCCGAGGAGCCGGTGACCCATGTCGCGGACTGGTTCGAACTGCATGAAGCGGTGATCCAGTTGCCGTCCTACCAGAAGCCACACCTCCCAGTGTCGGTCGCGAGCACGATCTCTCCTGCCGGCGCTTACAGCGCAGGGCGTCACGGCGGGGGGCTCCTGTCGCTAGGTTCCTATATGCCATCGGCGCGATTGCAGCTGGCCAATCACTGGGAGATCGCGGAGAAGACGGCAGCAGAGAATGGCAAGATCGTCGATCGCCGTCAGTGGACGCTCGTCACGCCGATGCACATAGCGTCAACGCGCGATAAGGCGATGGCCGAAGCCGAGGCCGGTGGTGACGCGTGGTTACGCGGTTACTACAACGACACGTCGGGCTATCCGCCGATGTTCCCCGACGACAGCGGTAAGTCGAGTTATCGGCGTATGGGGGAAGAGCGGGCCGCCTTCGTGGGTACGCCCGACGACGTTGCCGAGGGCATCGCGTGGCTCTGGGAGTTGACCGGTGGCTTCGGCAGCATGTTGATCCTGGAGAACTGTGCTGCGTCGCCGCGCGACCGTATGCACAGCTACGAGCTCTTCGCCCGAGAGGTCATTCCCCGTTTCACGGGCTCCACGATGACGCTGAACGAGGCCCAGCACCGCTCTCAAGCGCGATCCGAAGCGGGGTATGCGAAGAAGGTGAATGCTCAGACGAAGGCACACACCGATTACTTCGGTAAAGACGGAGGGGCCAAGGACTCCGGCGCATGAGTGGTTCGGGTATGGACTTCTCGATGTCCGCCGCGGACCGGCAATTCCGCGAAGAACTCCGGAGCTTCCTGCGCGAGAACCCTCCGGCGTCGCGGTCCGACACCTTCGAAGCAGGGCTGGCGTGGCAAAGGGTGTTGCACACCGGTGGGTGGGTGGCTCCGCACTGGCCCCGGACTTTCGGCGGTCGCGACGCCACGCCCGCGCAATACGCGATCTATTGGACCGAGATGGCCCAAGTGGGCGCGCCGCAGATTGCCAACCGGGTCGGCGTGCAGACCGCAGGCCCGACGCTGCTCGCGCACGGCACTCTCACGCAGCAGGAGCGCTACCTCGAGCCGTTGCTGGCCGGCGACGAGATCTGGTGCCAACTGTTCAGCGAACCCGACGCCGGCTCGGATCTCGGTGGACTGCGCACCACGGCGACACAGGACGGCGATACGTGGGTCGTCCGCGGTCAGAAGGTCTGGACGAGCTTCGGCGCGCAGTCGAAATTCGGTCTGCTGCTCGCGCGCACCGAAGGCCCTGAAGTGACGGGCGCGCGCGGCCTCACCTGTTTCGTGTGCGACCTCGATCAGCCGGGAGCGACGGCCAAGCCCCTGACGCAGATGACGGGCGACACGGAGTTCTCGGAGGTGTTTCTCGACGATGTCAGGTTGCCCGCGGATGCGGTCATCGGTCAACGCGGCAAAGGTTGGGCCGTTGCCAACTCCGCGCTCGGCTCCGAGCGCGGAGTCGCTTTCCCAATGAAGGAACAGATGGTGCTCGGCGCGCGTCTCAACGAGCTAACAGCGCGCTTTCGTACCGAACGGCACCACTCGCCCGCGCTGCGGTTGCGTGTCGTCGACGATGTGATTCTGAGCGAGATATTCCGGCTACTCAACCTGCGAACGCTCACGATGGTCGCGCGTGGCGACGAGATCGGTACATGGTCCTCTGTGATCAAAATGTCATGGAGTCGCTTGGCGCAACATCTAAGTGAGACGGCGCTCGATGCCCACGGTCTCGCCGGTATTGCGGGCGACCCTGACCTTTCGTTCGAGTTCCTGCGATACCGGATGGCCTCCATTGCGGGTGGCACCTCGGAGATCCAACGCAATATCGTGGCCGAACGCATGCTGGGGCTCCCGCGATGAATAGTCCGATGAGCCCCTGCTTCACGGCGGAGGAAGAACTGTTCCGCCTCGCAGCGCGCTCGTGGCTCGTGGAGAACGCGCCGCGGGCAGCCGTGCCCCAAGATGAACGCGCTCAAGTCGAATTCCTACGGTCGTGGCAAGCAGCGCTTGCACGTGACCGTCTCGTCGGCGTGCATTGGCCCGAACAATACGGCGGCCGCGGCCTCAGTTGGACCGAGAACTTCATCGTGCAAGAGGAGATGGC
>JBDTLT010000409.1:0-3639 GCA_039934635.1 Acidimicrobiales bacterium
CTTCAATGGAACCAGTTGCCGCCGTTGACATCCAATGCCTGCCCCGTGATGGCACTGGCTCGTTCGGACGCAAGGTAGACCACGGCGTCCGCGATCTCATCGGCGAGCGGGATACGGCGCAGCGCCATGTCGCGCGCGACGCCGTCGACAACACTTTGCACTTCGACGCCGCGACGCGTGGCGATCTCTTCGTAGAACGTGCGCAATTGATCGGCCCAGATCTGTCCGGGCACGACCGAATTTATGCGGATACCCATGGGGCCGACTTCGTTGGCGAGGACGTTGGTCGCCGCCAACAACGCCGACTTGGAGGCCGCGTAGGCCCCGCGTCGAGGCGCAGTGCGTCGTATGGCCTGCGAGCTGATCATCACAATCGCCCCGCCACCTTGCTCCACCATCGCGCGCACGACGCCGAGCGTGAGATCCATCGTCCCGAAGACGTTGACCTCGAACGCTTCGCGCCACGGCTCGACTCCCGTCTCGAGCATGGGCGTCATCGGCCCCATCGCGAAAGCGTTGTTGACGAGCACGTCGATACGTCCGTAGGCGTCGACGGTGCGTTCGATCAGGCGAGTGCGATCATCGGCCGCGGTCAGATCGGTGACGACGGGCAGCGCTTCGCCGCCCAGGGCCCGGACCTCGGCCGCGACTTCTTCGAGGCGGTCGCCGTTGCGGGCGGCGAGCACGACGGTGGCGCCGTCGCGGGCCAGACCCAACGCGATCGAGCGGCCGAGACCAGGACCGATGCCCGAGACGATGGCGATTCGTGGCGACACCACCGATCGCTCAGGCGTGGTCGCTACGACGGTCTTCGAGCCAATCGGGCAGCTCGACGGGCGGGTTGGGCAACGCCGTGATGCCCCGGTCGGCGAGCAACTTGTGGAACCCGTCGCGGTCGGCTTCCCACGAACGAGGATCGCCCATCATCACTTCGAAGAGCTCGACGCCCTCGGGGCCGGCGGTGAGTGGACCCAAGGCCGCGCCCATGGGCAGATCGATGTGGGTTCCGGCAGGACACCAACGATCACCGCACGTCAATCCCCCACTCAAGACGTAGACGATCTGGTGGCTGTAGTGGCCGTGCCGATGCACGACCATGCCCGGATCCCACCGCGCGTACATGGAAAGAAATTGCGGCTCGCGCCCGATGGTGAACCACTTTTCCCACACCGACTTCTGTTCGTCGCCGTGCTTCTGGGTTCGTACCTGTTGCCAGCGCACATCTTCGAACTGCACGAAGGTCGGCTCGAGATCAGGATTGTGAGGGCTCGTCGGGTTGTCCACCACGGCGACGCTAACGATGTCCGCTCGGCGCCGTCAATCGGTGGACGAACGCGGTGCATGGTCAGGGCGGCCGCGACGCGGCGCGGTAGTAGGTTGCCGCCATGGAACCCGATCCGCTCGTGCTGCTCGATGTCGCCGACGGGGTCGCGGTGCTCACGCTCAACCGCCCCGAGGCCCGCAACGCGCTGTCACCCGAGCTCATCGCGCGACTCCAGCAATGCTGCACAGACTGCGACGCGCGCGACGACGTGACCGCGATGGTGCTCACCGGCGCCGACCCTGCATTTTGTGGCGGCATCGACTTGAAGCGGCTCGCCGCCGGCACCAGTGGTGCGATCGGCCTCATCGGCAACGCGCCGTTTCCGCCTCATCGCAAACCCATCATCGGCGCGATCAACGGGGCCGCGGTCACCGGCGGCCTCGAACTCGCGCTCGCCTGCGACTTCCTCATCGCGTCCGAGCGCGCTCGTTTTGCCGACACCCACGCGCGCGTCGGCGTCATGCCCGGGTGGGGACTCACGGTCGCGTTGCCACAGGCCGTCGGATTGCGACGGGCAAAGCAGATGAGCTTCACCGGCAACTACGTCGATGCACTCACCGCACTTTCGTGGGGACTCGTCAACGAGGTCGTCGCGCACGAGGAACTCGTCGTCCGAGCGCGGCAACTCGCCACCGACGTCGCGTCGATCCGGACGGCGTGCGTGCAAGAGATCCGCTCGATCTACGACGAAGTCGCGGACTGTGCCGGCGACGAGGCACGACAGTGCGAGTCGCGTCGATCGCGCGCGTGGATGACCGAACAATTCGATCGGGCGCAGTTGGCGAGCGACCGCGAGGACATCGTCCGCCGCGGCAGCTCACAGGTGTCGTGAGCCGGCGATGAAGGTTTTCGCAGGTATGGACCCGGCGATCCCGCTGCGCGACGTGGCCGCGTACGCACGGCGCGTCGAAGCAATCGGATACGACGGCCTGCATGTTGCCGAGACGGTGCACGACGGTCTCGCGCTCGCGATGCTGGCACTCGAGCACACCGAGCGCATCGTCGTCCGCACCAGTGTAATCCTGGCGTTCGTGCGCAGCCCGATGCTCACCGCATACACCGCGTGGGACCTCACGGCAATGTCGAATGGCCGTTTCGAGCTCGGTCTCGGCACCCAGATCAAGCAGAACATCGAGGGGCGTTACTCGGTGCCTTGGCGCGAGCCCGTGTCCCGCATGAGTGACTACATCGATTCGCTACGCGCCATCTTCGCCACCTTCGCGACGGGCGCGCCGCTGCGCTTCGAAGGCGAGCATTACCAGTTCACGCGAATGCAGCCGTACTTCAACCCGGGGCCCATTCCCGCTTCCGCGCCAGCGCTGTTGCTCGGCGGCGTGAATCCCAAGATCTGCCAACTCGCCGGCGCCAAGGCCGACGGCTTCATCACGCATCCGACCAACTCCAACCCGCGTTACCTGACGGAGATCGCGTTGCCCAATCTGCGGCTCGGCGCCGAGAGCGTCGCACGCGATCCCGCCACGATCGCGTTGGTGGTCGGCAGCCCGTATATCACCGGAGCGACAGCAGCGGCCGTTGCCGTCGAGCGCGAACACCAACGACAGATGATGGCGTTCTTGTATTCGACGCCGGCCTATCGGCGCACGCTCGAGCTGTTCGGTTGGGCCGAGCTCGGCGAGCGATTGCAGCGCATGACGCGCGAGAGCCGCTGGGCCGAACTGTCGGCGCTCGTCACCGACGAAGTCCTCGACGCACTCGTACCTCAGGGCACCTACGAGCAACTGCCCGCGGTCATCGACCACTGGTTCGGCGGGATCGCCACCGGCGTGCTCATCCCCCCGCCACGCGACCCCGCCGACGACCACTTGGTCGCGGCCCTCGTGCGGTCCGTCCGCTCCATCTGACCCGTTCTGGCTGTCAAACGTCGCAGATATCGCGACGTTTGACAGCGAGAACGGATGGGTTGGGAAATGCGCGCGGTTGGGGTCAGGGGGTGGGTTGGAGGTTGAGGAAGCGGGCGAGGTTGTCGCGCATGATGGCGGACACGTCCGAGTCGCTCATGCCCGAGAGCTGCGCGCCGACGTATTGCCGCGGATACGCCAGCCCCTCGCCGTGAGGAAAGTCGGAGCCGAACACGATCGGCTCGATGCCCACCTCTTGCACGACGCGCTGCACGTTTTCTTCGGGGAACGGCGGCACGATGAAGTGGTCGCGGAAGACCTCGCGCGGGCGCCGGTCGAGCTTGCCCCACTTCGCGCCGCGACCCATGGCATGCGCGTGATCGAGCTTGCGCAAGATGTAGGGCAACCAGACGGTGCCTTGCTCGGCGATCAGCACGTGCAAGTTGGGGAATCGGC
>JBDTLT010000410.1:0-3627 GCA_039934635.1 Acidimicrobiales bacterium
CCAGCCGCCCGGTCCGGGATTGCCTTTCGCTGCGCCGTCCGTAAACACCACCACCGGCTGTCCGCTCATTCCGTGTGTCTCCCCCATGCTCGTTCCGAGCCTCCAGCGGCTCTCGGCCCTCGTCATCATGCCGCGCTTCGCGTCCTCTCGTCGTCGTAGGCGTTGGCACCCGTTCCGCGTCACCTGGCGTCGTCGGCGAATAGCGCTCTCGAGCGGTGCGCACTATTGAACAGACAGCCGTCCAGCCGCTCCAGTATCGTCTCACCAGTGGATCTGCCCGGCGAGCGAGGGGATTCGACGCCAGAGCGGCGTGTCGAGCTCGGCCGGACTCACCACTTCGCTTTGGCCCACCTGTCATCCGGCACCACACCCTCGAATGAGGCTGATGTCGTAAGGAGCCCGAACATGCCATTGGCTACGAAACTGATATCGCCTCCAACCATGAACGCGACGTCCGATCGTATGAAGGCGCTCGTCTATCACGGTCCAGGCAAACGCGCGTGGGAAGAGAAGCCACGACCGACGATCGAGAACGCCACCGACGCCGTCGTCCGGATCAGCACCTCGACCATTTGCGGCACCGACCTGCACATCCTCAAGGGCGACCTGCCGAGTGTCACGCCTGGCAGGATTCTCGGCCACGAGGGCATCGGTGTCGTAGAAGCGGTCGGCGCCGCGGTGACGAGCGTGCGTAGCGGCGACCGCGTGATCATCTCATGCGTGACCGCCTGCGGGAAGTGCGAGTACTGCAGGAAGGGGATGTACTCGCATTGCCGCGACGGCGGCTGGATCCTCGGCAACACCATCGACGGCACCCAAGCAGAATACGTTCGGATCCCGCACGCCGACACCAGCCTTTATCACATGCCTGCCGATGGCGACGAGGAAGCGCTCGTCATGCTGAGCGATATCCTGCCGACAGGCTTCGAGTGCGGCGTGCTGAACGGGCAGGTCAAGCCGGGAGATACCGTGGCCATTGTCGGCGCGGGACCGATTGGCCTTGCCGTGTTGCTGACCGCCCAGTTCTACTCGCCCGGCGCCATATTGATGATCGATCTCGATGACAATCGGTTGCGTATCGCGCAGGGCTTCGGCGCCACGACCGCGATCAACAGTGGCGATGGCAAAGCGGTCGAGCGAGTGCTGGAGCTGACGGACGGCACTGGCGTCGACGTCGCGATCGAAGCGGTGGGCACGCCCGCGACTTTCGACATCTGCCAGTCGATTCTGGCACCCGGTGGACACCTCGCGAACGTCGGCGTGCACGGCAAACCGGTCGAGCTGCATGTCGAAAAGCTCTGGGACCGCAATATCACGCTGACCACGCGGCTGGTCGACACGGTGACGACGCCGATGCTGCTCAAGGTCGTCCAGTCGGGCAAGTTGCAGCCCGCCAAGCTGGTGACGCACCGATTCGCGCTCGACGATGTCATGAAAGCCTACGACACCTTCGGGAACGCGGCGAAGGAAGGTGCGCTGAAGGTCATCCTGAGGAACCAGTCGTGAGCACGATCGCCGAAGGCCATCCCAAGGTCATCTACTGGCACCGCGAGCTGCCCCCGCTCGACGCCGAGCCGATCGGTGAGCACACCATTGAGGCGACCAGCGGGCGCGTACCGGGGACCATCGCCCATCGCAATGAACTCTGGACCCGTTGCGAGGACGAGCTCATGGCGCAGGCGCGTCACCGCCTGATAGAGGAGATGGCTCGTCTCGGGGGCCGCTACGTCCACGTCCGTCAGGAAGCGATCGAGCCGCATCACGACGACGCCGCCGGGGAAGCCTGGCTCCACGGGCGCTTCGGCTACACGCTGTACCGGTGACCCCTGGATATCGCCGTCGCACGCGGAACGCATGATGTCCTGCATGTCCTCCACGTTCGATTGTCGCGCACCCAGTCTTCGAGGAAACCTCCTCCTCAGCCGCCCGCTCACCGCCGCCCTTGGCATGGTGGCGGAGAACCGAACCGATTCAGGTCTGGAGTTCCGATGAGCGATCGCGCTGCCCACGAACCGATGCCCTCGCTCAACCTCGGTCCGGTTCGTCGTGTCCTGATCGTCGGTGGAGTTGCCGGCGGGGCGTCGTGCGCCGCGCGGCTTCGGCGCCTGGACGAGTCGGTGGAGATACTGGTGTTCGATCGCGGACCCTACGTGGCGTTTGCCAACTGCGGGCTGCCGTACTTCGTCGGCAACGTCATTGCCGACGAGCAGTCCCTCCTGGTCGCGTCGCCCGAGATGTTCCGCGAGCGATTCAATATCGACGTGCACACCGGCACTGATGTGATCGCCATCGACCCGCCTGCGCGCACCATCACCGTCCGCGACCTCACCACCGGTCAGTGCCGCAGCGAGCATTACGACGCATTGGTCCTGTCACCGGGTGCGGCACCGATCCGGCCGCCGCTGCCGGGCGTGGACCTGCCTGGCGTCTTCGCGATCCGTAATATTCCGGACTCTCGCCGGATCCGCTCCTGGATCGCCGATCGCCGCGCCACTACCGCGGTCATCGTCGGCGGCGGCTTCATTGGATTGGAGATGGTCGAGAACTTGATCCACCGCGGGCTCAGGGTGACGATGCTGGAAAAGCTGCCACAGGTCATGCCCCCGCTCGATCCTGAGATCGCCGTCCCCCTCATGGAGCACCTCATCTCGAAGGGCGTACAGCTCCACCTGGGCGACGGGCTGGCCCGCATCGACGAGGGGGCTGAGGGCGGCTTACTCGTGGTCGCGGAGAGCGGTGCCCGTTTTCCTGCCGATCTCGTCATCCTGGCCATCGGCGTGCGACCCGAGACGGCACTGGCCAAGGCGGCCGGCCTCGCTCTCGGCTCGCGGGGCGGCATCGTCGTCGATGCGCAGATGCGGACGTCCGAGCCGCAGATCTGGGCGGTCGGTGATGTCGTCGAGGTGCCAGACGTGATCACCGGTCAGGACACCGTGCTGCCGCTCGCCGGCCCGGCAAATCGCCAGGGTCGAGTGGCGGCCGAGTCGATCGCCGGACGCGCGACGCAGTTTCGGGGGATCCAGGCCACGGCAGTGGTGGGGGTGTTGGGCCTGACCGTGGCGTCCACCGGCGCGAGCGAGCGCGGACTACGCCGAGCCGGCGTGGCCAACTTCGAGAGGGTGTACCTCCACCCGGGCCATCACGCTGCCTACTACCCAGGTGCCCGCTCGATTCATCTCAAGCTCCTGTTCTCGGTGCCTGACGGCCGCATCCTCGGCGCGCAGGCGGTCGGATTGGAAGGCGTGGAGAAGCGCATCGACGTTATTGCAACCGCGATTCAGTTCCGCGGCACCGTGCACGATCTCGCTGAGGCCGAGCTGTGCTATGCCCCGCAGTTCGGTGCGGCGAAAGACCCTGTCAACGTCGCCGGCATGCTGGCCGAGAACGTGCTGAACGGAGATATGCCCGTGGCCGACTGGCTGGCGCTCGATCGCGCCGATGTGCTGCTGCTCGACGTCCGCGAGCCGGACGATTTCGCCGCCGGGCACATCCCTGGCGCGATCAATCTACCGCTCTCGCAGATGCGGCGGCGCTATGCCGAACTGCCGACGGATCGGGACATCTGGACCTATTGCGGCGTCGGACAACGGGCCTACTTCGCCAACCGGTTCCTGGCGCAGCACGGGT
>JBDTLT010000411.1:0-3595 GCA_039934635.1 Acidimicrobiales bacterium
CGCAGGCCCGCTCGAGGGTCAGTTCTTCGACCATGTCGCCCTTGCGCAGCGACGCGTTGGTCTCGCCGTCGGTGACGTACACGCCGAAACGGCCGTCCTTGGCCACGATCGGTTTGCCGGTATCGGGATCGACACCGATCTCGCGCAGCGGGCCCTTGGCCTCGCCCTGGCCCCGGCGGCGCTTGGGCTCGGCCAGGATGAGCAGTGCCTCGTCGAGCGTAAGCGTGAACAACTGCTCTTCGCCGGCGAGGCTGCGGCTGTCGTTTCCCTTCTTGACGTAGGGCCCGTAGCGGCCGTTCTGCACGGTGATCTCTTCGTTGTCGGCCGGGTCGGCGCCGAGCACTCGGGGCAGCGACAGCACCTTGAGCGCCTCGTCGAGCGTGATGGTCTCGAGCGACATCGACGACAGCAGCGACGCGCTTCTCGGCTTTTCCTTGCTGGCGGGATCGGCGTGACCGAGTTGCACGTAGGGACCGAAGCGGCCGTTGCGGGCCAAGACGTCGAGGCCGGTCTCGGGATCGAGACCCACGGACCGATCGTCGGGCGTGTCCAGTAGTTCGATGGCCCTTTCGAGCGTGAGCTCGTCGGGCGCCATGTCGTCGCGGATGCTGCGCGATTTCTCGCCGCACTGGAGGTAAGGGCCGTTCTTGCCGACGCGGGCAACAACGGGCTCGCCGGCGGCAGTGACACCGAGCGGTATCGAGTTGATGGCCCGCGCGTCGATCTCGCCAAGGCGATCGTTGACCATCTCTTTGAGGCCGGGGACATCGGCGAGACCGAAGTAGAAGCGGCTCAACCAGGGAACCGTCTCTTGCACACCATTGGCGATCTCGTCGAGGTCGTCTTCCATGCGGGCGGTGAACGCATAGTCGACCAGGTTGGGGAAATGGTCCTCGAGCAACGTCACCACGCTGAATGCGGTGAGGGTCGGCACCAACGCCGAACCTTTCTTCCAGACGTAGCCGCGGTCCTGGATCGTCGTCATGATCGACGCGTAGGTCGAAGGGCGGCCGACACCCAACTCTTCGAGCTTCTTGACGAGTGATGCCTCGGTGAAACGCGGCGGCGGTGAGGTCTCGTGTCCTGCGGGAGCGAGATCGGCAACGTCGAGCGCTTCGCCAGTCACCACCTTGGGCAGGCGCCGCTCATCGCTGTCGCGATCGGCGTCGTCATCGACGTCTTCGACATAGGCACGACGGAAGCCGGCGTGCGTGATGATCGTCCCGGTCGCCGAGAACTCTGTCGGCCGGTCGGTGCGGGTGTCGCCCCCGACGCGCACGACGACGGTCTCGCCGACGGCGTCGGTCATCTGCGACGCGACCGTGCGTTGCCAGATCAATTCGTAGACGCGTGCTTCGGTGGTCGACAGCTCTTTTGCCACTTGATCGGGGAGCTTGAACGATTCGCCCGCGGGACGGATCGCCTCGTGGGCCTCTTGCGCATTCTTGACCTTGCTGGCGTACTGACGCGGTGCGTCGGGCAGGAAGTCGCGGCCGTAGCGCTCGCTGATGATCGAACGCGCCGCCGCGACAGCGGTGTCGGACAGTGTCGTGCTGTCCGTTCGCATATAGGTGATGTAGCCCTTTTCGTACAGCGACTGCGCGAATCGCATCGCTTCACGCGACGAAAGGCGCAACTTGCGTGACGCCTCTTGCTGGAACGTCGACGTCATGAACGGCGCCGCCGGGCGGCGGCGATACGGCTTTGACTCGACGGAGTTGACCGTGAAGTTGGTGTCGGCGAGGTCGTCGAGCAGCTCTACCGCCGCGGGCTCGGTGAGAACGATGACGTCGGATTTGGTCTTGCCCTGCGAGTCGAAGTCGCGACCAGTGGCGACCCGCTTGCCGTCGAGCCCGGTGAGCGTGGCCGCGAACGAACGGGGCTCGCCTTCTTCGAGGTCGCCGACCTTGTGGAACGTCGCGCTCAGATCCCAGTAGCGGGCGCTGACGAACCGCATGCGCTCTCGCTCGCGTTCGACGACGATGCGAGTCGCCACGCTCTGCACGCGCCCGGCGGACAGGCGCGGCATGACCTTCTTCCAGAGGACCGGCGACACCTCGTAGCCGTAGAGCCGATCGAGCATGCGCCGCGCTTCTTGCGCATCGATCAAGCGGCGATCGAGCTCGCGAGGGTTGTCTATGGCTTCGAGAATGGCCTTCTTGGTGATCTCGTGGAACACCATGCGTTTGACCGGCACTCGCGGATGCAACACCTCGAGGAGGTGCCACGCGATGGCTTCGCCCTCGCGATCCTCATCGGTGGCGAGATAGATCTCGTCGACTTCTTTGACCAGCGACCGCAATTTCTTGATCTGATCCTTGCGATTCGCCGAGATCACATAGAGCGGCTTGAAGTCGTTGTCGACATCGATGCCGAGGCGCGCCCAGGACTCGTGCTTGTACGCCGCCGGAACATCGGCGGCATTTTTCGGAAGGTCGCGCACGTGGCCGATCGAGGATTCGACGACGTAGTCCTTCCCCAGGTAGCCGGCGATGGTTTTCGCCTTGGCCGGAGATTCGACGATGACAAGAGCGGTAGGCACGGTTCCCGACGGTAGGTACTGGAGCGGGCCGATTGTCAAGCCGCGCTGGTGGATGGATTTCCGGGGGCACCTTAGGCCCCTTCGCGAGAAACCACTCCACGCGGTTGTTTCCACTACTCCAAGTAGCGGATGTCGCCCTCGGACGCCTCGAGGACCGCGATCGCCGCCTCGTGGAGCCGTTGGTGGAGGTCGCGAAAGCGTTCGGTCTCGGGGTCGGCATCGCGACTGTCGTGCGGCGTGACCCGAGACGGGTGCTGCCCGCTGGGCTCGTGGGTCAACTGCTCGAAGGCCGCGTCCCAGTCGGTCTCCTCGGCGCGGAGCTTGAGCCGCATCACCGGCGCCTGGATCAGCGCGCGATCGAGGTCGTTGACGATCGAGAGCACGACATCGGTGCTCGTGCGCACCCCGGGCAGCGCCAACAGGCGAAGGGCCTGCAGCTTGCGCATCGCGAGGGCGGCGATCATGACCGGATCGGACATCTCCCGCACGACGGCATCGATGTCACTCAGGTCGAGCGAGACGATGCTGGGCACCCGGAACCATCGTCGGAGCGTCTCGAAAAGTTCCTCGGTGACCGAATGCAGCGCCAGCAGCGCGTCTGGTTTGAGGATCACCTCGGGCCCCGAACCCGCTGTGTCGTCACTCATGGGCGCACGCTACGCGTCGGGAAGTTCGGCGGCCGAATCGCGCAGGCCGAACACTGTGACGAGCTCCGTCAATTCGAAGATGCGGCGCAAACGGGGCTCGGGACAGATGACGACCAGCTCACCGTCGTGGGTGCGCACCCGCTTGAGCGCGGCAACGAGCATCCCGAGACCGGTCGAGTCCATGAAATCGGCGGCCGTGAGGTCGATGGCGATGAGCCGGGCGCCGGTCGAGAGCAACTGGACGACGAGCGTGCGCAGCGCCGGCGCCGTCGCCATGTCCAGATCGCCCGTGATGTCGACGACGGACCACCCGCGATGTCGCCGCACCTCCATAAGGCCGACACCATACGCTGCTGTCGTGGCCGCGACCTTCTCGATCGACAACGTGGCGCTCGGGCCGGCACCG
>JBDTLT010000412.1:0-3591 GCA_039934635.1 Acidimicrobiales bacterium
AGTGCGCTCGGAGGGACTTGAACCCCCAACCTTCTGATCCGTAGTCAGATGCTCTATCCAATTGAGCTACGAGCGCATTCGCGTTATGGCTTCTGACCTTCGGTTCTCCCGGGAGGTCCGGTCGGCAACCTAGCGCACTGCTCGAACAACATGATCCGGCAATTCGCGACGGCGTGACGACGCCTGAAAGTTTAGCGGAGCCGCGTGTGTTGCTGACCTCCTGGACCGCCCGGGCCTCATGCCGCGGCGCGCCGGGGGTACCTATCCAGCGGCAGCGCTGTCGACTGGCCGGCTTTCCGTGGGCCAAATGGGCGGCAAATGACGGTGCTTCCGTGCCGTCAACCGGGCGAGTGACCTGGAAAGCTCGGCCAGATGCGTTCGCAACAAGGAGCAAGATGATGAAGGTGGCCGTGTCGTTCTTCGGCTTGCACCAGCTCTCGGGCGGAGACCACCGAATCGTGCTCGACGCGGCGAGGATGGCCGACGAGCTCGGCATCGACCACATCGTGGCCGCCGACCACGTCGCGGTGGGGCCAGGCACGGAGGACTATCCGTTCCCCGGGCAATACGGGTACCCGATGAACGAGCCATGGCCCGAGCCGCTGATCAGTTTGGCCGCGATGGCTGCGGTGACGAAACAAGTCCGGCTCGCCACGTCGGTGTTGCTGGCGCCCCTCCGCCCTGCGGCGCTCCTCGCCAAGCAAGCGGCCACTCTCGACGTACTGTCGAACGGCCGGCTCGATCTCGGGGTCGGCGCCGGCTGGCTGCGGGCCGAGTTCGAAGCCTCTGGCGTGCCTTACGACGGCCGCAATCGCCGCATGGACGACGTCGTCCGCGCCTGTCAGGCGCTGTGGTCGGGTGCCCCCGTGAGCTTCTCGTCGCCCACGATCACCTTCAATGACATCTGGAGCCTGCCCTTGCCCGTCCAACCGGGCGGGGTACCGATCTGGTTCGGCGGTGGTGCCAACGCGGCCACCGCGCGGCGCATCGCAGAACTCGGCGTCGGCTGGTTGCCCTTCGACCCGACCCCGGAGCATTTGAGCCGGGGCATCGAGCTCATCTCTGCCGCGTTCCAAGAGGCGGGTCGCGAACCGTCCACGCTGCAGGTGCAGGCATTACTTCGTCCTATCCGGCGGGACAATGGGCGTCTCGACCTCGAAGCGATGCTCGAGACGATCCCCCAACTCGAATCGCTCGGTGTCACCTCAGTGGGTGTCCAGGCGTCGGCCTTCATCGATCGCGCTGACGGACTCGAACCGTTCCTGGGTCGGGTTGCCGCGGCGCGGGCGTGACTCAAACCGCCGGACTCGTCCGAGCGAGGAAGGCCACTGTGCGCGCCATGGCCAGCGCGGCACAGTCGGCGCGGTAAGTGACTCGGTCCTCGTTGTTGAACCCGTGCGGCGCGCCGTCGTAGATGTGGTACTCGAACGGACGGCCCGCGCGATGCATCGCAGTGGCAAAGTCGGGCACGGCCGAGGTGATACCGACGTCCTCGCCGGCGTAATGCCCGAGCACGGGGCCCCGGATCTGATCCACGGTGTTCAGCGGGGGAGGCCCGCCGTAGTAGATCACGGTGGCGGACACATCGGCTCCCTGCGCCGCGAGCAGGCCGGCGAGGTAGCCGCCCATACACCAGCCCACCACACCGACGAATCCGTCTTGTCGCCGCGCCCGCTCAGCGGCGATTGCCGCGAGGTCGTTCACATATCGAGGCACGAACTGGCGGGTGGCGTTGCGCCAGTTCACCGCGCGGCGCACCGGCGCGCGACGGTCGTCGGGTAGCGAAGCGAGCGCGGCCTCTATGTCGGCCGCCGCTGACACGGCAAAGCTGTCCTCGATGTCCTGCGTGGTCAGTGCGGCGCGATCGGCGTCGCCCGAGTACAAGTCTGGCGCGACCGTTTCGAACCCCTGTGCCGCGAAGAGGCGGGCTTGCGACCGGATGTGGTCGGTCAGGCCGAACGCCTCGTGTACCAGGATCAAATAAGGACGGGGACCCGGCTCCGACGGTCGCGATTCGTACGCCTCGAGCGGCCCCTCGCTCCCGGTCACCGTTGCCGGGCCGGACTGAAGTTCGGTCATGATCTACTCCAACCCTTCGAACTGTCCCGGAAGGCACGCGTGATGGACCAATACGAGAAGCTCCCGATGCCCGACTTCGGTCCCATGGCGTTCACCGTACCGCCACCGCTCGATCGGGCTCGGGTCGCAATCGTGACGACCGCCGGCCTCCGTGTCGACGGCAGTACCTGGGACGCCGAGGGTCCTGACTTCACGGTGTTGGAGCACGCACGGCGTGATGTCCACCTGACGCACGTGAGCACCAACTACGACCGTCTCGGCTTCGCACAGAACCTCAACGTGATCTACCCGGTCGACCGACTGGACGAACTCGTCGACCGAGGGCAGATCGGATCGATTGGCACGCACCACCTGTCGTTCATGGGTGCCCAGCCGACCGAGGCGCTGAGCACGATCCGGTACGACACGGCGCCGGCCGCGGCGGCGATGTTGCGCGACGATGGGGTAGACGTCGTGTTAATGACACCGGTGTGTCCTGTCT
The DNA here is from genome assembly GCA_039934635.1 of Acidimicrobiales bacterium. Classification (GTDB taxonomy): domain Bacteria; phylum Actinomycetota; class Acidimicrobiia; order Acidimicrobiales; family WLNW01; genus DATLFA01. The sequence goes on from JBDTLT010000412.1 coordinate 2,561, forward strand.
GTACCCGCACGCTCCTCACCGTCGCGCACGTGCTCGAGCAGCACGGCCTGGCTACGGTGGCCATCAGCAACTCTCGCGGGCTTGCGACACGAGCACGCGCGCCCCGCGTGCTGCATTGCGACTTCCCCCGGGGCCGACCGCTCGGCGACCCGGACGATCCCGCATTGCAGCACAGGGTGCTTGCGGCCACGTTCGATCTGCTGCTCGAGCCGAATGGTCCCGTGTTACGCGAGTTCCCGGATCGAATCGAGACGAGCACCGAGCCGGCAGCCTGCCCGCTACCGCCCCGGCATGATCCGTCTCTGCCGGCGGCCATCGACGAGGCTCGTGGTCTGCGTGCCGCGTACGAGCGCACCCGCGCGCGTCTCGGGCGCACCAATGTCGGACGCGTCGTGGACGCGTCCGGCGTCGAAGACGTTGTCGCCGCACTGATGCGAGTGTCGGCCGGAACTCGCTGGGAAGACGCCGGCTTCCCCGGCAAGCCATTCGACGCGGTTGCCGACGTTCGGGCGTACTACGAAGAGGCCTCGCTCGCCCTCGCCGCAACACCTCCGGCAGGCGCAAGCACGTCGTGGTTCTTTCGCAGCACCGCTACGGGCGAGCTCGTGCGTCGAGTGCAGGTGTGCTTGCGGGAGGCCGGCGCGCCGCGGGCGATGTGGATCCGGCTCGTGCCCGACGAGCACAGCCACAAAGAGCGCTCATGAGGTGGCCTGTCGCCGGCCGGTAGTAGTTGCACCGCTGAGGCCCCAGAGGGCGGTCGCCACCAGCACGCCACCGGTGATCGACCCCAGCAGCGACATGGTCAGGTCGCCCATCGTGTCCCGGTACGCGGTCTGGTACTCATTCGGATTGTCCCGGATGAACGCCACATATTCGAGCAACTCCCAGATGATGTGCGTCGCCGCCCCGAACCCGATGGTGATAGCTCCGACATCGAAGCGCCTTAGGTTTGGCCGGCGTCGCACCGCCAGCCCGAACGCCAGCACCCACGGCACCCACGTCACGAAGTGCATGGCGTCGTCCCACCACGT
>JBDTLT010000413.1:0-3588 GCA_039934635.1 Acidimicrobiales bacterium
ATTGGACCGCAGCGACGCCGTCGTTCATCTCGTTCACCGTTTGCCTTTCGGCCGGAGTGCGTCTTTCTTGAGAGTGGGCCGCGGGACTACGTTGCTGTCGCCATGAATTCACCGAACACCATCGATATTGCTGCGGTACGGGCCGACACGATCGGCTGCGCGACGCGGATACACCTCGACAATGCGGGCTCTTCACTGCCCCCTCGACCCGTGACCGACGCGGTCATCGCTCACCTTCGCCGCGAAGAAGAGGTCGGCGGCTACATCGCCGAAACCGAACGATTCGCCGCCATCGACGACACCTACGACGCGTGCGCCGCGCTCGTCGGCAGTACCCGCGCCGAGATCGCGCTGGTCGAGAGCGCGACCGCCGCGTGGCAGCTGGCGTTTCATTCGGTCCCGTTCGAGGATGGCGATCACATCGTCACTTGTGTCGCCGAGTACGCCAGCAACTACCTCGAGTTCCTCCGGCTCGCGCAGCGCGTGCGTATCGTCATCGATGTCGTACCCGACGACGAATACGGGCAGATCGATGTCGAGCGAGCGGCGGCCATGATCACGAACCGCACGCGGCTGATCGCGATCACCCATGTCCCCACCAACGGTGGGCTCGTCAACCCGGCCGAGTCAGTCGGGGCGGTCGCTCGCGAGCGAGGCGTCCTCTATCTGCTCGACGCCTGCCAATCGGTGGGGCAATTGCCGATCGACGTCGATGCCATCGGTTGCGACTTCCTCAGCTTTACCGGCCGCAAGTATCTCCGTGCACCACGCGGTACCGGCGCGCTGTATGCCCGAGCAGGGTCGCCCTCGGGCCAACCGGCGTTGATCGATCTGCATTCCGCCACTTGGACGAGCCCGACTCACTATGAGCTGCGCGCCGACGCCCGCCGCTTCGAGAACTATGAGAGCAGTGTCGCGGCGAAGATCGGTCTGGGCGTCGCCATTCGTTACGCGCTCGCGGTCGGTATCGACGCATCGTGGCCCCGCATCCGGCACCTCGCAACGCTCCTGCGGCAACGGCTCGATCAGATCGACGGCGTCACGGTGCGCGACAAGGGTGAGATGCAGTGCGGGATCGTCACCTTCGATGTCCGCGGCGTCGATGCCAGCGAAGTGAAGAGCGCGCTCGAGCGCGACAACGTTGCCGTGAACGTGACACTTCGCCAATCGACGTTGCTCGACATGACGCAGCGCGGCATCAGTTCGATGGTGCGCGCCTCGGTGCACTACTACAACACCGACGACGAGATCGACCGCACCGCCGCGCTGATCGAGTCGATCGCCAGCGGTTCAATCTAGGGGCTGGGCTGAGTAGCTGCGGTTGCGCATGCCGATCTCGACGAGTTGCTGCCACCGGGACATGCGCCGGTGGAAGTAGCGGATCAACTCTGCGTCGTACGCATCGTCGGCTTTGGCCACGAAGGACTCGAGCGCAGCGTCACCGTCACGCCACGACGTAGGCCGCGTACCCAACAATTCTGCGATCTCGTCGAGATCGTCACTCTCGATCTGCGGACCGACCTCGTTGACTCGACGGAGAAACGCACTCAGCCGCTGCGCCACGTCGAGCCGGAACTGCTGTTGCGGTTCATCCGGCGAGAGGTCGGCCAACGCAGCATCGAGCATGGCAAATCCGTCGACGAAGCGGGTTGCCTCGGCTTGGAGCGCGATCGGCGCATCGAGAGTGATTCCCTCGAGATCGGCCATGATCTCGAGGGCGACCCGCGAGAACTGCACGTACCACACGAGATAGCGCACGAGATCGATGTCACCGGGCGGCTGCGCGAGTACGTGCGAAACGGACATCGGCGTGCAGACCGCGAATCGCACCGTGTGGAAGTCGAGCGCAGCACGGTCGATCGGCGTGCCCATCTCCGCTTCGTAGTGCGCGAACGCGGGGGCCAGGGGCCCGAGCGGTTCGGCGAGGTCGCGCAGTCGCATGCACGCAAGGTCGTGGAGCGGATCGCCGAGGAACGCCAATTCGAGATCGATGACTGCGCTCACACGGCGGTCTGCGAAGAGGAACTGGCCTGAATCGCCCACCGCCAGCGTCGGTTCGGCGTGGCGCGCCGGTGCGTTGCGCCGCAACCATCCGATGGCGAACTCGAGGAACGGTTCGGGCCGCGCCTTCTTTGCGCGGTAGGTGCTCTCCCAGCGGTCGAAGTCGGCCATGATCATGGCGCTCTCGGCCATCGTCAGACCGGCTGCTTGGAACGGACCTGTTCCGATGCGATGAATTCGGGCGAGCCACGTCATGTAGTCGTTCAAGATCTCGGCCCGTTCGGTGGGATCGTCGACGGTGAGCAGGTTGGCGCGCCCCGGGACACGCGCCATGACAATGCCGCGCGGGTCAGGACAGAACCCGTACACGTGCGGCACCGCGATGTCATGGGCTTCGAGTACTGCGAGGATGCGGAACTCGTGCTCGAGCGTGTAGACGCCATGGTCCAACGAACCACGGTCGCCTCGGAAGTAGACCGGCAGGATGTCACCATCGCGATCGACGTCGACGAACCACGCGGGACGCCAGCGCGGTTGCCGCTCGCAACGGATCACCCGACCGCCGATCGTGCGCTCGATCCATTCGATCATCTGCGGTGGCGGCAAGTCCATGAGGTCATCTTTCCACGCAAATATCGGTGCTCGTGCTTCCTGCTCTACGGGGCCGCTCGGCCTCTGCACTTCCCGCTCTGCAGGGCCGCTCGGGCCCTGCACTTCCCGCTCTGCAGGGCCGCTCGGGCCCTAGGCTCGCGCCATGGATGACCGTTATGCACCGTTTCCCCACCTCAAGTTCGCGCACCCCGCGGAGCACGTGCTCGAGATCATCCTCGAAGCCCCGAACCTCAACGCGGTCGGGCCCGAGGCTCACGCCGAGCTCGCCGATGTATGGCTCGTCGTCGATCGCGACCCCGACACCAGGGTGGCGCTGCTCACCGGTGCGGGCAAAGCATTCTCGGCCGGCGGCAGTTTCGACCTCATCGACGGCGTGACGAACGACTTCGCGATGCGCACCCGCGTCTTGCGCGAGGCACGAGACCTCGTCCTCAACGTGATCAACTGCTCGAAGCCGATCGTCTCTGCGCTGCACGGCCCGGCCGTCGGTGCAGGTTTGGCGGCCGGCCTGCTGGCGGACATCTCGGTCGCCGGACGCAAGGCCCGCATCATCGACGGCCACACCCGCCTCGGGGTTGCCGCGGGCGACCATGCCGCAATTTGCTGGCCGCTGCTCGTAGGTATGGCCAAGTCGAAGTACTACCTACTCACGTGCGAGTCGATGACCGGCGAAGAGGCCGAACGCATCGGCCTCGTTTCAGTGTGCGTCGACGACGACAAGGTACGCGACACCGCGTTGCAGATCGCCGTGAATCTTTCGCACGGCGCTCAGTCGGCGCTGCGCTGGACCAAGCACACGCTCAATCACTGGTACCGCGCGATGGCTCCCGCATTCGACGCCTCGCTCGCGTACGAGTTCTACGGTCTCGGTGGCCCCGATGCGGCCGAAGGGCTCGCCGCGCACCGCGAGAAGCGAGCACCGAACTTCACGGGACCGACGAGCGAATAGCGGCCACGTCTTCGCACGGAAGACTA
>JBDTLT010000414.1:0-3588 GCA_039934635.1 Acidimicrobiales bacterium
CCCATCGCCCAGAGCGCCGGGCTCCTCGCGGAAGTCGCGTGCGCGACCACAGCAAGGAGGACGAGAAGTCCAGTCGCTGGGATGGCAGCGAGTGCGCCGCTCGCGACGCCGTGTGTCGGGAGCAACGTGAGCAGGCCGATCCAAAGCAGCACGCTGAGCACAAGTGCCGAGCCGATACTGGTCACCGCCATCGCGGTCATCGCGCGGGCGCGGGCGACACCGGCGCGCTCGAGCATTCTGAAGGTCACAACGCTGCCAGCGGCGCTGCCAGCAGGGACAACGTTGCTTACTCCGAGCGATGTAATGATGATGCCCATCGTGTGCCAGAACCCCGGCCTGACGCCGTCTGCGAGAGTTGTGCGCATCAGCTGGGCATAGGTCACCAGCGCCAAAAGCGCGGCGGCTGCGCTGAGCAGGACGAGACCTGGTTGCGCCGTCCGGAGGTCACCCAAGGCCGCCCAGGCCTTCGGAAACTGCGGGGCGGCGAGGAACCATGTTGCGGCTACGAGGATAGTGATCTGGGCAACGCGCACGAGCGCGTGGCGTCTCGTTCTCCGGCGCGTGCTCGGTTCAGCGGTCTTCATGCTGCGATGAGTTCAGGTGGCATGGACGCAAGTACGGCTATGTCGGGCGCAGTGCAGGTCGTTCGGGCTCGCCTGAACGATCGATGGCTTGCTACGGCTCGTGTGGTGACGGGCATCCAAAGATCGAACACGCGGGAACATCGCGACGACCTGTGCTGCACCGGCAACGCTCATGCCTGACGCGAGCAGCGCTGGTTGAAGGTTCGCCAACGCCGGTGCAAGCGCGCGACGCCATCGACACTGTGAGGGCGACCGTATGGATTTTGATGGTGGTCGTGGCGTTGTCGTGGTTACCGACTGCAGCAGCTGCGCAAAAGGCATCTCCGCGCTGCGCGCCCTCGACGCTACGAAGCCCGAAGCGGCCATTGCGTTGTTGAGTCTGCCCGCGGTCACGATGGCGCTGACCGAGAATGCGCCGCCAGCCAACTTGGGGCGGCGGCATTCGGTACGCGGCGCTCGGTTCTCGGACGCATTCATTGCACCGAAGTTCACGGGCCCGACAACGACGCCGCTCTGCCGCGCGACGCGTCGCGTTGACATGGTGCGAGGAGTCATCGGGGGCCTTCTTGATCGGGATTGTCGCTAGAAGCCTCGCTCCTCGCGCCTGAAGGTCTGCTGAAGGCGCCTGAACCGATTGTCAGTACCAGCCCCGCGCGAACGCGGGCCGACCCTGGTCTCGGAGTTCGTCGAGTCGCCCGGTGTCGAGGGAAGGAGGCGCTCATGAACACCTCAAGAGGCGGCTGATCCGCTGGCGGTGTCGTCGCCGCGAAGACTGGCGAAGATGTCATCGAGCATCAGGCCAGATGGTGATCTGCCCGCCTCAATGAACCACTCGTACCCGAAAATTCGGCGAAACAGCGGGTCGGGAAGTCGAAGGTACAGCGCCATCGACCTCGGGTTCGATCCGCCAGAGCGCTGCGAAGAATGCGCGACCATGGCCGCGCGTTTCGAGTCGATGTACGGCCTCACGTCGACGCGGTGGGTGATCTCGTTATGAGCCGAAAACGCGTTCTCGAGTTGCCGCGCTCGGAATTCGCGGGGCAGATTCGGCACGAGTCGAAGGGCGCGAGCGACGCGCAGCACGGCGCTACGGTCAACGGTTGCTTCGAGCACGAGGGGCGTGCCGGCGAGTTGCGCAGCACGGTGACCAACGTCGTAGACACTGAGGTGGTCGGGGTGGCCGTAGCCGCCCGCCCGGTCATAGACCGTGAGCGCGTCGGCGCGTTCGTCACGAAGAATCCGCTCCAATCGGCTAGCAGCCAGGTCGCGGTCGACGCGAGCAAACGCGTGGTTTCCAGGCACCTCGCCATTGCGACCGGAGTCCGCGTAGCCGAGCCAATGGACCCGTCTACATCCGAGTTTGGCGGCAGCGACTTTCAACTCGGCGAGGCGTCGCATTCCCAACTCGCTCGGGCTGTGCTGAATGGCCGTGAGGCCCTGCTCGCCGACCGTTGCGACAACGACGACGACCCGGTGGCCCTCGGCCGCGACGCGAGCGAGTGTCCCTCCCGTGAACAGTGCCTCGTCGTCGGGGTGCGCGTGGAACGAGACGACCGTGAACCGCTTCGGTCGGTCGTGGGGCGTGGCCGTAAGCGGATGCGCAGGGAGCCCCAACGACTGATGAGGTGAGGCGGCCATAGTCACGCCGACAGACCGACGGATCGATGGACCTCTACGACATCGAGCCGCGCTGTCGGGAGCGCGGCAGGCGTCTCGGGCGAGGGCGCCCCGCCTCGCTGGAGGTCTGCGGCCCGCTTGTACATCTCCGCCGTCCTATGTAGTGCCTGGGACCAGCCGAACTGCGGGGACACCGAGCGGTTGTACGTGGCGATCCTCGCTCGGGCGTCGTCGTCGGCGATCAACATCGCAATCGCGCTTACCATCTCGGCGTCGTTGTTGACGAGCAGGCCGGATCGGCCGTCGTCGATGAACTCGTTAGTTCCGGATTGGGCCATTGCGATGACGGGCACGCCCGCTGCGCGGGCCTCCAACGCGGCGATCCCGAAGGACTCTTTCATAGCCGGAGCGACGAAGATATCAGCCCCGCGGAACAAGTCGCGAATCTCAAGTTGGGAGGCAGCGCCAGGAATCGAGATCCAGCTGCCCATGCGATGGCGGGCAAGGTAGCGCTCCACAGCGGGCCGCTGTGCGCCTTCACCGATCACGATCGCGGTGACGGGAATCGAATCCGGTGTCGCTCGGCGGACCGCACGCAGAATTCGCATGAGCGCAAGCGGCCGCTTGCGCGGCGCGAGACGCATTACCGCGGCGATGACAATTCCTTTATGACGCAGCGGTTCAACCTGGCGCCAGGCGTCGACATCGACGGCATTGGGCAGCACGAACACCGAGGCAGCGTCGCCGAGCACCGTCTGAAATTGTCGAGCGGCCACTCGGCTCACCGACGTCCACAGCACCGGCCAACTGCGCCACCCCGTGAAGTGATCCAATCCGCGATAGAGCCCGGCGAGTGCACCTACCATCGAATGCATTGTGAGCACAGTAGGTAGGCCAGCAGAACTCGTTGCGGCGGCGACCGCGACCGAGAGCGGAGTGGCAAGTCCTGCGTGCACATGAACAACGTGATAGCCGCCTTCGATCGCTGCGCGTTTTGCCGCGCCGATCGCGTGGGCGGAAAAGCTCTCAAACGTCGCACCTCGTCGAGCGCCGATGCTCGTGAAGGGCCAGCCATCGCGTTCAACCAGTCCACCAGAGGAGATCACGTCGACGTGGTGGCCGATCTGGCGTTGAGCTCGGGAAAGCGTCGAGATATGTAACTCGATGCCACCAACGCGCGGCAGGTAGAAGTCGCTGACGTGCGCGATTCTGAGGGGCCGGGTCACGAGATGTGATTCGTGGGGTCCCCGCCGCTCCAGCAAGCGTGACGAACCTCTCGTGACGGTCCTGTTGCGCTGGTTTGACGCTGGCACGGAGCGCTGGTCGGGTCGTAACACCGCCCCTCGACGCGTCAGAATCGCCCAATACCCGGTGTGTGGCTGGGTGC
>JBDTLT010000415.1:0-3574 GCA_039934635.1 Acidimicrobiales bacterium
CCGGGCGACGTATGGATTTTTCCAGGACCTCGATCGCCAGCTCAGACCGGAACGGAGTCCGAACGGTGAACCATCCCACGGTTGACTTCCAGACGATCGAGCTGTTGCGCATCGTGGACCGTTTCGCCGAGCAGTTTGATGATCTCCCCGAGTTCATCCCCGGCCGTCACGACTATCGAGTGCTACTGACCACGGGTGTGCTCGTGCGTGCTCTCAACGTCGTCGGCCAACTCGCACCCGACGGCGCGATCGAACTCGTCTCAATCGACATCGATCTCGCCTGGGACTGATCCGCCAGACCTCGCCGCAGAGGCGCGCGTCGCAGCGCCGCGACACGTACGGCGCTCACGCGGCACTGTCGAATGCACCCACTGTCGGGGCGCGTGGGGTTACCGTCTGTGTCGTTCCTCCGACACACTCGTTAGTACACGCGTTGGGTCCGGCCTTCACATGGAGGCGGCCGTCGGCGTGGTAGCGGATTGAGACGTTGAGCTCCTGGTAGACGGCTCGGCGGTCTTCTGGGTCGGCGGTCTGCAGGATCGCGACGATCCCTTTGAGTTGCTCGACGAGTAAGCCGATCTCCTCGGCGGTCATGCGGCCGTCGCTGCGCTTGCGGCGGAGTTGGACTTCGGCGGCTTTGCGTTCGAGCTTTACCTCCTCGATCCATCCGGAGACGATCGAGGGGTCGGTGCCTGCTTCGAGGGCGGCGCGGTAACGGGCGAGTTTGGTGTCGCATTCCTTGAGCTTGCGCCGGGCGGCCAGCTCGAGGGCTCGTTCTGATGGGTCGGGCCCGAAGCTCGATTCGAGTGCGGCGCAGGTCGAGTCGAACTGGTCATCGCTGAATAGACCGGCGAGCCACTCGTCGAGCGCCGGGAGGATCGACGCTTCTTCATGTAGACCGTCTTGGCGTGCTGTCGCTCGGTGACCGCGTATTCGGTGGGGAACTTGCACCGATAGTACGGCTGTTGGTGATTCCACGAGCCCTGCATGCGCCGGTTGCATATAGCGCAGTGCACCAAGCCGCTGAGCAGGTAGGGGCCACGGACAGTCTTGTCTCGGCGAATGTTTGCCCGCTGCGCTCCTTTGAACACGAGCTGCGCGGCGTCGATCAGTATCTCGTCTCGGCGCTGCTTGTTCCAGACCTCACGGCCGGTGTATCGAGGATTTTGCAGGATGGCTCGCACGGCGACCTTGGACCACACGCCGCCGCTGCCGATGCGATGGCGGTTCCGGGCGGGGTCGTGCGCAGAGGGGGAGAGGATTTCGTCCTTGGTGAGCCCCTCGGCGATCGCGTAGAGCCCCCGGCCGGATACGAACTCGTCGAAGATTCTCGCCACGACAGGTGCCGCAAGCGGGTCCGGCGCGAGGACGTGGCGTCGTTGTCCGATCGCGGCCTTGCTCGGGTTCGGATGCGGCCCGGCGTCAGCGAGGACGTAGCCGTAAGGGGGCCGGCCGCCAAGGAAGCGACCCTCGATCGCAGCTTGCGCTGCCATGGCCGCGCGGACGCGAGTCTTGATGCGATTCCGCTCGCCTTTGCTCATGCCGCCGTAGAGGGACGTGACGAGATCGTGCGCGTCCGAACCAGGATCGAGGGCGCCGCCGACCTCAGGCACCCACAGACCGATCCCATAGTGCACGAAGACGGGAAATGTGAGCCCGAACTGGTTGCCGTAGAACGCCCGCTGAGGTTCACCGATCACCACGGCATCGAATCCGCGCTGCGCATCTCGGAAACTCTCGAGCAACCTCGCGGCCTGCGGGCGACGCTTCCACGGCAACGAGCGCGACTGCCCGATATCGAAGAACTCGGCGACGACCTCGCCGCCGACCGATTCGATAACTTGCCGGGAGCGCGCCAGTTGCCAGTTGCGCGACGACGCCGGGTCTTGCTGGTCCTCGGTCGACACCCGTCCCGTAGAAAGCGAACTTGTTCATGATGATGGCGACACTATTTCGTCGATCTCGGTTGTGTCGTCGATCTCGAGCAGTTCCTCTCTGCGCGCGACGTTCACGATCAGCCGGCTCAGCGCGCGAGCGAGTCCGACGGTCATCGTCGGGCAGCAAGCGGGGAGCTCGGTATCGAACCCCGGTGGCCTTTCGCGTTCGGAACGCACCCCCGTCGATGAAGAGGTCGAATCTGAGGTTGAGCCCATGTGGGCGAAAAGCGCGACCGTTGAGGGTCGACGCGACGCACAGGTTGAAGCGGTGTGTTTGTTGAGGAATCGCGAAGGCGGAGTTGCCGAGTGAGCGACTCTCCTGCCTTCCACCTTTGACGCGTACGCGTCAACGGCAACAAGCGCGACTGGGTTCATTCCCCTGTCGTCGCGAGCGCACATCGCTGAGCGAAAACCTCAACGAAGAGCTGCGCGACGATGGAAACGCTCAGCGACAACCTCAACGAAGCGTCCCACGAACGAAGCAGTCGCTTCGCCGTGGCGAACGTTCGCTCCTCGTCAACGACACGCGTGAACAATCTCGGCAACGACGCGTGTGTGGACGGCGTCCTGTCGAACGACGACGTCTCGCCGCGCCGCGTCTCCCGTGGCTCGGGCGAAGTGGCCGTGAGAAGCCCCGTGCGGCGCTCGTACCGGGGAGCCGATGGATTCTGGTGTCGATCTACGGCCAGCGCTTACAGCCCTACCCGATGCCAATGACGGGACCGTGGTACGTGCGGGGTCGATCGTGATGATTCGAATGTGTCGCTCGGCGAATCGGCGCGCTGCGCCGCTCGACTCGCGCTTCGACTGTCTGCACGGCTCAGCTCGCCTTTCGCACTACGCCACTCGAGTCATGTTCGCGCACGCATCGCGCACGCATCGCGCACCTCGTCCACCCGCCCATCTTCCACCTCAACTCGCAAGCCCACCTGCCCCGCCATTCGCCCCTTTGAACGCGCTGTCAAGTTCGGCACAGACTTGCCGGTTCCGCTGCAGCGGAACCGAGCCGAGGGAATTCGTGTCGGCCTCAGGAGGTTGCGCTCTGCGCAACAAGCAAGTCTGTCCCACCCATGTCAATCGGTTTGGCGCGTGTTTTCGTTGAGTGCGCGACTGCGTGGAGCGAGCGTTACTTCGCGTAGGATCGGGTGGATCGATGGGGCGTCGTTGATGATGCGCTTTGAAGCCATCGACCGTGCGGCCGACCGCGAGCGTCGTCACCGAGCCCGCGCGCCGCGACGCACGTGAGTCATTTCGGAGTGCACCGATTGCGTTCGTTTTACCTGAGAACACGGCAGCCTCGATCGTCGGTCTTGTCATACCCAGACGGTCGCATGATCTGGGTGTTGTGAACGCACAGACGCGTCGTGAACGCATGTCGGGTTCGGCTAGTGCGCTCGCCGCCGCACGCGCAGACGATGGGTTCATCATTGTTCTAGCAAAAGCTAGACAAACTCTGCAAGGATGGTCGACACGACCGAGGCCCATTTGGAGGTTCGCCGTGACTGCACCGTTCGAGCTGTCGCTCCGCGCTTTTCCCCCTGGCGCCGCGCAGCTCTCCGGCGACCAAGCCGGCACACTGCGGGTGCTGCTGCTCGCCGACAAAGAGGCGCTGACCGCCGAGGTCGCGCAACACGCGG
>JBDTLT010000416.1:0-3574 GCA_039934635.1 Acidimicrobiales bacterium
TCTCGACGACGTCCTGCAGCGTCTGGAACTGGATGTTGGTGTGGCCGATCCGGAAGATCGTTCCGGGGCGGAGGAACACCTCGCGGATCCGCAGCTCGCCGACGAAGATACCGTTGCGCGAGTTGAGATCGCGGAGCCGGTAGCCGTCGTCGCGCGCGCTGACCTCGAAGTGCGAGCCCGAGACCGCTTTGTCCTGCACGACGAGGTCGCTGATGATGCTGCGACCGCCGGTGACCCGCGGCTTGTTGATCTCGACCTCTTTGCCCTGGTCGGGACCGTTCGTGACGACCAGCTTGCCCTTGCGAAGCCGGCGGACGGTGGCCCACTCGCCCTCGAACAGGGTGGTCAGGCCGGTGCCTGATTCGAACGCGGACCCTTCCTCTGGCTCCATCAGGAGGACCGTACCACGACTAGTTAAGCCACTTCTGCTCGTCGCGCTTGGGCTTCGGAGACGGGTTCGCCCCGCCCTGCATGACGGTCAGCTTGGCCCGCGCTCGCGAGATCTTCCAGCGCTTCCAGACGAGGCCCGGGCTCCACCGCTTCGAGACGATGATCGCGGCGGTCAGCATTGCACCGGCGTACGCCGCGCCGTCCCACCAGCGCTGCTGGAGCACGACGAACAGCGTGAGGAACGCGATGAAGCCCCACATCATTTGGCGGCCGGTCAGCGGCAGCACGCCCCAGATCTGGACGGGCTGCTTCGCGTAGACGACGCCGTACGCGACCATGGTCCCCCACACGAACGGAGACAGCCCGTGGACCGGGGCATCGACGCCGAGCAGCTTGCCGAGCAGGACGCCGCACACCACGCCGACGATCGAGGTCGCGGCGACGAAGCGATAGAACCGCGCCGCGCCCCAGAACCGCTCGAGCGTCGGCACGAACGAGAACATCATGAAGCCGATGAGCAGGAGCTGGAAGAACGAGAACTCGATGAACGGAGACGTCAGGATCGTCCACACGCGCCCGTGCTCGAAGATCTGCGACGGCGAGGCGATCAGGTACTCGGCCACCTGCGCCTTCATCTCGGGCTCGAGCATCATCCAGACCAGCGAGACGCCGAGCTGGATGCCGAACACGATCAGCGCCCCGCGGGTGATCCCGAGGCTGCTGAACTGGAACCGACGGCGCTGGCTCACGATCGGACCTTAGCATGCTCCGAAACGCCGAACGCCCGCACTTCTGCGGGCGTCCAGTGAGGTCGTCGTCAGCCGAGATCAGTCGACTTGGACCATGACGCTGCCGAGGTCGGTGACCTTGTTCGGTCCCGCGATCGCACGGTTGTTGATGACCGTGTCCGGACCCAGGCCCTGACCCGACGAGTTGATCGCCGTGACCTTCACCTGGTAGCCGCCCTGGAGCAGGCCGCCGGTGAGCCCGTACAGCTTGTCGCACGGGAAGCGGTCGTCGAACGCGCGCGTCGCGTCGTTCACGTCGACCGAGAACAGCGCGACCTTCGGGACGCTCGCGCAGGTGATCGGCTGGTTCGCCGCGTTGCGCAGGTCCCAGTCGAACTGGAAGTAGCCACCGTCCGCCAGAATGGTGGTCGCGAACGTCTGATCGAAGTCGAGAACGTTCACGAAGTACTCGTCGGTCGGCGACGCCTCGTTGAGCGAGGTCGAGGTCGCGTAGACGTTGCCTCCGCCTTCGCTCGTCAGCTCGACCCACGTCTGATAGACGTCGGGCGGGAGTGGGTCAGTCGTGCCTGCGCCGATGTCGCAGTTGTAGAGATCGATGAACGGGGACCCGACCAGCCGGAAGCTGGTGTCCACGGCCTGCGCGTACACGGCGGCCGTCGTGGTGCCCGGGGGGCACGGGATGGTGTGACCCGGTTGCGACGTGGTTACGGGGGCCGTCTTCAGGTCCCACTCGACATTGATGAGAGCGTAGTCTTCGCCCCCGTCAGTGGTGATGATGCAGCCCGCCGCTTGCGAGACCAACACCGCCATCAGGCTTCCTAGGACTAGTTTCTTCATCGAGCTCTCCTCTGGGTACGTTCGTTACGTGGCCACGTCTTTGACGTCGTGACCGTAGGTTGCTTCACTCGGGGACACTAAGGCAATCGCTGCGCCAGCATGGTGCCGCATGCTGTGATCTCTCGCAAACCTACGAGCAGATGCAGGGTTGCTGACCACAGTAGGAGACCTGCAGCACCAGCTCGACAGCACCCAAGCTCACGGTATCACCCAGGATCACGTGACGCTGCTCCGGAGCAGGCGCGGTGTAGGTGTTCGCGTCCGCGGCGCCTTCGGCACACTCAGGTGTGATGGAAAGCAAGGCGTCGCCCTCCGGTAGATCAAATCCGGTTACACCGTGGTTGTCGTCGCAGCGCCACGATGCGAAGCCGCTACTCCTACCTACCACCTCCCAATCGAGCCGAATCCGCGTCACAGGGCTCGTGCCATCCAGGCCCGAATTGCATTCGACGAACTTGTCCGGGAGCGAGCTGGAGGCGGGCCGCAGCTTCCACGATAGCTCCACCGCACCACCGTCGACCTGCGTGCAACCGACGAGCGCCATCGCGAGCGGGAGCAGCGCCTTCACGAGGCCCATCATGCCGCCTCGTCGATTTGCCCGCTCGTCGCGAAACGTGTTATTGCCCAAAAACTCGATATGCCAGGGGTTTCGGCGACATCAGCGTTGGCGACAGGGCTCGACCTCGTCAACCTGTTCAATCACGCGCACTGGATCGTCAAGGTCACCATGATCGTCCTGGCGATCATGTTCGTGGTCGGCCTCTACATCATCATCTACAAGACGCTGTACCTGCGGCGCGCATCGGACGAGTCCAACCGATTTACAGATTCGTTCTGGAAGTCGCGCGACATCGAGCAGATCTACAAGCAGGCCCAGGCGCTGCGGAACAGCCCGATCTCGCAGATGTTCGTCGCGGGCTACACCGAGCTCGCGAAGCTCGCGAGTGATGAGAACCTCAAGGACGATCGCGAAGGCAACCTCGCGAACATCGAGCGCGCGCTGCGCCGGGCGCAGACCGTGGAGAACAACAAGCTCGAGTCGATGATCGCGTTCCTCGCGACCACCGGCTCGGCGGCACCGTTCATCGGCCTGTTCGGCACCGTCGTCGGGATCCTGTTCGCGTTCGTCGCGATCGGAGAGGCCGCGGGCGCGGCGAGCCTGAAGGTCGTCGGCCCGCACATCGCCGAGGCGCTGTTCGCGACCGCGATCGGCCTCGTCGCGGCGATCCCGGCCGTGGTGGCCTACAACTACTTCCAGCGGCGAATCCGCGTGCTGCGCTCGGAGATGGAGACCTTCGAGCAGGACTACCTCAACATCATCAAGCGGCACTTCCTTCGCTAGGAGCCTCCAATGGGGATGAGCTCAGGGCGCGGCGACAACGAGTTGAACTCCGAGATCAACGTCACGCCGATGGTCGACGTGATGCTGGTCCTGCTGGTCATCTTCATGATCACGGCGCCGATGATGAACACCGGTGTCGACCTCGATCTGCCGCAGGTGTCGGCGAAGAACATCGAGGACCCCGAGGGCAAGCTCGTGCTCTCGATCGACAAGACCAACCGGATCTTTCTCGGCGGGACCCAGGTGACGTGGCAGG
>JBDTLT010000417.1:0-3566 GCA_039934635.1 Acidimicrobiales bacterium
TGCAGGGCATCATCGAAGAGCGCGTGAGCACCGGCGTCCTCGCTCGCACCGGCAACTCGCCGGTCGGCCCGTGGTTGATCGCGGGCCTCTCGCTCGTCGTGCTCGGTGCGTTCATCGAATTGCGGGCTCGCAGCCGCAGCAAGGCCTGACACACCGCCGCTCGGTAGCCATGGTGTGACGCGTCGCGGCGTCACGCCCACAAACTTCTCCGAATGGATGACGCAGCTGCGCCGCGGCGTCTAACGCGTCGTGCGTCGGATGTGGGCGGTGTGGTTGGGGCTGTCGTGCGCCGTGTCCTGTGCTGGCGCGTCGATGGTGGCGGAGCCGATCACGGCATCGCTGCCCACGACGACGACGGCGCCGACCACGACGACGACCACCACGACTGCGTCTACGGCGACCGTGCCCACGACAACGGTGCCGACGACGGCAGTCACAACGACCACGACTCGCATGGAGGCGCCGGTGTCCGTCGTGTCGGTGACGGCGACGCCGCCCGGCGTGTCACGCCTGGCGTTTGCCGACGGCGCGCAGATGTATGTACTGCGCGGTGATGGCCAACCGATCGCGGTGGGGCCGGAAGGCAAGCCGGTGTGGTCCGGCGACGGTCGCTATCTCGCATGGTCTCGAGATGAACGCGTGCGAGCAGGGGTCGGCGTCGCGAACGAGCCCGGTGAGCGCAGCGCGTACCTGCTTGACACGGTGACGGGGCAGCGAATCCGATTCCAAGATCGCACACATCCGCTCGAGGGGACGGTGCTGTCACTGGGCGACGGCTTTGCGGCCATCGGGTCGGGCAAGAACAACCTCGGCAATGCCACCACCGACTTTTTGTTGCTGCGCCCGGCGGAACTCGCCACCGGTCGTTTGCCGGAGTTGGTGCACCCGACGTTCGCGCTCGACGGTAAGCCCACCGACTACGACTTCGCGTGGGTCGACGCGCGCGGAGGTCGTCTCTACGTCGTGATCACGGGGGCGAGCATGACGGGGTATCGCTATTCGCCGCAGCTGTGGGAAGTGTCGCTCGACGGCTCCGCGAGGCGCCTCTTCGACGACTGTACGGCGGCGGCGCAATGCGGGCTCAGCAACGCCGGCTATCGCACGGTGTCGGTGTCGCCCGACGGTCGTCATATCGCGTATGAGACCGGCACACGAGTCGGCGGTTGCGACGTGTATTTCTCGCTCGGCCTTCGCGCGTCGGCGAGCGGAGACCCGATTTTGTTGGAAGGGCTACCGCAGACCGAGGCCCGCGACGGTGGGACGCGGTCGATGGTGCGCGCGATCCGCTGGATCTCGAACAACGAGTTCCTCATCGACTTGCGCACGTCGGCCGTCGCCGTCACCTACCCGCGAGGCCCGCAATGCGACGAATCGCAGGTTCTTCGTCGACTGTTCCGCTGCTCGATCAAAGGAAGTTGTGTCGACTTGGGCACCGTGACGACCGCGCAGATCGAGAGCCGCGCCGGCGACATCGTCGAGGTTCAAGCGCCGCTCGTCGGGCAATTCGTGAGCTCGGTCGAGGTCACCTGGACGGGCGGTGCTCGGCAACAGATCAGTGTGAGTAGCAACGGAGCCGATCTCGCGTGGGCGCCCTGAGCGCGGCCCGACCGTTTCAAGCCGGGCACCTGGTAGCCGCCGGCGACCGCTACTTCTCCATCCAGGCTTTATCGAAGTACATCAAGGACTTGAGGCCCCCGACGGCACCGTGCACCTTGGGCGAGACGACGCGGAACGTCTCTTGCGCCAGGCGAGTGATCCACGGCAAGAGCGCGTTGACTTCTTCGGCGATGATCTTGAATTGCGCCTTGCGTTGATCGTCGGTCTTTGCGGCACGGAGGTCTTTGAGCGCCACATCGACCTTGTCGCTCTTGAAGCCGACACGGTTTGACGGGCTGTTGCTCGAAAGATTCTGGGCCAGTGACCAGATCGCGCTGTCATCCGGTCCGATTGCGGTGCCGAAGTTTGCCGCGTCGAAGTTCTTCTGGGTGGTGACCATGGCTTGCGTCGCGGTCGGGTCCTTGGAGGTGTCGAGGATCACCGTCATGCCGACTGCTTTGAGCATCGCTTCGATCGCCAGGCCGCCGGCTTGACCCGATGGTGTATTCGAGAAGTTGACGCGGATAGAGCCGTCCCATCCGGCGGCCTTCGCTTCGGTGACGAGTTTCTTCGCGGCATCGGGGTCGTATTTGGGACCCGCGACTCCGGGATTCCACGGGAACGAATCTTGGAAGAGTGCGGTGCCCGGCGTGCCGACACCGGCGTAGACACGTTCGTTGAACGTCGTCGGATCGAAAGCCGCCGCGACCGCTTGGCGCACCTTCAGCGAGGCGGTCGCCGGGGTTGTGGTGATCGCTCCGTCGGGCTTGCCGACACACAGCGGCTCGGGCTTGCCTGCTGCGCACGACAAGGTGGTGCCCATGTTCAACAACAAGATTTCGCCTGCTTGTTCGACGAGCGAAAATCCGTTCTGTTTGTCCTTGTGCGCCGCCGTCGTGGCATCGGGGGACCGCAGGTAGGCAACGTCGACCCCGCCGGTCTTGAACGAGTCGTAAGTCTTCATGCCGCCGGCGTCGTTGAGGGTCACGAATCGGATGCCGTCGAGGTAGACCTGCCCACCCCAGTAATTTGGGTTACGAACGAGATTGATCGAGTCGCCCGGCTTGAACGAATCCACCGTGAACGGTCCCGCGCCTACGGGCTTCAGGTTGAAATCACAGGTGTTCGGGTTCTTCGTGCCGTCGCACTTCTTGAGCGCAGTCGGCGAGGGGATCATCGACGGCTCTGCTGCCAAGGCGTATTGGAATGATGTCCAGGTTTCGTTGAGCGTCACTTTGAGCGTGAGCTTGTCGACGACCTGGATGTCCTTGATGAGCGCCATGTACACGCTTGTTGACAACGTGTTGCGGGGGCACGCGACGTACTCGGCACAGTTCGTCGCGGTTGGGCCGCCGGCGACGCCGGAGCGATGCCGGTTGAGGCCGAACTGCACCGCCGCCGCGTCGTAGTCCGTACCGTCGGAGAATTTGATTCCAGAGCGGATCTTGATCGTCCACTCGGTGGAGTCGGCGTTGGCCGTGACCGACTCTGCGGTCTGCGGGCTGTACGTCTTTGTGGCCGTGTCGTAGCGCATGATCGTGTCGTAGATCGCGGCGGTCTGTATGCCGCCGGATGTGCCCGAACCGAGCGACACGAGCGGATCGAGTCCGGCGATGTCTTGATACGCGCCGAAGCGCAATGTGCCGCCGGTCTGCGGCGGCGCAGTGGTCGCCGGCGTGCCGGCAGTCGATGAGACCGAAACCGCGCCACCGTCCGACGCGTCGCCGCTGTCGCCACAGCCCACGACGACGAGCGCCGTCAACACGAAAACCGAACACAATCTGTTGAACGACCGCATGTTCATCCCCCAACGAACGCAGCACTCTCTGCCAGCGATACTAGGGCGGTACGGTGAATCCGCGCACCAGGCAATCGCGCGTCGGAATAGAACCGAGGGCAGCCACGTTTCACGGCTGCAGAGAAAGAAGGCGACATGAAGGTTCGCAGTTCACTGAAGTCACTCAAGAGCG
>JBDTLT010000418.1:0-3552 GCA_039934635.1 Acidimicrobiales bacterium
GCCAAGGCGCGATCTGGATGAGTGCCGCGCCAAGGCTCGGGGCAATCACCGGCACGACCATGAACGTCGCCATCACGAAACCCATCGTGCGCGCCATCTGGTCGCCGCCGAATCGGTCGCGCACCATAGCGATCGCCAGCGATCGTGGTGCCGCCGCGCCGAATCCCCACAACGCGCGACAGATGAAGATCGCCTTCAACGAGGGGGCGAGCGCCGACGCGGCGGCGGAGGCCACCATGATCACGAGGCCGACGTAGAGCAACGGCTTGCGTCCGAAGCGGTCCGACAGGGGCCCGTAAACCAGTTGCCCGACGGCGACTCCGAGGAAGAACGCGGTCACGATCCAACCGACGCGCGACGAATCAGCGGGCAGGCCGAAGTCGGCCCGGATCTTCTTGAACGCGGGCAGCATCAGATCGATCGACGAGGCGGCCATCGCCTGGCAGGCCGCCACGATCCCGACGAACTCGCGGCGGCCCATGTTCACCCGGTCATGCTCGGGGAAATCCCCCTGCGCTGTCCATTCAGTGTGTCGGGCGTTACCTCTGCCCCGTCGGTGGCCTCATTCTCGAACGGCGACTGCCGATGGTGCCGGGTGAACTCGCAAGACGATGTCGAGGGCCGCCACTTCGGCGGGATGATGACGCGGATGCTGTTCGAGCATCTCCAACAGCGCGCCTACCCCGGTGCCGCCGAAGACGTGTGGCGCGAGGCCGGCGAGACCCGGTCGATAGCCCAGTTGTCGCGAGACGACGAATGGAGCTCGTATCGCCAGTTCCGCCGCCTGCTCGAAGCCGCGGGACACGTGCTCGGCGGGCCGCAGGCACTGGTCGAAGTGGGACGGGCGGTGCAACTCGTGGCCGACGGATCGGCCGACTATACCGAGATGCTGCAGTCGCTCGGATCGCCCTCGACGCTGTACGCCGACATGGGACGCACCACGCGTGCGCTCGCGCCGATCCTGGCGGTCGAGACCGAGGAGGTCGGGCCCACCGAGTGGATCATGCGCCAACGTTTCGAAGAAGGCTTCGAGCCATTCCCCGAGTTCTGCGCGTTTTCCGCCGGACTGGGTGCGCTCACCCCGGTCATCTTCGGGTATCCGCCCGCCGAGGTGTGGGAAGAACAGTGTCAATGCCGCGGCGCGCAATGGTGTTCGCTGCGCATTCGCTGGGAAGAACTCGACGAACCGCTGCGGCGCGCCGACTACTACGAGACGCGAGCGCGCCTTCTCGAGGGCATGCTCTCGACACTGCACGAGACGCTCGGCGAGTTGGTGTCGAAAGGCGATCTCGATGAACTGCTCGATGACATCGTCGCGTCAGCCGCGAGAGCGGTGCGCGCTCCCGGTTATGTACTCGCGCTTGCCGTGCTGCCATCGGAGCACCAACGGATCCATTCCATCGGCATGCGGGCCCCCGAGGCGGCTTCGCTCGCGGAGTCGTTGATCGCGGGCACGCAGATCAGCGACGAACGGCATCTCGTCGTCGACGTCGCCTCTGCGCGTCGTTCGTATGGTCATCTCGCCGCCGTCAACCCGATGGGCAATGGCTTCTTCCCGCAGGAGCGCGCCAGCTTGCAGGCGTACGGTCGCTTCGCCGCGGCCGCATTGGACTCAGCCATCGCGCTAGAAGCCGCGCAGGCACTACTCGAGCTCTCCAACTCATTGGCCGACGCCTCCACGGTGGAGGACATCGGCAGCCAACTCGCGCGCACGATGCCGAAAGTGCTCGACTGTGACCGGGCCACGGTGATCCTCTGCGAGGAGAACTCGGAATACGCCCGCGTCGTGGGTGCGTACGGATACCCCCCGGACATCGACGAGACCCTCAGAGCGCATCAGTTCAACGCCGCGATCCTTCGCGAGGCCGCCGCGGCCGCAGACCATCACGATCTCGACAGCAGAACCCTGATCAGCAGCGTCCTGCCCCATACCGGCTCCGTCGCCGCGGCGACGACGCCGATTGTGGCCAACGGCCGAGTGATAGGCCTCATCGGAGCGGGCGTCACCGATCGACCGGAGCGCCTGCGGTCGGATCCCGATCTACCGAGCCTGCTTCGAGGCCTCGCGAGCCAAGCGGCGACCGCGATCCGTAGTGCACAACTGGTCGTCGAACTGCGCCATCGAGCGCTGCACGACGCGTTGACCGGGCTACCGAACCGTACGCTCATCATCGACCGAGCCGATCAACTGCTGCGACGCGGGCGGCGCGACGGACGATCTGTCGCAGCACTGTTCATCGACCTGGACGGGTTCAAGAACGTGAACGACACGCGTGGTCACGACGTGGGTGACTGGCTGCTACGAGCGGTCGCCGATCGGCTTCGCACGGCGCTGCGCGACAGCGACAGTCTTGCCCGCATGGGCGGAGATGAGTTCGTCGCGTTGCTCGAAGGAATGCCAGACGCCGCGGTCGAGGTCGTCGCTGACCGTGTGCTGGAAGTGCTGCGCGAACCGTTCGAGATGAACGGCGATGACGTGGTCCCGATACAGATATCCGCGAGCGTCGGTGTCGCGATCGGTGACCGGCCGACATCTACCGAACTCTTGCGCGACGCCGACGTCGCGCTCTATGAAGCGAAGACGGCCGGAAAGAACCGTCGCGTGACGTTCAGGGCCGAGATGCAAATGGCCGCGCAGACCAAAGTGGACCTCGCGAGCGATCTGCGCTCCGCACTCGCCGCCGGAGAATTCTTCCTGGTGTACCAGCCGACATTCGATCTGCCCACGCTCGAGATCAGCGGCGTCGAGGCACTGCTGCGGTGGCGCCATCCGGAGCGCGGCGTCATCCTGCCGGGCACGTTCATCTCGATCCTCGAAGAGTCCGGGGCAATCGTCGATGTCGGACGCTGGGTGCTGCGTGAGGCATGCGCCGAAGCGACGCGGCTCCACGCATCCGGACACATGCTGACCATTGCGGTGAACGTTTCCATGAGACAACTCGAGTCGGATGCGTTCCTCAACGACATCACCGACGCGCTGGCCTACAGCGGCTTACCGCCAGAGATGCTCGAGTTGGAGGTCACCGAGGCGTCGATCATCACCGAAGCGCTCGGGATGGTCGATCGGCTCACACGGATCAAGGCACTCGGCGTGCGCCTCGCGATCGACGACTTCGGCACGGGCTACTCGTCGCTCGCCTATCTCCGCCAATTGCCCATCGATTCGATCAAGATCGACCGCTCGTTCATCGCCGCGATCGGCGACTCGCCATCGGCGGCCGCCGTCATCCAGACCCTCGTGCAACTGGGACAGACGCTCGGCATCAGCACCCTCGCCGAAGGCATCGAACAGCGCATGCAACTCGAGTATCTGAAGGACCAGCAGATCGACCACGGGCAAGGCTTTTGGCTGACCAAACCCCTCGCGCCGCTCGATCTCGAGCAGTTCCTCCACCAGTACCAACGGCAGCCCCAGCCGGCCCCATAGGTCGGCCGTCGGGTATCTCGAGGTCGGCGAGGACCGGCTCGTCCTCACTCGGCGCCCATCGTCGCGCGATATTGGGGACCCATGGCGCACCGCGCAACCACCAAGAAAAACAGTGCAGGCGCGGC
>JBDTLT010000419.1:0-3549 GCA_039934635.1 Acidimicrobiales bacterium
ACGCCAGCACCCACGGCACCCACGTCACGAAGTGCATGGCGTCGTCCCACCACGTGAGGGTGTCGTACAGATTGACCGAGTTGCCCGCGGTATCGATCAGGAACGGCAGCCCGACGCAGATGTCGATGAGGTACGGATAGTCGCCGCGGGCCCCGCCTCGACGCCGCATCACGAACCACACCAACGGCACCAGGTAGGCCGAGACCGGATACAACAGCAGCCGCCAACCGATGCCCTTGCCTTGGTACTGGGGCAGGTCGGGGAACACGACCGCGTGCAGCAACAGCAGCACCAGCACCGCCTTGAGCACGAGGTCGATGGTCAGCAGGCGCCGGTTCATTGCGCTTCAGGGTACGGCCGTCACGTCAAGCCGGAGGTTCGCCCCGTGCTTTCACCGGACGCGCCTTCTAGAGAAGGAGCGCACTAGAGCACGCGACCCCACGGTCCCCAGATGGCAAATGTGATTCCCTGCGACGCCTGAATGTTGACGAACAGCGTGTTGCCATCGGGGCTGAAGGTCGCACCGGCGAACTCCTCGCCATAGCGCGGCGCGTTGGGAGCCGTGTTGCGCTTGAGTCGATTGAGCGCCAGGTTTTGCAGCTTCCCGTCGGCGTCGAGTCGGCGGATGTAGTTGTCGCCAGGACCGTCTTCACAGATCACGATCGTGCCCCGGTCGTCGTGTGCCGTGATGTTGTCGGGCAACTCGAGCGCATCCGCGCTGGCCGACTGATACCGACACGTCAACGTCTTCGTCCGCGGACGATATGACCACACCTGACCGGTGCCGTTGCCGTAGCCACCGATCGAGTCCGGCCCGGTCTCTGCCGCGCCGCCGGCTTGTGTCGAAGTGAAGTAGATCTCGCCCTTCGTGAACGTCGCGCCTTCGAGGCGGCTGAAGTGCGCGGCTCCCTTCGCGCGCCCTTGATTTCCAACGAAATTCAGCGCGTAGTCATTGCTCGGCATCCCGTCAAAGGTTCCATCCGTGCCCGGGTATGGCTCGTCGATGTCGACCCATTCGACCGCGTAACGCGCGCCGATCGTTTGCGTCGCCTCGAGATGTGCTTGGTTGACCCCGGCCACCTTCAACATCTGCAAGCGGCCGCCATCTTGAAGATGCCCGGCCTCGACGGGATTGCACGGCGGGATGTAGCGATAGAGCCCCGACGGGAACGCGAAGTTGTCCTCTGTCAGATACACGATGCCCTCTTGCGGGCTGTACGCCGCTGCTTCATGTGCGAAACGGCCGGCCGACTTGATCGGCTTGCGGTTCGACTGACCACCCGCGGGCACCTCGAAGATGAACCCGTGCGGTTGTTCGAGAAATTGGTTGGACACGCCGGTGAAGTCCGCGCCGACATCGGGGCCGTTGACCGTCTCCTCACACGTGATCCACGCGCGCCACGGCATGCGTCCACCCGAGCAGTTCATCATCGTGCCGTTGAGACTCGTGACCGCCTTGAGCACCTCGCCTTCGGGCGTTACCAACGAAGTCGTCGTCCCACCCAGGCCATGGCGGTCATAGGGCGTTCCCGGCCCGAACGCATTCTGCGGATTGGTCGTCGGGGGCGCCGGGTTGTTCTGCTCGTGATTGCGCACGAGCCAAACGTTGCCGTCACCCGCCTTGAAGGCACCCATGCCGTCGGGGCGACCGGGCAACCTGGTGCCATCGGACAGTTCGATCGGCGGACCGTCGGTGTCGTGGAACGACCGGTACCGGAAACCCGGTGGCAGCCACAGCCGCACGATCTGGTCTCGCAGGTCGGCGACCTCGGCCAACTCGAAGAAGTTGGGTTGGCCGCCGTTGGCACTCGCGGCCCCGGCCAGCAGCGTCTGCAATGAGCCGCTGACCACCACGCCGCCGGTCGTTGCCGCCGCGCCTTGTAGGAACGTACGTCGGCTGAATCCCCCCATGGCGGGACCTCCTGCTGCCAGTTTCCGGCAGGGTCTTTGCCCACGCGCCCGACGAACCAAACCTGGTCCGTCGTGCGCTCACGAAGAGAAACGTTGGCGGAGAGGGCGGGATTTGAACCCGCGAGGGCCTTTTGGACCCTACTCCCTTAGCAGGGGAGCGCCTTCGACCGAACTCGGCCACCTCTCCAGGATGCACGATGCTATCGGTCGGGTCACGCCCCCGTTGAGTCGAATACTTGGGCGGAGGGAGGGGGATTCGAACCCCCGGAGGCTTGCACCTCAACGGTTTTCAAGACCGTCGCATTCGTCCGCTCTGCCATCCCTCCATAGCCTCTGACCAGCCACTTTAGTGACACAACCGGTCTCGGCGAGCCGCATCCTAGACGTTTTGGTCACGGATTGGTCACGGATTGGTCACAGCGCGTCGTTACTCTGTGGCCATGCGCGGCTCGGTCGTCAAGCGTAAGTCGTCGTGGAGCTTCGTCGTCGATTGGGGCGTGGATGTCGCGACCGGAAAACGCCGCCAGCTCCGCCGCTCGGGCTTTCGCACGCGCATTGAGGCCGAGGCCGCGCTGCGCACGACGATCGACACCCTGACCGAGGGCACCTACGTCGAGCGCAGCACCCAGACTGTCGCCGAGTACTTGACCCGTTGGCTCGAGACCTTGCGGCTGTCGCAACGAGTTCGGGCGACCACGGTCAAGAGTTACCGCGAGAGCCTTGCTCGGTTGTTGCCGCTCATCGGCGCGGTACCGCTGCAGGCGCTGCGGCCGGTGCACGTCGAGGAGGCCTATGCGGCGCTGCTGGGTCGGCCCACGCACAAGGGCACGCCAACGCATCCGGGCTCTGTCGTGCGCTCGCACCGGGCGCTGCACAAGGCGCTGGTCGACGCCGAGCGCCTCGGGTTGGTCGCCTGCAACGTGGCCCGACATGTCTTGTTGCCGTCGGTGCCGGCGCCCTCGAACGCGTCGAAAGTATGGACCGCAGATCAACTGCGAACGTTCCTCGAGGCGACACGCGCAGACGCCTTGCACGCGGCGTTCGTGCTCGCGGCCACCACGGGTATGCGCCGAGGTGAAGTCGGGGCGCTGCGCTGGGAGGACATCGACCTCGACACCGCTCGGCTGCGCGTCGAACAGTCGGTGTCGACCGTCTACGGGGTGTTGGTGTTCAACCCGCCGAAGACGAAGAAGGGCATTCGTACCGTCGCGCTCGATGCGGGCACCGTCGCCGTCATGCGTAGGCATCGCCTCGCGCAGGCCGAGCGCCGACTCGCGCTCGGATCATCGTGGGTCGACACCGGTCGTGTGTTTACGCGCGAAGACGGAACGCTGTTGCATCCCGACGTTCTGAGCAACCGCTTCGACGCACGAGTCGCGACTCTCGACTTGCCCCGCATCACGATCCACGGGCTGCGCCACACTTGGGCGACGCTCGCGCTAGAAAAAGGCATACACCCGAAGATCGTGTCCGAACGATTGGGACACTCCACGATCGCGATCACGCTCGACATCTACAGCCGCGTGTTGCCGACGATAGATGACGAAGCGGCGTCCGCGGTTGCTGGCGATCTCTTCGCGCCGTAGGTCGGCCATCGCTGAATGGCGGTGCTATCGATCGAGTTGTCCGGCCTGCCCG
>JBDTLT010000420.1:0-3532 GCA_039934635.1 Acidimicrobiales bacterium
CGAGCGTCGTGTGGTGTTCGGTGTCGCCCCGTCCGCCGCCGCGGCACAAGTCCTCGCATCGGAGACCGGCCTGGCGGCGGACACTCTGGACAAACTCCTCGTCGAGCACCAGCGCGTGAGGGGACCTCGGCAGCCCTACGTGCTCCCGCCCGGCGCGACCGTGATCGTCGATGAAGCCGCGATGATCTCGACACCGAAGCTCGCGCAACTGGCGACCCTCGCCGATGCGCGACAGTGGCGGGTCGTGTTGGTGGGGGATCCGTTGCAGTTCTCCGCTGTCGGCCGCGGCGGCATGTTCGCGCATCTCGTCGACGAGCACGGCGCGGTCGAGCTCGGTCGCGTGCACCGCTTCACCAACGAATGGGAACGCGACGCATCACTACGGCTGCGCCGCGGCGACCTCGATGTGATCGACCTCTACGCCGACCACCGTCGCATCCTCGAAGGCCCGTCCGACGAGCTGCAGGAGCGGATGGTGAGGGCGTGGCATCGCGCCCGGGCTCGTGGTGAGGACGTGTTGATGACCGCACCCACGAACGATGCAGTGCTGGCCCTCAACCATGCCGCACAAGACGTCCGCCTTCGCTGCGGTGAGCTCGAGACGAAACGCTCGCTTCAGGCGGGCGGGTATGAGCTTCATGTCGGTGACGAGATTGTTACGCGACGCAACGACCGCGACCTCACCACCGACCGCGGGCATCCGGTGCATAACCGCGACCGTTGGGTCATCGAGCGGCTGCATCGCGACCGCTCGGTCACGGTGTCCGGATCGCACGGACACGTTCAGCTTCCCGCTGAGTATGTCGCTCAGGAAGTGGAGTTGGGCTATGCCCAGACCGCGCACGGGGCGCAGGGCCGCACCGTCGACCGCTCGCTGACGCTGATCGACGGGCCGGTTGGTGCCCGCGGGATCTATGTGCCGATGACCCGTGGCCGCGACAACAACACCGCGTATGTCGCGGTCGAACCGGGCCAGTCCGCCCGGGACGTGTTGGCTGCGGCGTTGGGTCGTGATTGGATCGACCGGCCCGCGCTCGACGTGTTGCGCGAGCACCGTCGCGATGTGGTCGAGCGGCCGGTGTTGTTGTCGCCGGAGGACCTGCGCCACCTCTGGGACGAGCAACGCTCCCTCGGCAGACAACGCTTCGACCTCACGCAAGCAGTCGATCAAGTCGAACGCACCCTCTCCACGAAGCGAGGCGACCTCACCGACACGCTGCAACGACTCGACGACTCACGGGCCCGCATCGACGACGCGCAACAACGGCTTGGCAGCCTCGACAGTCCGTGGTCGCGGTTCCGCAACCGCGACACCATCGACACGATCCGTGGCGATATCGACCGCGCCACCGGAGGGGGCAGCGAATACGAGACACGAGCCGCCACGCTGCGCACAGAAATCTCTGATCTGACCGGCGTACGTGACCGCGCCGTCACGCAACGCGACACAACACGACCAGGGCTCGTCGAACGCACACGAGAACTCCGCTCCGTGCTCGACGCCGACGCGTCACTGCGCATTGCTCGTGTCGAACGAGACCCGCCGGCGCACCTCCGCGGCATCCGCCGCGACGGCAACGACAAACTCTGGCGCACGACCGTCGGTGGAATCGAGCAGTACCGCGCCGCCTACGGCATCGACAGCCGCGACGCGCTCGGCGAGCGCCCCGGCTACAGCGACATGACCCGCGCCGACCAATACCGCCAACTCCATCACGACGTTCGAGAGCTCGCGCCGGCCCGTGCACGCGACCGTGAGATCGACATGGGCATCGAGATGTGAGGCCCAACGGCGAGGTCATCGGCGATCCACCCATCCGGTCGCCTTCGTCATCATCTGTCGCGATCGTGAATCGGCGCCGCTTCAGAGCCACCCGACTCTCGACGACGGTTGCCGGAAGCGGGCATTCTGTCTGGATGCATCAACGACTGCTCGCCGTGAGCATGTGTTGCGTGGCCGCAATCGCGCTTGTGACGGGATGCGGCGACGAAGGCGCTAATCGGTCTGGGTTCGTCGAGGTAGTCGCAGCGGCGGAGGCCAAGATCTTGGCGGTCAGCAGTGTGCGGGTGGCGATTAGTAAATCACGCGTTGGGGAACAGCCAAGCGAGTCCGACGAAGTGGCGTACTGGCAGGCCCCTGATCGGGTGCGCAATGATAACGACGGACGACCTTGGAGCCTGTATGTAGGCGACAGGCTGTATACGCCCAAGGCGGGATCACCTGATCGCTGGGAAAGCGACCCGCGACCTCCGCGGCAGGAAGACGCCGCGAAGATCGCGAATTTCCCAGTGTCGGAGATCGGCTACATCGCCGATCACGCCAGCCAGATCACATATGACGGGCTCGCCTACACAGCGACTGTTCCGGTGGGTACCGAGTCATTCAAGGCGACCATTCGTATCTCGGATGGCTACATCGTGTCCATACGAGTCGCGGGGACGCAGAGTGAGACGACCTACAACCTCTCTCAGTTCAACACCGCGCCCGCCGTTGAAGCGCCTGCTCCCGAGAAAGTCGACGTCGCAACGACGCTGCCGTCGTGTTTGGCGCCGACGACTACACCAACCACGCGCGCTGTCTCTAAGCCGGGTCTCGCCTGCATCGACATCACGACGCGGTAAGGCTTACGCGCCGCGAAGGTGTTGCTAGCCGATTGCTAACGAACGCGCAGACACGAGCCTGTTCGAGCCAACACGCGCCGGACTACGCGCACGGAATATGTTCATCAATCAACACGCAACAGACGCGACGACCTCGGCGGGACACCAAAGTGCTGGCTTAAGCCCCGCCGCGGCCTGAATGAAATCAACACGAGACGCGCCTCAAGAAGTGAAGAAGCCCCGGGGGCTTTTTGGGCCGACTAGTACAACTATCCGGCCTGTACGGGACGCGGTCACCGGCGTATGCGGGATGGCGCGACCCAGCCACCCTGTGTCAATCGAATTGCGACCGCTCTGAGGGTGCCGACGCGTGAACTTCAGCGACGCTTCAGCTGGATGGGCGCAGGGTGCTACGCGTGGAACGAAATCAATTCCGCCCGATGTCACGTTTGCCGGTCCTGCCGCTGATCTTGCTCGCGTTGGCGGTCGACTCGATTCGGCCCTATCTCGGAGGCGTCATGTCCTTCGTAGGCTCGTTGATGCGATTGTGACGACCTGTCTCCCTCCGGCATCCCCGTTGGCCGCTGAAGAGGCCGTGACACGTGGTCGGCGTGCCCGAGGCTTGTCGCACAGCGAGGTTGCGCAGCGCATCGATGCGGGACTCGTCAATGCTTCGTCGCCGCGGACCACGCGTCCGCTGCTGAGAATCGTGCGGTCGAATATGTTGACGCGGTTCAACTTGTTGCTCGGCGGGATGATGGCGGCGCTTTTGTTGGTGGGGGCGGTCAAGGACGCAGTGTTCGTCTGGGTGGTGGTCACGGACGCGGTGATCGGCATCATCCAGGAGGTGCGTTCGAAGCGCACGCTCGATCGACTTGCGATCGTCGCGGCTTCCAAAGTGGATCGATCTCGATGGCCTTTAGGAACGGAC
>JBDTLT010000421.1:0-3499 GCA_039934635.1 Acidimicrobiales bacterium
CACGTTGGACGGTCGGTTCGGTCGATGCGCTGGTTGCGGTCGTGTCCATGCTTTCTGCCGGTCGTGCGCGGCGGCAGGCGCGTGTTGTCTCGAATGCTCGGCGGAACACCGGCGCGAAGGCAGTCGGCTGCGCAATCGAGCGTGGTCGAGGACGCCGAAGGGCCGGGAGTCGAACCGCATCCGGCAGGCCCGATTTCGTGACGATCGGCGTCGCGTAACGGACGCGCCGTTGCCGGAAGCGATGGTCACTTCGACACCGCCCTCGCCGTCGAGCTCCGCGTCGGAGCCGTCGCGCACGAAGGCGAGTGATTCAAATGAGATCGAACGAAGCGCGGCCATCGGCGTCGTGCGCTGCGCACGGTGCCGCCGGCTGCTCAGCGGCCGAGTGTATCCAAGCGAGTGGAGTCCTCTGCCCGACGTCAACCGCATGACCCCCTTAACGACAATTACACTTCCCCATCGATTTCTCGTTCAAGTTCACGGGTATAGCGACCGCTCCGGCAGTTGCGCGAAGGTATGCGTCCGCTGGATCGTACCCCGCTGGCGCGCCCCGCGACGCTTGACGGGGCCCATCACGATCGCGGAGGGGGGTCGCAGATCCCTCGCCGGCGGCTCGCGTCGCCCGCTCAGCCGACAGGCGTAGCCGCGGTCGTCGACTTCGCGTCGCGCGCGCGCTTCCACGCGGCGGGCAGCATCGCCGGCACGTCGGCGATCGCGACGCCGTCGCGCGCAAGGCGCGGCAACAGGTCGGCCAGGTACTCGATCGGATTCACACCACTGAGGTGACAGCTTCCGAGGATCGAATACGCGACCGCCGCGCGCTCTCCACCTGCGTGCGAGCCAGCGAAGAGAAAGTTGCGTCTGCCAACTGCTGGCCTTCTGTGGAGTCGCTCGACGACCCCGTTGTCGATAGGGAGCGCGCCGTCGTCGAGAAATCGCATCAGGGCGATCCGATGGTTGGTGAGATATCGAATCGCGATGCCCAACAACGACGAGGGTGGTTCGAGCGGCTGGTGCTGTGCGCACCACGCGACGAGCTCCTCGTACACCGGCCGCGATCGCGCCTGCCTCGCCGCGAGGCGCGCTTCGTCGGTCGCATCGGCGACGGCGGCCTCGACGTCATAGAGCGCCTGGAACGCCTTGAGTGGGACAGAGGCGCGCGCGTCGTTCGCCTCGAGCGCCTTCACGAAGTACCGGCGCGAATGCATGTTACAGCCGCACTCGATGAGGTCCGCGCGCTGGAAGCTCTTGTCGAAGATTTGCGCGGCGTCTGCGACGACGTAGCCCTTGCGATGCCTCAGGAGATCCTCGGGACCGATCTCGCCGGGACGCTGGCCGTTCTTCTTGCCCGTCGAGGTGTACAGATAGAGCGCGTACTCCTCGTCCGCGACGTATCCCCAGAGCGAGCCGAGGACGACCTTGTGACCGGTCTCCTTGTCGCGCACTGGCAGGCTTGTCGCGTCGACGTGCAACACGACGGCGCCGATCGCGCGCTGAAGCAGTGCGCGCCACAGCGGCCGGAGAAGATCGGTCGCCCACTCGATCTGATCGGCCATCGAGCTCGAGGGCATCGACAGGCCAAGCCGTTCGAGCTCTTGCGCCTGGCGGTTGAGCGGCATCGAGTCCCAGTACTTGCCGACCACCAACTTCGCCACGAGCCGTGAGCCGTACGCACCGCCGCCGACGACCTTGTCACCGATCGGTGCACGCACCATCTCGCCGTCGCACTTGGCGCACGCGAGCACTTCCCGCTGGTCGAGGCGCACGATCACCTCGGCGGGGATCAGGTCGATGACCTCCGTGGTCTCGACGCAGACGCACGTGCGCTCGGTGCCGCACACCGGGCACGCGCGCTCCGCCTCCGGCACTGCAATCGGGTTGTCGACGCGACGAAGCCCCGGCGGCGGTGGCCGGCGCACCGGCGGTTGCTTGGCAGGCTTCGATTCATCGGGCCTGCCACCGTTGGTCTTCGCCGCTTCTTCGAGCTTGCGATTGGCCTCCGCGATCGCGCCCTCCGACTGCGCACGCAGCTTCTCGAGAAAGATGTCGAGCTGCGTCGGGTCGATGTGCTCGCCGGGGTGCTTCCCCGCGCGCAGCGTCGCCACCAACTTCTCGAGGTCACCGTTGCGCGCGACCAGCTTCGCGACGAGCGCGATCACTTCATCGTCACGGCCGACGGTCAGCAGCTCGCGGAGCACGTCGAGGACCGAGCCGCGCAGCTCGCTCTTCGTGTCGCCGCCCGTCGCGTTCTCCACGGCGACACCATGCGGCCGATGATCGCGTTCGACAAGCGCCGTGCGTCGCGCGTGCGTCCGACAAAGAATCGTACCGTGTGACGATCGTTCGTCGCGTCAAGCGCGTGCGTGCTGCAGAGGGCTCCAGCGATCCGCACCGCGTGCCTTCGACACGACCAGCCCCTCGAGCAGCGCCGAGAGCTCGTGCACCGCGATCTCCACGTTCGTCACGCCCGGCGACACGTCGCGAGCGAATGCGAAGTGGCCACGCTCGAGGCGTTTGTGCAAAATCGTGAAGCCACCGCGCGTCCACATCAGGACCTTCAACTGCGTACGTCGACGATTGAGAAACAGAAACAGGTGCCCAGACAGCGGGTCCCGCGCGAGCAGCGATCGGACCTCGTTCGACAAGCCTTCGAAGGACTTGCGAAGATTGGTCGGCTCGGTCGCGACGTAGATGCGCACCGCGTGAGGCAACAGGATCATCGCGCGCCCGACGACTGAAGCAGCGTTGCCACCGACGAGATCCATTCCGGGGACACGCGCGTCGGGTCGAGCACCTCGATGGTCGCCGCGCCGAGCACGAGTCGCACGGCGACGATGTCGTCGACGGAGGAGATGAGCGCGGATGTCACCGTGACCGGTGCCAGCCTTGGACCCGTCGACCGCGCCGCCAACCGATCGCGCCACCAAGCGAGCCGTTGCGCGTGCAAACCGTGCTGCCGACAGAAGCCCGCAAGCGACCTCCTACTCGCGCGCCACGCCTTCAACGCGGCTGCGGCGTCGCGCTCATCCCAGTGCCCGCCGCTCGCCACCTTCCGCCGCCATCCGCTCGCCATCGCCGCCTCCAATGCGACGCTCCCGCGCGCCGCGTGCGACAACGTCGGCCGTCACGCAAGGGGCTGGCAGGTACGATCCAGCGGACAGATACTCGTGAAGGGAGCCAGGGAGCTCGGCGCGACGCCCTGGGCGATCATCTCCAAGCTCGACAAGCTGCGCGACCGGCTGTGGCGTGGCAGCGCGTGGGCCGTGTTTCGCCTCGGGCCGAAGGAGGCGCGCATCGAGTGGCATGGCCAACCGTGTGCCGCATCTCCCTACTACTGCGTCGCGTTCGGCGCGTTCGCGAGCGCGATCGTCACCCCCTTCGCGCGCGTCGTGATCACGCGGCATCTCCGTGAGCGTTCGTCGCCGACGGTGCTCGTCTATCGCCTGTCCTGGGTATGACGGTGCGTCGGCCGTGAATCGAACACGGGAAGCGCTCTTTA
>JBDTLT010000422.1:0-3469 GCA_039934635.1 Acidimicrobiales bacterium
CGGCCTCGAGGCAGTAGATGCGATCGCTGATCGACATGACCATCGGCATGTCGTGTTCGATGATCAGGATCGACGAACCGAGCTCGCGCTGGATGGAGCGGATGAGCGGCCCGAATGCCTCGGTCTCTTTTTGCGCGACGCCGGCCGTCGGTTCGTCGAGCAACAAGAGCTTGGAGTCGAGCGCGATCAACGAGGCCAACTCGACGATGCGCCGCGTGCCGGTGGACAGCTCGGCCAACGTGGAATCGGCGTAGCGGCCCAGGCCGAGGTAGTCGATGATCTCGTCGGCCTCGCGCCGTTTGCGCGCCTCTTGGAACGGCGACGGCGGCAGATACAGCATCGACGGGATCAACAGTGATCGCGAACGCGCTTCGAGCGCGACCATGACCGTCTCGCGTGCGGTCAGCGCACCGAACAGCTTGGCGTTCTGGAACGCGCGACCGACGCCGAGGCGCGACCGCTTGTAGCCCGCCATCCCATCGACAGTCTTGCCGAACACCTCGATGTGACCGGTCGACGGCAAGAACCCGCTCACCGCGTTCATGAACGTGGTCTTGCCCGCGCCGTTGGTGCCGATGAGCCCGACGACTTCGCCCGGGTTGACGACGATCGACACGTTGTCGGTGGCGGCGCGCCCGAAGAAGCGAACGGTGACGTTCTCGGTCTTGAGTGGCAAAACGCCCTGCACGACGTCTTTCGGGCGCGACGACAGCTGCGCCACCGCGGTGCGCGCGGCCTTGGGCTTTGGCTTGTAGCCGGTACGTTTCGCGATCCAGCCGTAGGCGAGGTCGCGCAAGTTCTGCACGATCGAAATGAGGCCGCCAGGGAAGTACATGATGATGATGAGCATGCCGATGCTCGACGCGAACAGGTTGACCTCGTCGTTGCCTTCGAAGATCGCCGGTAGGCCTTGCACGACGAACGAGCCCAACAGTGCGCCCATTACCGAGCTCACACCACCGACGACCGCGATCGACACGATGCGCAACGACTCTTCGGGCTGCACGAACTGCGTGTTGAAGGCGCGGAACACCGCGGCATAGAGCCCGCCCGCGAGCGCGGCGATGCCACCGGAGACGGCGAATGCAACGAGCTTGGCCCGCACGGGCGACACGGTGAACGCGGCGGCCGAGTTTTCGTTGTCGCGCACCGCAATGACAGAACGGCCGATGCCGGACCGGCGGAACATTGTGACGAGGAACGCGACGAACGCGAGGAACCCCAAGCAGACGAAGTACTGCGCCTTCTTGTTACTGACGAGATCCCAGACGATGAACTCGCGTTTGACGAGTCGCATCGTGCCGCCCGAGCCGTTGTTGAGCTTCTTGATGTTGAACAACCAGAAAGTACATAACAACTGGAAACCGAGCGTGATGATCGCGAGGTTGAGGCCCTTGAGACGAAGCGCGGGAAGACCGATGACGATGGCGATGCCGACGCCCCACGCCACGCCGAGTGCGAGCGCGACGGGGTAGGGCAACTTTTGACCGTAATAACCGGTGGCGTAGACGCCGACCCCCACGAAGGCGAACTGACCCAGCGAGAGCTGCCCTGCCCATCCGGTGAGCACGGTGGACGACAGCGCCACGATCATGAAGATCACGACAATCGTGTACTTCTGGAAGTCGGCGCCCTGGTGCAGCGTCAGTCCCCGCACGATGGCGGCCACACCCAGCAGCGCGACGGCGATGCGAGTGAGCCAGCGGGCCGCCGGCAGATCGGCGAATTCCCGGTTGGCCGCTCTGAGCTTGGGCATCGCCCATCCGCCCTCGTCGCGCGCTTTGGCGCCGCGTACGAGAACGAGGAGCAACAACAACAAGAAGACGAAGATGTACTCAGACCCCGCGCTGGGCGAGTTGAGTTTGATGATCGTTTCGACCACGCCGATGCCGATGCCGCCCGCCAACGCGAGAGGGAACGACTGCATCCGACCGACCATGCCGGCGGTGAGCGCTTTGAGCAGCAAGGTGGGACCGAGGGAGTTGCCGGCGGCGCTGGCCTGCTCGCTCGACAGCGGGCCGAAGAGCACGGCCGACAGTGACGACAACACACCGGCGAGCACCCAGACCTGGGTGGAGACCTTCTTGACCGAGATGCCGGCCAACGACGCCGCGCTGGGGTTGTCGGCCGCGGCGCGCACGCTCAGACCGAACTTCGTTCGCGTGAGCAAGAATGCGAGGGCGGCGCACACGATCGGTACGACGATGAGCACCGAGAGCTGATCGCCGCGGATGTCGACAGGTCCGACGCTCCATGGTTTGTTGAAGCGAATGAGCTCGGGATATTGCAGTTGCGCGCCGCGGTTCTTGGGTTCGGGCAACTGGAAGCCGAGATAGATGATCAGCTGGCTGACACCCAACGTGGCGACGAACAACAGCAACCGAGGTTGATAGAACAACCGGCGCACCACCAAGAGCTCGGTGACGCCTCCTAATGCGGCGCCGCAGAAGATCGCGATCGGCAGGCCGAGGCCGAGGGGTATTCCGTAGTTGTGACTGAGCAGGGTCATCAACAACGCCCCGAAGGCACCGAATTGGCCCTGCGCGAAGTTGACGACGCCGGAGGCCTTGTAGATCAAGACCAAGCCGAGCGCCACCATGCCGTAGGTGAGGCCTTCGATGAAGCCCCGGAACACGTACTGGGCCGTGATATCCCAGCTGCCGATGGAGATGGCGAGAACGTGCATGTCAGGCTCCCGTTCCGCTGAGGAAGACCGCGTGGAGAAGTTCTTCGTGATCGAGCAAATCGCGTGCGGGCCCGGAGAACTTCACTTGCCCCCGCTCCATGTAGATCGCACGATCGGCGACCGCCAGTGCCACGTTGACCGACTGCTCGACGATCACCATCGTCATGCCTTCGGCTTTGAGCCGCTCGACAACGGCAAGTAGCTCCTGCACCACGAGGGGCGCCAACCCGAGTGACAACTCGTCGATCAGCAATATGTCGGGCTCGAGCAACAGCGCTTTGGAGAGCGCCAGCATCTGCTGTTGGCCACCCGAGAGCGAACCGGCCCGCTGATCGAGGCGTTCCTTGACTTGGGGGAAAACCCGATAGACACGCTCACGGGCGGCTTCGCGCTTGGTCGGGTCTTCGATCAATTCGCACCAGATGTCGAGGTTTTCTCTGACCGACATCGTGGGGAAGATCGCTTCGCCGCCGGGCACCTGCACCATGCCTTGCGCGACGCGCACTTCGGGGGCGACGAGTGTGATCGTGCGACCGTTGAACCGTACGACACCGCGGTCGGGCATGATGAGGCCCGACACGGTCTTGAGCAACGTTGATTTGCCGGCGCCGTTGGTGCCGAGCAGTGCGAGCACCTCGCCGCGCTGCACTTCGAACTCGACATCGAACAGCACCTGCAGCGGTCCGTAGCCGGCATCGAGGTTGCGCACCTGGAGCACGGGAATGTGTTCTGGGTCGGCGGCCATGCGCTTGCGCTCTTCTTGCTCTTCGAGCAATTCCTGCA
>JBDTLT010000423.1:0-3457 GCA_039934635.1 Acidimicrobiales bacterium
GGCGGACACTTTTCACATGACGCGACAATCGGCTTTTGGCCCGGTAGGGTCAGCGCCATGGCGGAACCACCAAAGCTCACCGACGAACAACGTGCAGCAGCTCTCGAAAAAGCTGCTCAGGCGCGACGTGTACGCGCCGAAGTCAAAGAGCAACTCAAAACCGGTTCCTTGTCGCTCCCAGGTCTGTTCGCGCGTGCAGAACGCGACGAAATGGTGGGCAAGCTCAAGGTGCTGGCACTGCTCGAAGCAATGCCGGGTGTCGGCAAGGTCAAGGCCCGACGCACGATGGATGAGATCGGCATTGCCGAGACCCGCCGCGTACAAGGCCTTGGTGCGCAACAGCGCGCCAAGTTGCTCGACCTCTTCAACGCGGGCACGCCGAGCTAACGCCATCTCGCAGGGGCGATCGGGTCACCCGCGGGTGTTCCCTCCGGTCGCGTCGCTCCGGCCATGAGCCGTCGGGCGTTGACGGTCGTCTTGTCCGGCGCCGGTGGCGCGGGCAAGGGCACCATTGCGCGCCGTCTGGTCGAGCTCGATCCGACGCTGTGGCTGTCGCGTTCATGGACGACGCGTGCGCCCCGGGTCGATGATGGGCCGTTCGCCTACCGCTACGCCACCCGCGACGAATTCGAAAGCCACCGCGATCGCGGTGGCTTTTTGGAATGGAACGAGTTCCACGACAATTTCTATGGCACCCCCGTGCCCGATCCGCCGGCGGGGCATGACGTATTGCTCGAGATCGACGTCAACGGCGGCCGGCAGGTCCGCCGTCGTCACCCCGACGCGTTGCTGCTCTTCGTCGAGGCGCCTTCCGTCGAGGAGCAGCGCCGCCGTTTGTTGCGGCGGGGCGATTCGCCGGCACAGGCCGAGGCGCGCATCCGCGAGGGTGACCGCGAGCGCCGCGACGCGACCACGCTCGGCTACCACTTCGTGATCAACGACGAACTCGAACACTCGGTGGCCGATATCCGGGCCGCCATCGACGCCAGTCGCGCCGCAATGCGGGCCAAAGAGTGACGCTACGGGGCGCCGACAAGTGAGGGACCAGGGCTTTGGTCTGATAGCGTTCAACGGGCCGATTTCGGCAGTTGCCGCGCGTCTCGCGCTGTGAACAGGAGTGTTGATGGCCGAGCGCACTGACATGATGACCCAGCCCCCGATCGAGGAGCTCCTCGACCGCGCTCGGTCCAAATTCCGGTTGGTGACGCTGTCCGCCAAGCGGGCCCGCCAGATCAACGCCTACTACGGGCAGCTGGGCGAGGGCCTCGGTTCTTCGATCCCCCCTCAGGTCACCTCGTCGGCGCGTACGTCGCTGTCCTTGGCGTTCCAAGAGATCGCGGCCGACAAGATCGTGGCCATCGAGCCGAGCGAAGAAGCCGAAGAGGTCGCGGCCGAGGAGCCCGGCGACGCCTGACGTCGCCCGCGCTCTGTTCTAGGAAGATGCCGTGACGCTCGCTGGCCGGCGCATCGTGCTCGGGGTCTCGGGCGGTATCGCGGCGTACAAAGCCATCGACGTGTGTCGACGGCTGGTCGACGCCGGTGCCATCGTCGCGCCGGTGTTGACGCGCGGCGCGTTGCACTTCGTGGGGGAGACCACATTTTCGGCGCTGGCGAGTGAACGGGTGCGCACGTCGCTCTGGGACGAGGCCGAACCCATCCCGCACACGCGGCTCGGGCAGAGCGCGGATCTCGTCGTGGTGTGCCCGGCGACGGCGCGCCTCTTGAGCGACTACCGCAACGGCCGGTCGGCCGATCTGCTCACCGCCACGCTGATCGCCACCCGGGCGCCGGTCGTGGTCTGTCCGGCGATGCACACCGAGATGTGGGAGCACCCGGCAGTGCAGGACAACATGGCCGTCCTCGCCGCCCGCGGCGTCCACATCGTCGGCCCCGAATCCGGTCGCCTCGCCGGCGGCGATTCCGGCGCCGGCCGTCTCGCGGCGCCCGAGACCATCGTCGCCGCCATCGAGCGAGTGCTCGGTCCGCGTGATCTCGACGGCGTCGCCGTGCTCATCACCGCCGGCGGCACCCGCGAGGCCATCGATCCGGTGCGGGTGATCACCAACCGCTCGACGGGCAAGCAGGGCTACGCGCTGGCCGAGGCCGCCATCGCCCGGGGCGCCCGTGTCACGCTCGTCACGACCGTCGATCGGCCCGCCCCCGTCGGTGTCGCCGAGGTGGTCCCGGTGGAGTCAGCGGCCGACATGCAGGCCGCGGTGATGCCCCGGGCGGCCGCACAAGACGTCGTCATCATGGCGGCCGCAGTGGCCGACTTCC
Source organism: Acidimicrobiales bacterium (assembly GCA_039934635.1). Classification (GTDB taxonomy): domain Bacteria; phylum Actinomycetota; class Acidimicrobiia; order Acidimicrobiales; family WLNW01; genus DATLFA01. The sequence goes on from JBDTLT010000423.1 coordinate 2,278, forward strand.
GCCCCAAAGAGGTGGCCGACCACAAGATCAAGAAGAGCGATTCGCTCGTCGGCGCGTCGCTCGTCCCCGAATTGATCCTCGAGCCCACCCACGACTTTCTGGTCGATCTCGGTCACTCCAAGCGGGCCGATCAGATCATTGTGGGTTTCGCCGCGGAGACCGACAATGTGATCGACAACGCGCGCGGCAAGCTCGCGCGCAAGAATCTCGATCTCATCGTGGCGAACGACGTCTCTGCACCAAACGTCGGGTTCGCGCACGAGACCAACGAGGTCACGATCCTGCCCGCCCACGGCCAACCCCAACAAGTGTCGTTGACGAGCAAGCGAGATGTCGCGGACCGCATCCTCGATGCGATCGTCCAACAACGAAGCCGGCAGTAGCCACAACAATCCCCGCACCAGAACAACAACTAGGAGCATCACCCAGTGAGCAACTACCTGTTCACCTCCGAATCGGTGACCGAAGGTCATCCCGACAAGATGGCCGACCAGATCTCTGATTCGATTCTCGATGCGTTGATCGCGCAAGACCCGATGAGCCGCGTGGCGTGCGAGACGATGGTCACCACCGGTCTCGCCATCGTCGCCGGCGAGATCACCACCAACGCCTACGTCGACATTCCCGGCATCGTGCGCGACACGATCCGTGGCATCGGCTACGACCGCGAATCGTTCGGCTACGACGGCAGCACGTGTGGCGTGATGATCGCCATCGACGAGCAGTCGCCCGACATCTCGCAGGGCGTGAGCGATTCCGAAGAGGTGCGCTCGGGCAAGGCCGGCGAGAGTGACCAACTCGACAAGCAAGGTGCGGGCGACCAGGGTCTCATGTTCGGCTACGCGTGCGACGAGACCGACGTACTCATGCCGCTGCCCATCCACATCGCGCACCGCCTCGCCGAACGGATGGCCGAGGTGCGCAAGGCCGGCACGATCCCGTACCTGCGTCCCGACGGCAAGACGCAGGTCACCTTCGAATACAAAGACGGCAAGCCCGTCCGCTTGACCACCGTGCTCATCTCGACGCAGCACAACGACGGCATCGATCGCGATTCGATGATCCGGCCCGACCTGATCGAGCATGTCATCCGGCCGTGCATCCCGGCCGAATATGCCGACGACAACTACGCGGTCTACGTGAACCCGACGGGTCGTTTCGTCATCGGCGGCCCGGTGGG
>JBDTLT010000424.1:0-3432 GCA_039934635.1 Acidimicrobiales bacterium
CTCAAAGGGCCGCTCGGGCCCGCCAATACGTTGGTATGCAGCGCGGCGGGCTGAGAAGATGCGCGCATGATCGAACTTCCGCAGGGGTTCCGGGCCCACGTTGGCAACATCGGTATCAAGGACGACACCGACGACTTCGTCGTGATCGCCGCCGAGCGACCGTGCCCCGCGGCGGGCCTGTTCACCAAGAGCCTGTTCTCCGGGGCGAGTGTCATCGTCAGTCGCGAGCACGTGGCTGATCGGCAACTTCAGGCGTTCGTCGTCATCTCCAAGAATTCCAACGTGGCGACCGGCGCCGAAGGCATGGCCAATGCCCGCGAGATCGTGGCGTCGGTGGCCGCGACCCTCGGAGCAGCCGAGAGTGATGTGCTCATCGCGTCGACCGGCGTGATCGGGCGGCAATATCCGATGGATCGCATCCGTCGTCACCTGTCGGGGCTCGAGGCGCCATTCGTCGGCCGTGACCTACACGCTGCCGCGCGGGCGATCATGACCACCGATACCCATCCGAAGTCGGCGCACGCGTCGGTGGGCAACGCGAGCATCGTCGGCATCGCAAAAGGTGTCGGCATGATCGAGCCCGACATGGCCACGCTCATCACATTGTTCCTCACCGACGCGGCGGTCGACGCGGACGTGCTCGATCGCGCGTTCCGTTCGGTCATCGAGCGCACCTTCAACGCGGTGAGTGTCGACACCGATACGTCCACCAGCGACACCGCCGCGATCATGGCGTCAGGTGTCGCGGGCCCGGTCGACGCAGCCGAGTTCGAACGCGCGCTCGGCGAAGTCGCGCTGGCGTTGACCAAGATGATCGCCCGCGACGGCGAAGGTGCGACGAAGTTGATCGAAGTGTTGGTCGACGGCGCGCGCGACGACGCGCAGGCCAAGCGCGTCGCCAAGGCGATCGTCAACTCACCATTGGTGAAGACCGCGGTGCACGGCGCCGATCCCAACTGGGGTCGCGTCGCGATGGCCGTCGGCAAATGTTGGAACGATCACGACATCGATCAGGACTCCGTCGTGATCCGCTTCGGCGAGCAAGAGGTATTCCCGCGCCGGGTCGACGACGACGGCCTGGACCGGTTGAGCAAGTACATGGCCGGCGACACCGTGCGTATCCACGTGAGCCTCGGTATCGCGTCCGGTTCGTTCATCGTCTACGGCTGCGATCTCAGCGACGGTTACGTACGCATAAACGCGGATTACACCACCTGAGCCACTGCGAGCGGCGCGGCCGACCCGATCAGGCGCCGACGTACGCCGCGAGATGCTTGCCGGTGAGCGTGGAGCGGTCCGCGACCAGGTCGGCCGGTGTGCCCTCGAAGACGATGCGGCCACCGTCGTGCCCGGCGCCCGGGCCGAGGTCGATGATCCAGTCGGCATGCGCCATGACCGCCTGGTGGTGGGCGATCACGATGACCGACTTGCCGCTGTCGACGAGGCGGTCGAGCAGCGCCAGCAGTTGCGCGACGTCGGCGAGGTGCAAGCCCGTGGTCGGCTCATCGAGTACGTAGACGTCGCCCTTTTCGGCCATGTTGGTCGCCAGCTTGAGCCGCTGGCGCTCACCGCCGGACAGCGTGGTGAGCGGCTGACCGAGGTGCAGGTAGCCGAGTCCGACGTCGGCCAGCCGGGCGAGGATCGCGTGTGCGGCGGGTGTGTGCGCCGCGCCGGCACCGAAGAAGGCGAGCGCGTCGTCGACGGCCAGGTCGAGTACTTCGGCGATGTTGAGCCCGCCGAAGCGGTAGTCGAGCACCGCCGCCTGGAACCGCTTGCCTTCGCACTCGTCGCACACTGTCGTGACGCCGGCCATCATCGCCAGGTCGGTGTAGATGACCCCTGCACCGTTGCAGGCTGGGCACGCGCCCTCGGAGTTGGCACTGAACAAGGCGGGCTTCACGCCGTTGGCTTTGGCGAACGCCTTGCGGATCGGTTCGAGCAGTCCGGTGTAGGTCGCCGGGTTGCTGCGGCGCGATCCCCGGATCGGCGTCTGGTCGACCGCGACCACACTGTCTCGCCCCGACACCGAGCCGTGGATCAACGAGCTCTTGCCGGAACCGGCAACGCCGGTCACGACGGTCAGCACGCCGAGTGGAATGTCGACGTCGACGTCTTCGAGGTTGTGGGTGCGGGCGTCGCGCACCTCCATCACCGCGGTCGGTGTCCGCACCGATGGCTTCAACGAGGCCCGGTCGTCCAAGTGCCGCCCCGTCAAGGTGGCACTGGCCCGCAACCCGTCGACGGTGCCTTCGAACACCACCTCGCCGCCGGCCGCGCCCGCGCCCGGGCCGAGATCGACAACATGGTCCGCGATCACGATGGTCTCGGGCTTGTGTTCGACGACGAGCACCGTGTTGCCCTTGTCGCGCAACTGCAGCAGCAGGTCGTTCATCCGCTGGATGTCGTGGGGGTGCAAGCCCGTGGTGGGCTCGTCGAAGACGTAGGTGACGTCGGTGAGCGACGAGCCGAGATGACGGATCATCTTGACGCGCTGGGCCTCGCCGCCCGACAGAGTGCCCGACGGCCGGTCGAGCGCGAGGTAACCCAGCCCGATTTCGACGAACGATTCGAGGGTGTGGCTGAGCGCGGCGAGCAGCGGTGCCACCGATGCGTTGTCGATGTCGCGCACCCACTCGGCGAGATCGCTGATCTGCATTGCGCAGGCGTCGGCGATGTTGATCTTGTTGATCTTCGACGACCGTGCCCCCTCGGCGAGCCGGGTGCCATTGCATTCAGGACAAACGGTGAAGGTGATCGCTCGCTCGACGAACGCACGGATGTGCGGTTGCATCGCGTCGACGTCCTTGGACAAGAACGACTTCTGGATCCGCGGGATGAGACCCTCGTAGGTGAGGTTGATCCCGTCGACCTTGATCTTGGTCGGCTCTTTGTGAAGGAGGTCGTTCAACTCTTTCTTGGTGAACTTGCGGATCGGCTTGTCCATGTCGAAGTAGCCGCAGCCGCTGAATATCCGGCCGAACCATCCCTCCATGCTGTAGCCAGGAATCGTGAGCGCACCCTCGGCCAGCGACTTGCTGTCGTCGTAGAGCTGCGTGAGGTCGAAGTCGGTTACCGACCCCATCCCTTCGCAGCGCGGACACATGCCGCCGGCGCGCGTGAAGGTGGTCCGCACGGTCTTGCCGGCGCCGCGCTCGACCGTGATCGCACCGCTGGCGCGGACCGAGGCGACGTTGAAGGAGAACGCGTTGGGCGGGCCGATATGGGGCTTGCCGAGGCGGCTGAAGAGGATGCGCAGCATCGCGTTGGCATCGGTGGCGGTGCCGACCGTCGAGCGCACGTCGGCGCCCATGCGCTGCTGGTCGACGATGATCGCGGTCGTCAGCCCCTCGAGCACGTCGACATCGGGCCGGGCCAGCGTCGGCATGAAGCCCTGCACGAAGGCGCTGTAGGTCTCGTTGATCAACCGCTGCG
>JBDTLT010000425.1:0-3431 GCA_039934635.1 Acidimicrobiales bacterium
ACTTCTAATGACAAGGTCGTAGGTTCGAACCCTATCGGGGGCGCCAAAAAGCGCTGGTCAGAGGCTTACAGACTGACAAATTGTCAAGAATCGATCCCGTTGCCAACGGATTGCCAACGGATCCGTTGGCAAATCGTTACGCTTCTAACGAATGCGCGGGCACCTACGACAACGATCCGAAGGATCGTGGGAGATCAGTGTTTACGCGGGCCGAGATCCGCTGACTGGGCGCGAACGACATCGAAGCAAGACGGTGCGAGGTACGAAACGCGACGCGCAGCGCGCGCTCACTGCCATGTCGCACGAAGCCGACGAAGGCAGGTTGTCGGCCAGTAGCAGCGTCACGATTTCTGAGCTAATCGAGAGCTGGCTCGACCTCGTGGAGACGGACCTCGCGTCGACGACGATCGACGGCTATCGCAACCTCGTCCGGTGGTACATCGAGCCCGGGCTGGGTCATGTTCGCGTCGGCCGCCTCACTGCTCCACAGCTCGACACGTTCTACAAAGCCCTGCAGCGAAAGAAGGGCCTGTCGTCATCGACAGTGCGCAAGGTGCATGCCGTGCTGCGTCGGGCCCTGAAGCACGCGGTGAAATGGGGCTGGATATCGATCAACCCCGCGCTCAACGCGACACCGCCGCGTCAGCGCAAGCATGAGATCGAACCTCCCTCGCTCGATCAGGTGCGTCTTTTGGTGCAAACCGCCGAGACGGTGAATCCGCCGTTCGCAATGTTTCTTCGCCTCGCTGCGGCGTCGGGTCTTCGTCGGGGGGAGATCTGTGGGTTGCGCTGGTCGGACCTCGATGCCAGGACAGGCGTGCTGCTGGTCCGTCGATCGATCGTACAAACCACACAGGGCCTCGAGGTCAAGGACACCAAGACACATGCGGCGCGTCGAATGGCGCTCGACAAGACAACGCTTGCCGCGCTGGCCGCTCATCGTGTGCGGATGGAAGCACGCGCTCGAGAATGCGATACGACGATGCGGCTCAACGCTTACCTGTTCAGCAACGTCGAGGACTGCGCAGTGCCCTGGCGCCCCGACGTCATGACGAACATGTTCAACAAGCTGTGCAAGCGTACTGGCGTACGCGGGGTACGTTTGCATGACCTTCGCCATCTCCATGCGACGCAGCTCCTCGGCGCGGGGGTGCCCGTGCGCACAGTGAGCGGACGCCTCGGCCACGCAAACGCCGCGACGACATTGAATGTTTACGCGCACTTCGTCGAGGTGAGTGACCAGCAAGCGGCAGGCATCATCGGCGATCTACTCGACAACGACGCTTCCGTCTGAGAGCCGACGCAGGCAATAGTCAGCTTCATGGCGTCGTGCCAATTGGTGTTGGTGCGTCCGGTTGGTGGTCATCCGCGTCGCGTTCCGTTGCCTCATCGCGCTTTTCCTCAACTGATTTGTCGGATTTCGGCAACTTCAGGGGCCCCAAGAAGGGCATGACGAAAGGAACAAGATGAACAGCAACACCATTCGAGGGCTTTACACGGTGGTCGAGGCGGCACAACTCCTCGGGGTTGGACGGTCCACGATGTACGACCTGGTGCACCGGGGGGAGGTGGCGTCGGTGCGGTTGGGCCGCAAAGTGCTCATCACGCGTTCGACCCTGGAGGCGCTGTTGGGGTTCACGCCGCCGACGCCGGCAGAGCTGGCGGCGCTCCAGCCGACGCTCACTCTGGTGATGCAGGTTGACCCGCCGGCATCTCGGGGCGGCGTCGTTCGCCCGCTGCGTTGAAACCGATGGCGCCGCCGACCGATCCGAGGGCGTCGTTGGTCCTCGACGGTGGCCGCGAATGCGCGGCATTGCGGCGGACTCTCGGCGCGACCGCGTGGTTCGTGTTGGAGGAGCTTGCGTTGCTCGCTACGGCCAATGGTGACGGGCAGTTACTCGTACAGGTCTCGACGCGTGGGCTCGCAGAGGCCCTCGGCCTGAACAAGGACACGGTGACCCGGGCACTGGCGCGGTTGCGAGAAAGCCATTGCGTCGGCGTGGTGTCGCGCAACGGGTCAGTAGGGGCGGCGCGCTACTCGGTTCACGCGCCGGGCCTGACGAGACTCGCAAGCGTCAATTCGGATACCCCTACACCTGCAACCACCAAAGGCCCTGCGCGTCCGCGACTGCATCGACGGCACATAGAGGCAACCAGTCAGCTCTCGCTACTCGAGTGAAACCGTCATCGCACGGAGTCCGAGCGGGCTGGTGTGTTTGCTTCAGGCGACCGAACGGCCCAGCAGATGTAGGTGTCGTCGCACTGGTCCAGGCAGCGGTCGTACGTGCACGATGCCGTCATCGATATCGGCGACTTGCGCGACGGCGCGAGCGGAACCGGATCCGACGATGATCCATGCGCCTTCTTTGATGAGCGAAGGGTCGCGGGCGTCGCTGACTGGCGCCCAGGGCAGGCCGGTGTCGTCTTCGGTGTTGAGGTCGACGCGTAGGTCGACTTCGTAGGCCGTCACGATCGCCTCCTGGCCGTGCTCAGGTTCGCACCCTACCGTTCGCGTGCGCCGCCTCTCGCGCTGTTTCTATTACACAGCCAACCGTCCGCATTTATCGGACGGCGTGGGCGTAACGCGCGGTGTCCGAATCTTTCTGACGCTCATGCGTGTCCCTTTGTTTCGGATCGATCTTCACAACTTCGCGTGTTCGCGTCATCGTGCACGCATGCCCTTCTTGCTCGAAGCACGCGCATCTCTCACACCCGCGCGTTCTACGTACCCTTTCTCGCTTCGCTCGATTTCAACTACAGACGAGTGCAGCGGTTGCTGCGTGAGGTCGGGGGTGCGGCGATGACGGCGCGTGTGACAACGCTCAAAGGGCTCAATGCTGGTGTGTATTACACGGAGCAGTTGCCGTCGTATTATCTCGACGCGGGCGAACCACGCGGTGTGTGGTTGGGCGATGCCGCACTGTCGCTCGGCCTCGCTGGAGTGGTGGATGACGCAGCGTTCGTCAACGTGATCGGCGGCCAGGATCCGACCGGGAGCTTCGTGTTGGGTCGACGTCACGGTAGGGAGTCGGTGCGCGCATTCGACGTGACGTTCTCGGCGCCCAAATCGGTGTCCGTATTGTGGGGACTCGCCGACGAGACCACGCGGGCCGAAGTGCTCGCAGCGCATGACGCGGCGGTGGACGCGGCGATGGGTTGGATCGAACGCCACGCCACCACTCGTATGCAAGTGAACGGCCAGATCTGTGTGGTCGACGCAGAAGGGATCACGGCGGCGTTGTTTCGTCAGCACACGTCGCGGTCTGGTGATCCGCAGTTGCATACCCATGCGGTGATCGCGAATCGTGTGTTGGCGCCGGATGGCCGGTTCTTGGCGCTCGATGCCCGCTATTTGAAGTTCGATCAACGCACGGTATCCGCGGTGTATCACGCGGGGTTGGAGGCGGAGTTGACGCAGCGTCTCGGTGTCG
>JBDTLT010000426.1:0-3426 GCA_039934635.1 Acidimicrobiales bacterium
GTCAAGGCCCCGCAGTTGACGCACCGCGTTGACCCGAGCTACACCGATGCCGCACGAGCTGCCAGGACCACAGGCATCGTGGTCATCGCAGTCCTGATCGACAAGAGCGGAGCGGTAGCGGACACGCAAGTCCTGAAAGGACTCCCCGACGGACTCACCGAAGCTGCACTCGCGGCAGTCAGGCAGTGGACGTTCGCGCCATCCATGCGGGACGGCGTCGCTATCGACGTCGTCTTTACGCTGACCGTCAACTTCAAGGTCGACCACAAAGCGAACTAGCCGGCCCTCGCGCGCATCATCCTTAGCCGCGTATACGGCGAAGGATCTCAAGATGCTTCAAGTGCGGTACGCGGAGCGTCGTCGGCAACGCTCCGCGTCGCATCGTGTCCGTGCGCATCTCGAGATCCTGCGCAGTGCTGCGCCTGCTCAGGATGACGCGCGTGTGGGGGGCTTCTCAACTCTGTGTCGCGGGCGGCACCACACGTTAGGAGCCCTCACTCCTCTCCGCCGGGCTCACTCCGCGAAAAACGGCCATTGCTGCGGGAATCGTGGTGGCCACTCCGATCGCCAGCAGTGTGAAGCCAATGGCTCGGCGGCGTTCCTTGGGCAGTTTCTCAGACAGAAGCAGCCCCGCGCCGAAGGCGAGAGCGGCACGCGTTCCGACGATGAATCCGAGCATCGGGAGCTCCAGATCGAGTTTCTTCATAGCCTGCAAAGCTGTTGCATCAAGCGGTTCATTCCGCCTCTTCCCACGTCAACGAGCCTTTGCATCTCCCCGCGCGAGCCTTGCCAGCAGCACCGCGTGCGGCACTTCGAGATTGCCCGCGGCGCGACGCGCCACCAGTGACGGCGGCAGCAATCGAAGCTGTTTGTTTGGGGCTGGCACCGGCGGTCACCGAAATGGCACGTCGGAGGCTACCGCCGGTGTGTCCCTGTAACCGCGCTCATCGAGGAACTCCCGGACACCCGCCAACGCTGATTGCGCCAAGGGGTGCGGGCCTACCATCACCTCGCGAATCGCGAGTGTACTACTCGGACGACTGGCCTCGTACCCATCGATGCGGGAGCCCACCAGATCTCGAGAAGTGGTGTAGGGAACCAACAGCGAGCCCGCCATCCTGAAGTACTTTGGTGCCCTAGTGAATGGCTCACCGTTGAATAGGGTAGGATCTTCGCGATAAACCAACCGGTACTCACGTTCGTCGCGGAACGCTTCGTTCTTTAGGCTGGCCAGTATCTCGTAGAACGGTCCACGGAACACTTCCCGATAATAGGCGTCAAAGTTCCAGCGCGGGTTGCCTGCAAAGGCCTGGTCCAACCGAAATAGTTCGGTCCAATCATGAAAGAATCCCTGAAGAATCGCGATTTTGGTTGCCCGATCGTAAATAACGGGTCCGAGGTCCGTCTCCATTGGGTGGCCGATGCTAAAGAAGAATTCGGTTGGTTCTACACCGAACGCAATTGCACGGTGTCGGCCCCATACGCCCGCCACTGGCTCAGGCTATCGCGCTCAAGAGAGAAGCAGCTTACGCAGATGCGTGGGTGCTCGTTCATTGGGGCATCCAAGAGTGCTAACAACCTCAAGCTCTCTTCGTGGCTGAAGCTCCCCATGTTGTCGAAGACGTTACGGGCCAAACTCAAACCATGTAGCACCTCACTCGAATCGTTGAGGTAGGCGTAGTCAGAGAACCACATCACCTGTGATTCCACGATGTTCTGAAAAGCCGGCAGTGTGGTGTAGTGATATACGAGGGCGTTCCCAGCGAAAGGCCTTTGTCGACGAGCGCGTTCGTGATTTCGTATCTGGGTGGCGACGGTGACCCACGGGTGCTCTGGATTACGCCAGAAGTATCGAGTTCGGCCGTCGAAGCTTTCAAGAGATCCGCGGACATAATCTGCCGGCCGTACCGTTGTCCGTTCTAGATGCTCAACCTCGGTTCCGAGCGTGCAAGCTGGCCACGCACAGGGAAATCCCGACCCACCGCTAACATGTTCGCCACATGCGTCCATATTCACAAAAGGATCTCGCTTTCTCGCTCGTGTTCGAAATATTCGTGCCTGGTTGAGAGCACCTGCGGAACAAGTCCATCCGCGCTCGAGGATTCCACGAGCTCGTTGAGCTGCTTCTGGTTCGCGGGCCGATACCGTCCTGATGGGGCGTCTACGTCCTTTCGAGCGCCTCGACGCATTTAGTCGCCGCCGTCAATCGCCTTTGGATTGAGGTTCTTAAACCTAGCTACAAAGCTGTTACATCAAGCGGTCCATTCCGCCTCTTCCCATCCGTCAACGAGCCGCCGCATCTCCTCGTGCGAGCCTCGCCAGCAGCACGGCGGCGCGCTTCGTCTGTACTGGCAACGTGGACAGGTCGGCGGTTTCGCTCGGCGAGTGGTCGTCGTGTCCCTTGAGGCCGGCGGCGTCGATGATCGAGCTGACCTCGCCGGCGATGAACGCGACGTCCGCAGCGCCGGCTTTGTCCGGGCTGACCGCCGTCACGGGACCGAGGCCGAGGTCCTGGCTGGCGCGGTCGTAGAGCGCGAGGAGCTTGGCGTTGCCCTCGGTCGGTGCGAGCGGCGGATAGCCTTCGTCGAATGTGAGCTCCCCCTTCGTGTGCGGAAGCGACGCCGCGACCACGGCCTGCATCGTCGCCTTGGCGGTGGCGAATTGCTCCAGCTTCAGGGCGCGAAGGTCGCCCGTGACGACCGTGCGCGCCGACACGACGTTCGTCTTGCCGAAGGCCGTTCCTCGGGCTTGCGCTGCGTCCATCTCGACGCTCGTTCCACCAACGATTGCGCCGGGGTTGAACGTGAGATGGGGCTGGCCGGCCAGCTGCTCGCGGAACGCGTTGAGGATCCTCGACGTCTCGAAGATCGCTCCGGGACCGAAGGCATCGCTGAAGATCTGCGACGAATGCGCTGTCATGCCTGTGACCGTGAGCTGCCACGAAGTCGTGCCGCGACGGGCCACGATGGCATGGGCCGGGTCTCCGTCGCCATCCTCGAAGCCTACGGCGACATCGGCGCCGCGGGCCGCGGCCACGAGAGCCTCGCGCGCCTTGCTGAGCGGCCGGCCGGGCTCCTCTTCGTCGCCCGTCATGACCACGATCACGTTCATTTTCTTCAGCAGCCCGGCGCTACTGAGCGCTTTCAAAGCCTGAATGATGATGACATCGCCGCCTTTCATGTCGATGATGCCAGGGCCGCGCGCCATATTGCCGTCGAGGCGCTCCAGCTTCTGGAACTGGCTATCGGCTTCGAACACTGTGTCGAGATGGCCGATCAGCAGGATGCGGGGGCCCGGCCCTGGATGGTCCGCGACGAGATGCCCGCCGCGATGGAGCTCGTCCTGCGCGACCCAGCTCGTATTGAAGCCTAGGGCGTCGAGCTCGGCGCGAAAGATGCGGCCGACCTCGCGCACGCCCGCCAGGGT
>JBDTLT010000427.1:0-3392 GCA_039934635.1 Acidimicrobiales bacterium
TCGGCACGATCGCGTTCAGTGGCTTCGAGTCGACGTTCTCGCTGCTGCTCGATCATCGCTTCGATGCGCGTCATGGTGTCGTCTACGCGCTGTTCACGGCCATCGGCTTGGCGATGGTGGTCATGCAGGCCCGAGTAATAGGACAGGTCAGTCAACGGCTTGGCGGCAGTGAGATCCTCCGCGTCGCGTTTGTTGCGAGCGGCATCGGTTATGTGTTGTTGGCGGTCGATGGGCGGTGGGTGTCGCTCGGTCTGGCGCTCGCGTTCCTCGTCATCGGACAAGGCTTGTTCACGCCCACCCTGTCGTCAGTGACCGCAGGCGCAGTCGATCCCGCGGTGCGGGGCGAGGCGTTCGGAGTGCAGCAGAGCGCGTCGGCACTCGGGCGTATCGCGGGGCCAGTGTTGGCCGGGTTGCTCTTCGGCCATGTCGCCGTCGCGTCGCCCTACATCGCGGCCGCGATTCTGGCGATGATCGCATGGGTATGTGTGCCTCGCGGTGTTGCGGCAATCGCCGACCGGTAGCCTTGTTACCGACTGGTAACCGGTCCTCAAAATCGTGGAGGTCGTCCAATGGGCGAATTCTCGTTGGCGCTCAACGAAGACCAACAGCAAATCCAGAAATGGATTCACGAGTTCGCGGCCGAGGTGGTGCGCCCTGCCGCTCACGAATGGGACGAGCGCGAAGAGTTCCCGATGCCCATCGTGCAAGAGGCGGCGCGCATCGGCCTCTACTCGTGGGAGTTCGCGGCGAACGCCAACGAGGACAAGACCGGCCTGACGTATCCGGTCGCGGCCGAAGAATTGTTCTGGGGCGATGCCGGCATCGGGCTGGCGATCTTCGGGTCAGGTCTCGCCGCGGCAGGCATTCTCGCCAACGGCACCAAGGAGCAAGTGTTCGAGTGGGTGCCGCAGTGCTATGGCACCGCCGACAAGGTGCAGCTGGGTGCGTTCTGCGTCAGCGAGGCCGACGCCGGGTCCGACGTGTCGTCACTGCGCACGCGGGCGGTCTACGACGGCGCGACCGACGAGTGGGTCATCAACGGGACGAAGGCGTGGATCACCAACGGCGGCATTGCCGATGTGCATGTCGTGGTGGCGGCCGTTGATCCCGGTCTCAAGGGTCGGGGACAGGCGTCGTTCGTCGTGCCTCCCGGGACCAAGGGCTTGTCGATGGGGCAGAAGTACAAGAAGCACGGCATCCGGGCGTCGCACACCGCCGAGGTTGTGTTCGATGACGTGCGCGTGCCGGCGAGTTGTCTGCTCGGTGGCAAGGAGAAGCTCGACGAGAAGCTGGCGCGAGCACGCGAAGCAACGCACACCGGACAGAAGCAACCGGCGATGTCGACGTTCGAAGCGACACGACCGACCGTCGGCGCGCAGGCCGTTGGCATTGCACGCGCCGCGTTCGAATTCGCACTCGACTACGCGAAAGAGCGCAAGACGTTCGGCAAGGCGATCGCCACGCACCAAGCAGTGGGTTTCAAGCTCGCGGACATGGCGATGGAGATCGACGCAGCGCGGCTGCTCGTGTGGCGCGCCGCGTGGCTCGCTCGCAATGGAGGTCTTCGCCGCGGCGAAGGCTCGATGTCAAAGCTCAAGGCCGGCGAGGTTGCGGTGAAGGTCACCGAGGACGCGATCCAGATACTCGGCGGCTACGGCTACACGCGTGAATACCCGGTCGAGCGCTGGCATCGCGACGCGAAGATCTACACGATCTTCGAAGGCACCTCAGAGATACAACGACTCGTGATTGCGCGTGCAATCAGCGGCATGCGCGTGGAGTGACGAATTGCCGTTATTTATAGGCGATTCCTGCTGCGCTGTCCGTCGAGTGCGCTCACGTCCGTTCAGTCCGACATCGTGACTCGTTTGCACAAAAAGCGCTGTCCCTACTTTTGTCCCTACTTTTCGTCGCCTACTCTGCTCATCGATGGCGACACTGCGCGAGAAGCGTCCCGGTCTCTGGGAAGTGCGCGTTTTCGCGGGTCGCGACGCGAGTGGAATACCGGTGCAACTATCGAAGACGGTGCGCGGCTCGAAGCGGGACGCGCAACGACTCGCCGCGCAATTGACGTTGCGACCGTCGCCGGCAGCAGGTGGTCGAACAGTTGCCGAGTTGCTCGATGACTATGTGAAACACAAGACGCCGATCTGGGCGATTCAGACGCGAGCTGATCATCGTGGTCGCGTGAAGAAGATTCTGGATGATCCGATATCGAAGATGGCAGTGGCGCGAGTGTCCGTGCGCGACGTTGACGCGTGGGTGCTGCGGATGCGGCAGGCCAAGGTCGGCGCAGGCGCTCTACAGAATCGCTACGCCTTCTTGCGGGGTGCCTTCGAGCAAGCGGTGCGCTGGGAATGGATCACGCACAATGCGGTGAGGGCGGCGAAGCCGAAGTCGCGCAAGGCCGCGCCTCGAGAGGCGATGACGCCGGGCGAGGTACAGGCGGTCTTGGCCGCCGCCCGGTCGCTGGGCCCCGACGCCGAACTGGCGCTGCGAATCGCTGCCGCCGCGGGCGCGCGGCGTGCCGAGATCGCGTCACTTCGATGGGAGAACCTCCGCGAGGGCGCATTGCTCATCGATGATCAGATCACGCCCGATCGTTCGAAACCCGCGGACGACCCCGAGCGCTATGTGTACGGCCCGACGAAGACCGTCAACAGCCGGCTGGTGTCGTTGGACGATCGCACGCTGCGGATGGTGGCGGAGTTGAGGTTGCAGCGACAGGTGGTGACGCCGTGGGTGTTCGGTGTCGACGAGCACACGCCGGCGCCGGATCGCATCGGATGGTGGTGGACGCGCGCTCGTGCGCTCTCCGGCATCGACTCGAAATGGAGGCTGCACGACTTGCGGCACTTCTCGGCGACTCAGTCGATTGCGAGTGGTCACGACGTGAGGACGGTGGCTTCACGACTCGGCCACGCCGACGCATCGATGACCATGCGCGTGTACGCGCACGCCGTTGCCGGTCGTGATCGACTCGTCGCCGGCACGATGGCCGCCGTCCTCGACGATCCTGTTGAGCCGCTCGTAAACGGCACGCGCGGCCTGTAGCGAAGTCCTGAGCGTCTACCTCAACGCGAAGTAGGTCCTCTGTTGCCTCCTTAGGCCAAGGCGTCTGGTGGCCAGAATGAGTCGAGCCTCGTGCCATCAATCTGTTCACCGGTCGCACCATCAAGGGTGATCGTCGACGTTCCGCCGAGATTGTCGAGCGTGCGTTCGATCACGTCGTCAGTAGCCCGGATCACTTGGAGGTCGTCAAACCGCAAGCCGCTTGGTCCTCCAGGCGACAACATGCCGCCAGGATGCCTCCGTGTGGCACCCACTGACTATGGCCTGCGACGAGAATTCTTGGATTGTCTGAGCATGGGACTGAACAACCACCGCAGCAG
>JBDTLT010000428.1:0-3354 GCA_039934635.1 Acidimicrobiales bacterium
CGGTGCGCGTCACCGAATTGGCCCGCCTCACCGGTTGGGATCACGCGCGGATCAACGGTGAGTTGAATCGGCGGGCGGGCATCCGATCGATCGCCGAAGCCACCGTCGTGCAGTTGGAGAAGCGCCTGAAGGAGGCCGATCGTTGGATCGAGGCGGGGTGACGAGGTGCTCCCGGTAACCTCGGATAGTGCGAATTCTCGTCACCGGCGGTGCCGGTTTCATCGGAGCCAACCTGTGCCGGCGCCTGCTGACGACGCCGCAAGTGGCGCACGTCTCGGTCCTCGATGACCTCTCCACGGGGTCGAGGTCGAATCTCGACGGTCTCGACGTCGAGCTCGTCGTCGGCACCGTGCTCGCCGCCGACCTCGTACGCGGGCTGGTCCAAGGCGTCGACTCGGTGGTGCACCTGGCGGCACGACCGTCGGTTCCCCGGTCGATCCAAGATCCGATGGCCAGTCATCTGGCCAACGCGACCGGCACGATGACTGTGCTCGAGGCCGCCCGTCTGACCGGGCAGCCGCAGGTGATCGTGGCCTCGTCGTCGAGCGTGTACGGGGCCAATCCGGTGCTGCCCAAGCGAGAAGACCTCGCGTCGCGACCGCTCAGCCCGTATGCCGCGAGCAAGCTCGCCACCGAGGCATACGCGCTGGCCTACGGTCACAGCTTCGGTCTGCCGACGCTCGCCTTCCGTTTCTTCAACGTGTTCGGTCCGCTCCAGGCGGCGAACCATGCGTATGCGGCCGTCGTGCCGTCGTTCATCGATGCTGCGCTACACGGCCGGCCGCTCACGGTGCACGGCGACGGCAATCAGTCGCGCGACTTCACGTTCGTCGATTCGGTCACTGCGGTTCTCGAACGCGCGATCACGACCCGGGTCGCGCACGCCGAGCCGATCAATCTCGCGTTCGGGTCGCGAACCACGCTCCTCGAGCTCATTTCAGAGATCGAGTCGATCCTCGGATGCGTGCTGCCACGCGTGCACGTCGACGCCCGCGCGGGTGACGTCGCGCATTCGCAAGCCGACGCGACTGCGCTCGAGAGCCTCTTTCCGGACATGCGGCCGGTTGCGTTTGCGGAGGCGGTGCGGCGCACGGTGGATTGGTTCCGATCACTTGACGTACACGTATGACTTGCCCGATGACCGCGCGCCACTACCGGCGGTAAGGTAGCCGTTTCATGTCGCGCCCGATCGCTATCGTTTTGCCGACTCTGCTGATGGGCGGCGCGGAAAAGGCCTCGGTCAACCTGGCCAATGCATTGTGCCGGCAGGGTCGACAGGCCACCGTCGTCGTGCTCAGTCAGGAAGGGCCGCTGGCGGCGCTGCTCGACCCCGAAGTCGAGGTGCGCAATCTGGGGCGAACGCCGGCCGTGCTCTCGGTACCGGCGCTCAAGCGCTACCTCCACGTGGCCCGGCCCGACGCGATGTTCGCGAGCCTGAATGCCAACACATGGGCCGTGATCGCCGAGCAGCTCGATCGCAGAAACACCCCGGTCGTCGCGGTACACCACAACCGCATTCTGACGACCGACTTCCACGATCGCTACAGCTTTCGCGCCCGCGCATGGGTAACGGCGGCGCGCATGACGCTCGGCCGCGCCACTGCGCTGGCCACGGTGTCCGACGACGCGCGCGACGAACTCGCGCAAGCTCTGCATTGGGACAAGAGTCGTATCGCGGTCATCGACAATCCGCTCGACCTGCAACGGCTCGACTCTGCCGCGGAGCACGGCGAGCCTCACCCGTGGATGACGCAACGCCAGTGCATCCTCGGCGTCGGCGGCTTGAAGAGTGTCAAGCATTTCGATCTCGCGGTGAGGTCGCTCACGGGTCTGCCCGATCACTCGTTGGTCATCTACGGCGAAGGCCCCGAGCGCGAACACCTGACTGCGCTCGCGAACGAGTTGGGGGTCGCTGACCGACTGGCGCTGCCGGGCATGACCGACAATCCATTCCCGTCGATGCGCCGTGCAGTCGCGGTCGTTTCGACATCGCTCACCGAGGCGCAACCCGTAGGTTTGATGGAAGCCATCGCGCTCGGTGCGCCCGTTGTGTCCACCGATTCCGGCAGCGGCGCGCGAGACCTCATGGCGGGGTATTCGACGTCCTCGATGATCGATGCCGATCCATCGGCATTGGCCCGCGCGGTGATCGGCGTCGGTGGTCGCACCGCCGATGCCGATGAAGTCGCAGGCAAGCGCGCCAAGTGGGACTCGATGGCGGTCGCCCGCGAATACCTTCGCATCGCCGGCATCGAATAGCGCGGGAACAGACAAGTACGACCATGGCGATCGAGGAACTCCACACGACAGAGGCCGTCGGCCCGGGATGGTTGAAGCAACGCCTCGGGGGCACCTTCCTGCTGTCGACGCTGCCCGTGATGATCGTGGCCGTCGGCGTGCGGCTACTGGTGAGCGTCTTCGGCTACGTGCTGCAAGTGCTCGTGTCCCGCTCGGCCACCACGGCGCAATACGGTCGCTACGCGTTCGCCGCGTCGGTGGCGCTGGCGTTGAGCGGGCTGGCGGGGCGGGGCTCGGACCAACTCGTGCTGCAGCAGGCACCTCGATTCGTGTCAGCCAGTCCGGTCTTCCTCGCGGGCCTGCGACGCTTCGTCGTGCGGCGCACCCTGGTCGGGTTGGTCATCGCGGTGCCGGCCTCGATCGCCATATTGACGGCGAGCGAAGACTCGGCCTCGTGGCGTAGCCACGCGCTCTACGCGGGCTTGACTGCCGCGACCGTGGTGGTCGGCGCGTTCGGCAGCGTCGAGAACGCGTGGCTGTCGGCGCACGGGCGTCCCCTGCTCGCGGACACGCTCACGTTCCTTGCCACCGCGGTGTTCAGCTGCGTCATTTTCATCGCTATCGGCATCGGACTCGATCGGCGCAGCGGCGAGGCGGCCTTGTTCTCGGTGCTGCTCGGCACCGCGATCGCGGTCGTCGTCATCCACGTCTGCTGTCGCGCAATGACGTCGGGTTTCCAAACCGCCGATCCGGGCGAGCTCGCCGAGCGGCACTGGCGTCGCGTGGCGTCCAAGTTCTTCATGGTCGCGCTGTGCCAGGCCGCGAGCGGGCGCACCATCGTCTTGGCGCTGGGCCTCGCGCTCGATCCCACGGAATTCGCGCTGTTGTTCGCGGCCTGGAAGATGGCACAACTGCTCGACATCCCGCATATGGCCATCGGCAGTTGGGCCGTCCCGAGATTCGCCGGGGCCAAGGACTCTCGCACGCTCCAGCCGTTGCTCACGAACATCAGTCGGTTCATGACGATCATCGGTGTGTTCCTCGGCCTCAGCCTGATCGTGCTGCGGGCCCCACTGCTCGGTGTGTTCGGCAGCGAATATCGATCGGCGGCCGACG
>JBDTLT010000429.1:0-3346 GCA_039934635.1 Acidimicrobiales bacterium
GGCGCCCAAAGGTTCCCTCAGCCTGGTTGGCAATCAGGCGTCGAGTGCAATGGCAAAAGGGAGCTTGACTGCGAGACAAACACGTCGAGCAGGTGCGAAAGCAGGGCATAGTGATCCGGCGGTTGCTTGTGGAAGCGCCGTCGCTCAACGGATAAAAGGTACGCCGGGGATAACAGGCTTATCTTCCCCAAGAGTCCATATCGACGGGAAGGTTTGGCACCTCGATGTCGGCTCATCGCATCCTGGGGCCGTAGCAGGTCCCAAGGGTTGGGCTGTTCGCCCATTAAAGCGGTACGCGAGCTGGGTTCAGAACGTCGTGAGACAGTTCGGTCCCTATCCTCTGCAGCCGTAGCTAGATTGAAAGAGGCTGTCCCTAGTACGAGAGGACCGGGACGGACGCAGCTCTCGTGTGCCAGTTGTTCCGCCAGGAGCATGGCTGGTTAGCGAACCTGCGGAAGAGATAACCGCTGAAAGCATCTAAGCGGGAAACTCGTCTTGAGATGAATCTAGCCACTGGTTAACCAGGTAAGGCCCGTGGAAGACGACCACGTTGATAGGCCGGAAGTGTAAGCACAGCAATGTGTTCAGCTGACCGGTACTAATCGGCCGAGGGCTTGGATCTTTGGAAGCAATACCGCTCGTGTTCGCTATGGAGTTCTTGAAGGGCCCGCTCCGCGGTTTGCCCGCAGAACAACTGGTTTCGGTGGCCTTGGCGGCGGAGATACACCCGTTCCCATTCCGAACACGGAAGTTAAGCCCGCCAGCGCCGATGGTACTTGGCTGGATTCGGCCTGGGAGAGTAGGACGCCGCCGATTTCTTACGCATGCGAGCCTGACTTCGGTCAGGCTCGCTGTGTTTTTCGGGGCCGTATTTGTCTTGCGTGTATCGGACGGCACCGCCGGCGTCACGGACTAGAGTCCGCGGCGACCTCGGGTCCGATCGGGCCCGCCACCTACCCCGGAGGCCACCCCCATGTACGATGCCGACATCCGCGCGCTACGACAAGAAATCGACCGGCTGCAGCGCCGCGTCGACGAACTCAGCGACCAGGCGCCCGCGCGAATCGATGCTGTTCCGGCAGCCGATCCTGCAGAAATGCCTCGGCGCGGAATGTTGCGTACGGTCGGTGCCGCCGCAGCCGGTGTTGCGGTCGGCAGCCTGGCCTTTGCCAAGCCCGCGGGAGCGATTGACGGCAACAGCATCGTGATCGGCTCGACCAACACCGCGGACTCGTCGACCTTGTTGGTTACCAACTCGGGTTATTCTGCGAGCCCGCTGGTGGGCGCCTTCCACGTGACGGACAGTGCCGGGTCGACGGACCTCAATATGTCGTTGTCCTGTATTTCGGCAATAGCCTCCGGCGCTCGCCAGTCGATTGCCTTCGTCGGCGCCGGTGCGAATGTCGGCGCCAAATTCGATGGTCCGGTCCCGCTGAAGCTGACCGACAGCACGGGCAGCGCTGCGCCGACCTCTTCGAGCGGCACGGTTGGACAGTTCAAGGTCACGAACGGTGATCTGTGGTTCTGCGCGAAAAGCGAGACTGGCTCCAGCAACGACGCAGTCTGGCGCCGCCTCACCGGTGTGGCTGTGGCCGGCGGTTTCGTCGCTATCGATCCAGCGCGTGCCTACGACTCGCGGCTGGCTGCGTACACAACAAGCGGCGTCCTCGCGCCGAACACGAACCGAGTGGTCTCCGTGAAGGACGCGCACAATGGCGCTGGTCTGGTGACGACGGCCGACATCGTCCCGGCGGGTGCGACCGCGGTGACGTACAACCTCACGGTGACCGGCACCACCGAAGCCAACTTCATCGCGGTGACCCCCGGTGGCGCCACGTCATTCACGGCGTCGACGATCAACTGGACCGGCCCGGGCGCGTCCGTGGCCAACGGTGGCGTGTGCAAGCTCGATGCCAGCCGGCAGTTGAAGATCTTCATGGGCGATCAACCCGGCAGCGCCCACATCATCCTCGACATCACGGGCTACTACCTCTAAAAGCTCGAGTGACTACTTGGCGCCTCGCCGGCCCAGCCGACATCCCATTCGTCTACGAGCTCGTCGCCACCATCGATCCCCGGTGGTGGCGGTTCTCCCGTCATGGCCTCGACCCGCGGCGCCTACTCGACTCTGTCGAGTCGGTTGCCGCGGCGGCCGCGATCATGAATGACGAGGGCCAATCAATTGGTTTCTCGATCCTCGCCGATGTCTCGGGAACGAGCGCGGTCGGTGCGTTCGAGGTCTTCGCGCTGCCGGGTCATGAGAGCGAAGTGGCGTCGATGGTGCCCGAGATCGTCGGCGCGGCCTTCGCCGGCGCGCCCGTGCGCAAGTTGTTCTACGAGCGCTTCGACGACGATCCCGATCTGCTGGCGCAAATGGCCGATGCATGGCAACGCGAAGTGACGTTGCCCGAATTCGCATTGATCGGCGGCAACTACGTCGATCGGCACATCTTCGGGCTGTCGCGCGAGCAGCACGAGCGCTGGGTGGACCGATGAAGGGCGCGCACGTGCAAATTCGCCATGCGCGACCGAGCGACTATCCCGAGTTGCATCGCATCGAGTCAGACCCGAGTACTGCCGCGACGTGGCGCTACCGCGGTGCGCTGCCGCCGCTCGAAGAGTACGAGTCGGCGCTGTGGAAGCAGACCGACGCGATTCTGGTGGTCGAGACGCTGGGGGAGGGACGCATCGCGGGCTATGTCCAACTGCACGACGTGGATCTGAGGGCGGGGCACGGTTGGTTCTCGATCTACGCCGGCACCGAACATCGCGGGCGTGGCGCCGTGATGGAGGGCCTGATGCTGTTCTGCGATTGGGTGTTTCTCAACACGCCGCTGCGGTGGATCTACGCCCATTCCTTCGAGGACAACGTGGGCGCCTTTTCCTCTGGCTTCCGGCGGGGGGAGTCGATGCACCTCGGCGTACTGCGCGAGCGGGTACTCGTCGGCGACAAACTCACCGACGTGCACGTGATCGGCATGGAGCGCGAGCGGTGGCTGGCGACGCCGGTGCGCCACCGGTTACAGGCACTCGCCGCACGGCGCCAGGCGCAGCTCGACTGACACTCGCGAATCGACCTGAGGTCGCGTAAACGGCCTGCCTGCGCCCTAGCCTCGCTCTGTTATGCCGATTCGCAAGCGTCCGTCCACTGCTCCCGCGCGTCGCCCTTCGAGCGATCGGCCCGCCCGACCCGCTCGTCGCCGGCCGGACGAAGACGAAGAAAAGCTGACGGGCCGCGGCCCTCGGCGCGCCGACGGCGATCGGCCCCGTAGTGCGGGTCCCCGTACGAGTGCGGGTCCGCGCAGTGCAGGACCGCGTGCTGGTGGCTCGGATCGTCCGCGTAGTG
>JBDTLT010000430.1:0-3337 GCA_039934635.1 Acidimicrobiales bacterium
CGCCGATCTCGTAGACGCGCAAACGCTCCTCGATCGACAGAAGATCGCCTTCGCCGCTGCCTTGGCTACAGAGACAGACACCGACCCCCGCGTCTCGCTGAAACCGCAAGTGGTCTCGCAACGCCGGCTCGTCGATCGAGCCGTCGGCGCCGAACGGCGTGATGCTCATCGTGAATGTTGCGGGCTTGGTCAGCGTCATTTCGAATCCCCGTTCCGTGACCTCGAGGCGAACCTAGTGCGATTGCTCAGAGATACTCGTGTGCAGTCAGCCAGCGTGACGCGAAGAACCCGAAAATGGGCGGCAGGTAGCTGGTGGCCAGCCGATGAGTGATGGCGGCGGCGGCCGCTGCTTGCGGTGGAATCCCGGCCGCGGTCAAGCCGGCGGTCAGAGCCGTCTCGCCGACGCCGATGCCTCCCGCGACTGGCACCAACCCGGTCAGCAACGACGCCGCGACATTTACGAAGACGGCCTGCCTGAAGTCGAGGTGGTCTCCATACGCCGCGACCGAACAGGTGAGGGCCAAGGCGAACAGGACCTTCTGCAGCAACGTGCCGACGGCGATGCGCAGCAACCGCCGCGGGTCGCTCAACGACTCCTTGACCGCCGCGATGCTTTCTCGCAGCGGTGGCACCACGCGGTTGCGGATCTTGGGCACGACCACGATGAGGATTGCGCCGATCGCGGCGGCGATGACCGCAAAGGTGAGGAGCCGAAATACTGCGCCCTTGCCAAGCACGTCGAAGTTGACGGTGTCGCCGGCATAACGAGCCGTCAGTGCCAACAAGATGATGTCGGTGCTCTTCGAGAAGAGCATGAGGATCGGGCCTTGCGCGAGCGCTCGCCCTGTCGAGATGCCCAACTTCTGCATGTAGCGCGTGTTGAGCGCGATGGCGCCGACTTCGCCGGGCACGGCGAGGGCGATGAACGACATCGCGTAGCGGAACATGATGGTGGGGCCGAACGGCAGCGGCCGAGGTACCGTGCCGGTGAGGCTGATGTATTCGCCGACGTTGGTGAGCTGCACGAGCACGAACGCAACTGCGATCCAGGCGAAGTCGGCGGAGGCCATCTGATCCGCAATGGTGCGCAAGCCGATGTCGGCGAGCTCGGAGATGAGGGCATAGGCGGCGACCGCAGAGAGGACAATTACTGCGACGTGCTTCCACGTCACACGCAAGAGCTGTGCAAGCTGCGGCGGTTCTGTGTCCAGCGCCGAGGCTAGATCAGCCCGCAGATCGGCCAGCTTCAAGTGGGCGTTGTGAACGTCGCGTTCGAGCCGGCTGGTCAACACCGCTCGTTGCAGCAACGGCAGCGTTGCCAAGAGGTCGTCTCGGCCGAAGTTGCGTTGCGCGGCGGCGATCGCGCGTTCGCGCCCGACGCTCACCGCCATTGTGGTCAGGAGTTGCACACGATCGGCGGCAAGCGTGGCCTCGTCGGGCGACGCGATTGCCACGGAGAGATCTTCGAAGGCGATCTGCCCGTCGAGTATCGAGATCTGCCGGCCATCGATGGCGGAGTGTGCGATCCCGGCGCTATGCAGCTGGATCAGCGCGTGCCACATCGCGTCGAGTTGCGCGTCGGATACCTGTGACGCTTGGAGTTGCGCCAGCGTCGGTGCATCGACCAGATGCGTCGCGAGGACGGCGTCTCCGGCCTCACCGCGTCCCCAACCCAACAGTGCAGGCGCCGGTGCGTTCGCTCGTTCGCTGGCCAGCAGCATGAGGCTCTCGTGTTCGACCAACTGGAGTCCGCTCGCGGTGAGTGCGTGCTGACTGTTGCGGTACCAGATCGTCCGCCACAGGCGCGACGCGAATGCTGCGTCGGCGGCGTCGCGTCCGTAGACCTTGACGAGCGCGTCGTCACCACCGACCAGATGCGCCTTGACGAGCGTGGCTCCCACCGGCTGGTTGTCGACGTAGTCGATGCCGATGGTGCGGATACCGCAATTCTCGAGCGCGGCGCGAATGCGCTCCTTGCTCGGGATGCCTTTGCCGGAGCCGAAGATCAAGTGCACCGCGGCGGCCACCGCCAGACCGAGCGCGAGTGCGCCGATGGTCCCTGACAACGTGCCGTAGCGCATCACGATCGCGGCGACGGCGGTCAAGGCGACCACCCTGTCGCCTAGGCGGCGCATGTGCACCGCGAGGTACGGACGCGCGACGTCGATGACCGCGACCGTCAGGCTCAACTCGAGGGCGGGGTACGACGGGAAGCCGTTGTGTTCGATCCACTCGGGTAACACATCGGGCCATTCGGGGCCGGCCATCCAACCGAGCGCCGCAGCGGACACCGCCACCAGCGCGGCTGCCGCAATCATGTCGCGGGCGACGGCGCCCCGACCTCTCCCGAGCAGTGCGATCCCGAGAATCAACGCCACGGTGTAGAGCGCGCCCACGAGATACCCGAGTGTGAAGACGCTGCTGACCCAGCCCGGCAGGGGGCCTTCGAACAACCGCAGCAGACGACGGTCGAGGTCGCTCTCGCGCCGGTGCACAACGGCGGCGCCCATGACGATGAGGGTGCCGAGCACGAGCATCGCCACATCGGCCGGGCGGCGTGCCCGCGGGTCGTCGCGAGGGGCGGCGAAGACGAGGTTGCGGGGACGACCTCTTGTCACGCGAGGCCCATTCTCGCGGGTCGGTGTCGTCACGCTGCGCCTCGGTGTTCACGACGATGGAGGGTTCACGCGCATCGTTGCATACACCCCGACGCGTGTTCAAAGACGGCGTTCCTAACAATCAGGTCGGCGTGGCCGATACGCACTTCGGCGACACTCAACGAGAGGCGCTTGGCTTTGAGTACCGAAGCGTGGTGGGTGGCAGCCGGGCTGGCGTGTTGGACGCCGCTCTTCGTGCACCTGTGGCGCTGCCAATGCCGCAAGCGCGAGCAGTCGCCGTCGGCGCAAGAGCGAGCCTCCCGAGGCTCGAGTCGAACCTGAGGCCGCGCCCCGTGCGATGCTCGCGCCGAGGGGGCTGACATGGACGACATCGACCGCACCATCGCCGAGCTTTCGGCGCGGGTGCAGCGACTCGAGGACGAACGAGAGATCACTCGTGTCCTCACGCGCTACGGCTTTGCCGTTGACATCGGCGACGCCGACGTCACCGCCGCGCTCTATACCGACGACACGGTGATCGACCTCGGGCCCACGTCGCAGTTCCACGGCACCGCCGGCGCGCAACAGCTCGTGCTCGACGCGCGCCACCAGGCGATCGTCGGGCGCTGCGCGCACACCATGGGCCCGTTCGTGATCGACATCGACATCACCGGCGACCGCGCCACCGCAACCGGCTACGTGCGCGTCTACATCAGCGACGACGACATGCAGAACCCTCG
>JBDTLT010000431.1:0-3327 GCA_039934635.1 Acidimicrobiales bacterium
GAGCGCGGGCGCGATGTCGAGCGCCTCACTGCAGGCATCATCGTGTCGACGAACGACTACCGCGACCGCGTCAAGGCCTTCGTCGAACGCAACAAGACCAACAAGAGCTGAGCTGTATCAGCGCCGTCCGATGTCATACGCGCAATGGCGCGCGCCGTCGATGATGTGGCTCGTACGCTCGACTTCTGCGTCGGGTAGCACCGCTCGAATGAAGTCGATTTCGCTCGTGCACGCCTGCCCGTAGCGGCGGGCGACTGCAGTGATTGCACAGTTGTGCTCGACGATGCGGAACTGATCGCGGCCGATGCGTTCGGCCGTGGCGAGATAACCGTCCTCGTCGAGGATTCGTGCGAGTTCCTCGACCTTTGCTCCGAGGGATCGTTTGGTCGCCAGTCGCAGCTGCGCGTTTGCGATGCGGTCGTCGCGCCGGCGGGCGAAGAGTCGATCGACGGTGTCGCTACTCTCCTCGGCCAGGTAGCCGAGCAGATCGTTCGTGAGCGCGGCGTACGCCTTGGGGAAGATCGCATCCGCCAAGTCGGTGACGTGATAAGTGAGCTGGGGCCGGCCGCGTCCGCGCTGTTCGCGGACCGCCTCGGTGGTCGCGACGAGACCGTCGGAAACGAGCGCCGAGAGCTGTTGCCGCGCACCACTGGTCGTGATGCCGAGGTATTCCGCGACTTCGTCGACCGTCGCGTCGCCGATGCCGCGAACGGCGTAGAGCACCGCCCGCCGGCCAGTAGGAAGTGGGAGGGGCACGGTCACCGCACCCGTCGACTCTGACGCGCTCATCGGCCGCCAGCGTATGGCAGCAGCAGGTGGCTGTCGCCGAACTCGTGCCATAGGTAACCGGTCCCGTAGGCCTCTGCATACGCGAGGTCGAGTGCGTCGCGACCGGCGATGGCTTCGAGCATCGCGAGATGCGACGCTTCGGGCTCGTGCCACCCCGTGACGAGACCGTCGACCGCGTGCACACCGCGTTGCGGGGTGATGACCGTGTCGGTCCAACCCGATGCCGGGTGGACCGTGCCCCGAGCATCAGCGGCCGTTTCGAGCGCACGGACCACGGTGGTTCCCACCGCCACAACGTGGCCGCCGGCGGCGTGTGTCGCATTGACCGCGGCAGCGGTTGCTGCAGGGACTGCGAATCGTTCGGGATACGGCATCTCGTGACCCTCGAGCGATGACACCCCGGTGTGCAATGTGAGGGGCGCAAGCGCGATGCCCCGTCGGATGAGGGCGGTCACCAGGGCGTCGCTGAAGGGCCGCGCGGCACTCGGCATCTCGGCGCTGCCCGGCGCGTCGGCGAATACCGTTTGGTAGGCCTCGATCGGCCAGTCGCGGTCGACGTAGCGGTAGCGGATGGGTCGACCGTCCGCATGCAGTTGGGCCGTCAAAACGTCGTTGCCGACCACGGCGGCGATCCACAAGCGAGCGGAGCCGGGCGCGGGCCGCAAGAGGTCGAGCTCGGTGCCGCCGGCGATTCGGATACGAAGTGCGTTGGCGGGCAGTGCAAGGGGTTCGGTGGCACCTCCTGCGATCAACTGTCGCGGTTCGACCATCCACAGCCCCCCGGGCAATTCGGTCGAAACGTGCAGCACGAAGCGCTCGCCGTTCTCCAGGACCGCGTCGATGGCAGCCGGGATCGTGCCCGACGTGTTGACGACGACAAGATCACCGGGAACCAGGTAGTCGGGGAGTGCGCGAAAGGTGGCGTGGATCGGCGTGTCCAGTCCGGGTGACACCATCATGCGGACGTTGTCGCGTTCGAGGCCGCGAGCTTCCGGTGGTTCGTGGGCGGAGTGATCGGCGTCGAGAACGAGCGTCTTCATCGCGTCACCTCCCGTGCGTGATAGCGACCGCTGGCTTGGTTGCCGACGATGAGGGCCATCAACCCGGGGACACTCTCTTCGGGAGGCGGCCGATCGGAGATGTCCTCGCCGGGAAACGCATCTTGGTGCATCTCGGTGCGCATGTCGCCCGGGTCGACCACCAGCACCCGCCATTCGGGATGCTCGGCCGCGAGAATGCGGCTGGCGTGTTCGAGGGCGGCCTTCGAGGCTCCGTATGCGCCCCAGCCGGGATAGGCCTCGACGGCCGCGTCCGACGTGATGTTGACGATGGTGGCGCCCGGTTGGAGGTCGCCGGCCAACGCACGAACCAGTGCAAGGGGTGCGATCACGTTGACCTCCAGAACTCTGCGCAACGTTTCGTCGGTCAACTGGTCGATCGCCGGCAGCGGCGAGGCGCCGAGCGTGCTCGCGTTGTTGACGATCAACTGCACCGGGCCGAGGGTCCTCGCCGACTCGACGATGGCGTTGCGGTGAGTCGGGTCGGTGATGTCACCGGCAAGCGCCACGAACCGGGAAGGCTGGTCTTGACAGTCGGTGATCTCGGCCGCCGCGGCATGGAGGCGGGCCGCGCTGCGGGCATCGATCACCACACCCCAACCGTCGGCGATCAACGATTTTGCCAGCGCCCGCCCCAGTCCCTGTGATGCTCCCGTGATGATTGCGGATCGTTCCATCGGAACCCCTCTGTGATCGGTTGACCGATTTTAACAAGCACATACTGTGTTTAATTCCGCTGGGCTAGTGTGCCTCCGGATCGGGGATCCAGAGGGGATGCACCATGTACGACGTAGTGCTTCGCGGGGGAACGATCATCGACGGCACTCGCATGCCGCGCTATCGCGGCGACGTCGGCATCATCGACGGGCGCATTGCCGCGCTCGGACGGCTGGCCGCCACCGATGCACATCGGGTCATCGATGCCGAAGGCCTGATCGTCGCGCCGGGCTTCGTCGACCTACACACCCACTACGACGCCCAGGTCTTCTGGGATCCGTATTGCTCACTCTCGGGTTGGCATGGCGTGACGTCGGTGGTGATCGGCAACTGCGGCTTTGGCTTCGCGCCTGTGCTCCCCGAATTGCGCGAACGATCGATGCTCTCGATGACCCGTAACGAGGCGATCTCCCTCGACGCGATGCGCGCCGGCATGCCGTGGGACTGGGTCACGTTCCCCGACTTCCTCAACAGCCTGGATCGCACTGCGAAGTCGGTCAACCTGTTGCCCTACGTGCCGTTGACGCCGTTGCTGGTGTGGGTGATGGGCCTCGAACGGGCAAAGGCCGGCGCGCTACCGACCGACGCCGAACACAACGAGATGGCGCGCCTGCTCGACGAAGCGATGGACGCCGGTGCATGTGGCTGGTCGGCGCAACGCCTCATGCCGACCGGCACCATGGCGCTGCAGCGCGATTACGACGGCACTCCCATGCCGACCGACGTCATGCACGACGAGACCTGTCGCGTGCTGGCGCGGGTG
>JBDTLT010000432.1:0-3326 GCA_039934635.1 Acidimicrobiales bacterium
ACGGGGATGCCGATCGTGTACATGAGCCCGCCCGCGATCATGAACACGAACTGCGTCGTGCTCAGCCGTTGATACAGCACCGGCAGGGCGACGACCGCGGTCCACCCGAGGATGGGATAGAGCGCGTGACGCAAGATGGGGAAGCGATGGAACGCCGCGGTCTTGAGCACGATGCCGAGGACCGCGCCCGACCACACGACGGACAGCACCGGGATGCCCCACGAACGCGGCAGGGCAAGTAGGCAGATCGGTGTGTAGGTGCCGGCGATGAGCACGAAGATCATCGAGTGGTCGAGCTGGCGCAGGATTTGGCGCGCTCGCATTGAGTGCGCGAGCCGGTGATAGCTCGCCGAAGTACCGAACAGCGCCAGCACGCTGGCGGCGTAGATCGACGCCGCGACGCGCGCAGACGCCGATCGCGCGGCCACTATCAGCAAGATGCCGGCCGGTATCGCCGCAGCGGCAGTCCACGTGTGGAGATGCCCGCGGAACCTCGGTCGGGCGGCGGCGTCGACCGACCACCGATCGGAGATGACGTTGCTGCTCATATGCCGACGGTATCGGGCCGCCTCCCCAAACGGGTCGCGGGCACGCGAACATCCTGTGAACTCTGATCATCGAGCGTCAAGGCCTCTGAGGCAGGCCGGCATTTGGGCCAATGCCTGCTCGATCGACAGCTCTTGCGCCGCTCTGACCACCCCTTTGGGCACCCATTCGGGAAAGGGCTGTCCCACGACCTTGTGTGCGCCCGACGCGGTGTGCTGTTCGTGCAGGGCGACAAGTTGCGGGGGCGTAAATCGATCGGCGAGGCGGACGAGTGCCGGCCACAGCCGGCGATGAACGAACGTCACCTTGCCGTTCACCAGCCGCAGGCGGACCACATCGGGCGAATCGTCGAGTTGTCCGAGCGCGGTGAAGATCTCGTGGCTCTTGGCGTGCGACCACCAACTGCCGTTGATGCGATCGCCAGCGACTAGCTCGGCGACATTGGGAATCGGGCCGCGCGCCGATTGCAGCAGCATGCCGTGGTCGGTGAGCGCCGCCATCATGTCCAAGGTCGCACCTGCTTCATCGCCAGAGAACCCAGAGAACACTGTCACCGATTGCCCGCACGCGTCAGCATCATGCCGCGCGGCGGTATCGTCCGGTCGATGTCTGTAGTCGGTGCCGGGCGCTTGCGCCGCCTTGCCGAGGAACTCGAAGAGTGCGGCTTGCGTCTCGACGGGACCGACGCGTTCCAGGCGATGTTGATCGAAGAGATCGATCAAGCGCTGCGACCGCCGGTACACGAACGGCGGGTCGCGACCGGCGGCACGATTTTCGAGCCGTTATCGGACCCGGCGACGTGGGAGGCCGGCACACAGCTCGGCATCACGCGCCAGCCGCTCGACGAACAGCCGCTCGCGGCCGCCCGGCGCTTTGCCGACGGGCTCTCGAGTTGGCTCTTGCGTCGCAGCGATGGCACCACGGAGTGGATGGTGTTCGACCGTCCCGCCGGCTCTGAGCGCGACCTCGTGATCTTGGCAGGGGTACTCGACGCCACGATCGTGCAGCGTCATCCGTCGGGCTCGGTGCGAGTCGTCGGCGGCTTCGGCGTGTTGCGATGGCAAGGTCTCACGTGGCACCACGAACCGCCGGTTGCGAGTTGGATCGATGCGGTCATCGCGTGCGATGCGCACGGCGATCCCGCAGTGCTCATGGCGATGCTCGAGTTCGCCGTGCACGACCTCGGATCAATGGGGATCGGGTCGCTGCTCATCTACCGGCCTACCGACGAGCCCGGTCCGTCGGTGGAAGAGCGGTTGCCTACGCCGCCGCCGCTGCGGGTCCATCGGGCCACGCATCTGGCAGCGCTGCGCCACGCGCTGACCCAGATCGATGGTGCGGCCATCTTCGACGCGCAAGGAGTGTTGCGTCAGCTCGGTGTGCGGCTCGTGCCGAGCAATGAAGCGGAAGAAACTGTCCAAGCGTTCGGCGGCACTCGCCACACATCCGGTCGCCGTTACAGCCGAGACGATCCGTTTGCGACGGTGATCGCAGTGAGCGATGACGGCCCGGTCTCGGTACTGCGCAACGGCGAAGTTCTCGGTCGTTCGCCCAACGATTGATCGGGGTCGGTAGGCATTCGCATTCGAGCGCGCCGTCTCGTCGATCGAACAAGGTACGTCCCGTCAGAATTGACTATGACAAGGGTTCTTACGGCCTACGACATGGTCTTTCGTCATGTCTCAATAACTTCTACCCTCACCCCTACGTTCGCTCTGACAAGCATCGCTAGGGGAAGTCAATGAAGTTTCGGTTTGATCGACTCGCGGTGCTGGCCGCGGCCATGACAGTGGCCGGCTCGCTTCCGTTCGTGGCCAATGGTGCGGCGGCCGCCGAACCGCCTCCATTGGCGCCCATCGAGCAGGAACACGTCGACGGCCAAGTCGTCGTGGGTTTCTATGCGTCAGCTGACTCGTCGGCCGCGGAGAGCGCGTTGAATCGCGCGGACGTGACGCTTGATCGCGCGTTGAAGGTCACGAATGTCTCGCTCGTTTCGACGGACTCGGGACAATCGATCGAGCAGGCGATCGCCACGCTGCGAGCGCAGCCGGGTGTGCGCTTTGCCGAACCGAACTACATCTACAAGACCAGCGCCACGCCGAATGATCCGCGCACCGGTGATCTCTGGGGTCTGAACAACACGGGGCAGACGGTGAACGGCACGGCCGGTACCGCCGATGCCGATATCGACGCGCCGGAAGCCTGGGACCTCACGACGGGGAGCTCGAGCGTCGTCGTAGCCATCGTCGACACCGGAATCGCGTACGACCATCCTGATCTCGCCCCGAACATCTGGACGAACCCAGGCGAGACCGGCAGCGGGAAGGAGTCGAACGGCGTCGACGACGACGGCAATGGCTATATCGATGACTGGCGCGGTTGGGATGTGGTCGGCGACAACATCAGTGTCATCGGCGACGGCGACAACGACCCGCGCGATCAGAACATGCACGGCTCCCACGTCGCAGGCACGATCGGTGCGCGGGGCAACAACGGTATCGGGGTCGCTGGTGTCAACTGGCAAGTGAAGCTGATGCCCGTGCGGGTCTTCAATGGTGAGGGCTCTGGCACTACCGTCGATCTCGCGGAGGCCTTCAACTACGCGGGCAACATGGGTGCCGACGTCGTCAACTACAGCGGCAGCGGCAGCGGGTTCTCGCAAGCGGTGCTCGACTCCATCAACAACCATCCGAACACGCTTTATGTCGCCGCGGCCGGTAACAGCAATCTCGATCTCGACCTTCCCGGCAACGACGCATATCCCTGCGAGTACACCTCGG
>JBDTLT010000433.1:0-3310 GCA_039934635.1 Acidimicrobiales bacterium
GCGGTGTTGCGTCAGCTCGGCGGGAGTGAGCTCGCGTCGCCGAGCGACGAGCCGAAGTGGCCGTTGGTGATTCTTGTCGCGACGGGCGGTACCGAGTCGGCCATCTTGGAAGTCGCTCGGCAGCGCCGCGCCGCGGTGCCCTACGAACCGGTGGTACTCCTCACGCACCCGCTCCACAACAGTCTGCCCGCCGCGCTCGAGGCACTCGCTCGGCTCCAGGCCGATGGCGTGCGGGGGCGCATCGTGCCCGTCGACGTCGAGGCGCCAGAGCGCGTGGCCGAAGTGGTGCGCGACGTGGCGGCGCTGCACCAACTCCACTCGACGCGGTTAGGACTCGTCGGAGCCGCCTCGGACTGGCTCGTTGCAAGCATCCCCGACGCCGCCCGCTTCACGGCGCGATGGGGCGTCGAGTTGGTCCCGATCGACATCGACGTCACGGTCGCCGATTTCGCGCACGCCGACCCCTCTGCGGTCGCGGTTGTCGCGGCCCGCTTCTCCGGTCGGCACGCGCCATCACCCGAGCTCGATTCGGCTGCGGCGTTGCACCCCGTGCTCGTACGGGCCATCGAGCGGGCGCACGTCGACGCGGTGACCGTGCGCTGCTTCGACTATCTCGGAAGTCTCCATACGTCGGGCTGTGTCGCGCTCGCCGCGTTGAACGACGCCGGCATCGTGGCGGGTTGCGAAGGGGATGTGGCGAGCGCGGTGGCAATGCTGTTGGTGCGTTCGCTGCTCGACCAACCGAGCTGGATGGCCAACCCGGCACAAATCGACGAGGACACCAACGAGGTTTTGCTGGCGCACTGCACGATCGCACCGTCGCTCGTGGGCGGCGAGGTCGAACTGCACACGCATTTCGAGTCGGGCATCGGTGTCGGCCTGCGAGGCCACTTCACGTCCGGGTGGGTCACGCTGCTCCGACTGGGCGGCGCCGCGCTCGAACAATGCTGGATCGCAGAAGCACGCATCGAACACAGCGGCGACGCGCCCGACCTCTGCCGCACGCAAGTGACATTGCACCTCGATGG
This sequence comes from Acidimicrobiales bacterium, assembly GCA_039934635.1. Lineage (GTDB taxonomy): Bacteria > Actinomycetota > Acidimicrobiia > Acidimicrobiales > WLNW01 > DATLFA01. Next base: position 1,029 of record JBDTLT010000433.1, read on the forward strand.
CGCGCACGCGAGCGATCTGCTCGAGGCGCCCCTCGGCAACCACCTCGTGCTCTTCCACGGTCGTCATCGAGACCACCTCGAGCGTTGGTGGCAGTTGGCGTTCGGTACCGAGCGTTGAGGTCGCCGCACTCGCCAACTAATGTCGGACCATGTGGTTCGCGCTATTGGATCGTCTCTTTCCGAAAGTGAAACGGCAGCGCGACCGAGACGCATATGAAAACCGCATGGCCAAGTTGCGGATCAAACAGCGCGCCCTCAAATCGCGCAAGCGCCCTGAATAGAGACGGCAATGGCCAAACTGATCTACGCGTCGAACATGTCCCTCGACGGCTGCACCGAGGACGCACACGGTGCCTTCGACTGGGCCCCACCCGACGATGACGTCTTCGTGTTCATCACCGAGCTCATGGGGTCCGCCGGCACCTACCTCTACGGCCGGCGCATGTACGACACGATGGCCGTCTGGGAAACCGAACCCGCGCTGGCTGCGCAATCGGACCTCACGCGCGACTTCGCGAACGCTTGGCAGGCGGCGGACAAAGTCGTCTACTCCACGACCCTGGCCGCGGCGTCAACCGCCAAGACCCGGCTCGAACGCCACTTCGACGCCGACGCGGTACGCGACCTGAAGGCAGCCGCCAGTAGGGATCTCATCGTCGGTGGCCCGCACCTTGCGGCACAGGCGTTGAAGGCCGGGCTGGTCGACGAGATCCAACTGTTCGTCTGGCCGGTCGTCCTCGGTGGCGGCAATCCGGCGTTGCCGACTGGTACGCGCGTCGATCTAGAGCTTCTTGATGAGCGCCGTTTCGGCAATGGCGTCGTACATCTCCGCTACCGCACGTTGTAGCGGGCCTGTTTTCGACGGTGACTTGCGCACTGCGTCTCGCTGTCAGTCGGTGCTGAGAATGCTCGGTGGAGAACCCTCAACGGTCCGATGCCGCCTGCGCTGACGACGTCGTAGCTCGCGCATTCGTGCACGGGCAAGGCGAGCCGCCTCAGCAGCATCGATGGCAGCCGCGCGTGTCCGCAGTGCCCGGACACACCGCGTGGAGCTCTGAGCGAGTATCTGCCCCCACTGATCGATCTGTGTGAAAACGATGAGAACCTGATCGGCGCGGCTGTACTGACGACCTCGCGGATCGAGCCACACGAAGCGTTGTCCTGCCTCTGCACAAATCATCATCATGTCGTGGTTGGACGTCACGATGACCTGATTTGTGCGCTGCGCGTATTCGAGCACAACTCGATCGGTACTACCCCTCGGGGGCGCGCCGTCGTCAACATTTCCGACATGCGAGGTGTTGAATCCGAGGACTCGCAACGCCCGAGGAACTGAATGACTCAGCTGTTCATCCCAGAGCAGCCTCAAGCCACTCGATGGGTACGGAGCGGGACTCACCTCATGAGGCCGACACCTGTAGCAAGCGACTCTTCGAACTCGGCGGCAGCGAGCACCATGTCGAGTTCGAGGTCCAGATCGGTGGCTACGTTGTCGGGCCGATCAACTTCTAGGAGGGCGGCGACCGTCGCCGTAGGGATGCGCGTGCCCTGGACGCATGGCGCGCCTGCCTGAATACGCGGATCGAGAACTACAAATGGCGCGGGACGCCACAACCTTGCGGCGCCGACGCTGTCATAGTCAACCGATTTCAGGTACAGCTGCACGATTTCGTCAAAGGCGCCCTGTCCGCCTTTACCCAGGTCGTACCAACCGCCCTTCAGTTTTGCGACCCATGAGCGACCCGACGTCGCGATGGTTTCGATCACTTGCTGCTGCGCGAGGGGTTTCGGAAACCCGGTCGCGCGTTGGAGGAATTCAACCCCCCGACGAATGTCGACCTCGCGTATGTCACGCCGCCACAATTCGCCGGCTACAGCGAGACTCACGAGATCGACGAAGGAGAAGGCACCCTCGAGCGAAGGCGCGACGATTGCGGCTTTACCGTCACGGTCGGGCACCGACCAGCGAATCACGACTTCGACGTGGATCGCTAGGAGGTGCGCCGCTTCACTGGCGTCATAGACGCCCGAGTCGACAAGGGATGCTGGCACGCCACCCAGAGTAACGAAGGGGTGTGTCAATGATGGTCAACGCTTCGCAGGATCGGTCATCTTGACCCGCGCCGGCGTCACTCGCGGTGTTGCAGGTGGTGGTTGAGTCGCGCCGCTTGACGCGTCTGATGGTCTCGTTCTGCGAGGTTGGGTGCGTTGCGAGCGGCCGTGGCGTAAAGGCGCGCCGCGAGTTCGAGATCGCCGTTCTTCTCGTGGAGGTACGCGGCCAC
>JBDTLT010000434.1:0-3254 GCA_039934635.1 Acidimicrobiales bacterium
AGCCGCCTCGCGCGGGGATGACCCCGAGAACCCGTGTCGTCGTCACTCTCGCCGACGGAGCGGTAGCAATCACTGACGTCGCGACGTCCGGTGTGGCGGCGGTCGTCGGCGCGGCCGACATCGGTGAATTCCCGCACGCGCATAGGACCGCGTCGGCACCGGCGGCAAGCAGATCCTGACTTCGCGGCATCATCGACACGTACACCGGATACACCATTCAAGTTCCGGGTCTCGCCAAAGGACGCGGTCGATCTTCAAGGTGTCGAGGGGGACGTTGTAGCGAGCCCCGGCGAGGAATAGCCGGTGCCGAAGTTGTCGATTACGAGTTGCACGCTGACATTGTTGAGCCGGTCCAGATCGGCACGGAAGAACCGACCGAGACGACAGGTACCGCGCTCGGGTAGAGACCGGTTCATCTCCTCCCGTCGGCACCCACGACCCCCAGGTGAGACTCCGACCGAAAACTCCTTCGATTCAGAGAGACCAGCGGGTCATGCGGGCTGCTACGGGGCGCGGCCTATCGTCACGCTGTCGCCTGAGTTGGAGTTGCCTTCGGGCGTTTTGCCCGCGTTGGAGCCGTCGTCTTGGCGCGTCGAGGAAGTCGGCACGTTTCCCGTCGACGGTGAATCGCCAACGCCATCGTCGCCGCACGCCCCGCCCACCATCATGATGAGCGCGGCGAGCGCGACGAAGCCTGCGCGGCCACGAAACACTTTCTTGCTTCGGTTCATGGAAGCCGCTCGGGCAAGGACGACTTGTCGGATTTGGCGTCGTCGAATTCGCGTCGTGCCTGCGCGGCGCTTCGAGCAAGTTCAGGAAGTTTCTTCGCACCGAAGAACACCATGACCACGACGATCATGATGAGCGCCTCGGGCGCAGCAATGAATGCGATCACTTCGAATCCTCTCTGAAAGATGCGAATCCACGCCCGGCGGGGGGACCGGGCGTGGATCGCGACTGGTCAAGCTGGCAGCGACAACCCGCTGCTCATCACACTTGTAGCGATAATCCGCCGCTAGCTGGCGACGGCAAGGTCGGTCTTGGCGAAGATGTCGGGCACGGGATATTCGCCGAGGACATACAGCAGCACCGCTGCGTGCTGCATGTCGACGATGAAGATCGACCCAGCGAGTTCGACTGCGGTTTTGTCGGTGATCTTCGGGATCGCAGAGAGGTACGTCGCTGCGGCAATCTGCTCGAGCTTCAACGCAAGTCGGGCGACTCCGGTGACGTCGGTGACCTTTGCGAACTCGGCGTCGACCGTGGGCTTGAGCGTCGCGTTCGGTTGGTCGATCGCTTTTGCGCCGGCCTTGGTGAGCACCGCGTTCCATGTGTCGAGTTGCTTTTGGTGCTGGTCGCGCGCGGTGGTGGCATAGGTCGCCACCGCCGGTGGCACGGCGCCGAGCTTGCCCGCACCCGCCGCGTCGAGCGCGGCTTTGTAGGTCGCAACCGCGAGCACTTCGAGCCCCGCAGCGAGCATCGCAATCTTCGCGTCGTTATTGGTGCCGAGCGTGGTGGCGGTGGCTCCGGATGCCGCTGCCGTGGTGGTCGCGCCGGACGACGAGGTGCCTCCGTCGTCGCCGCAGGCGACGAGAACCAGTCCGGCACCGATCGCGCCGGCGCCGCCGATGAAACCCCGTCGGCTCAGCCGACTCGCAGCGAGTGCGGAGGGTGTTTGGTCGATACTGGTCATTTAGAGCGCTCCTTCAGCGGGTGGGCTGGCCATCGTCGAACTCGAGAACGCGTCGGGGAACGCCACGCTGCCGGCGGCAGCGGGAAGTTTCGCGACGTCGGCGCCGAGTGGAATCTTGATCAGGTCGGGCACGTTGCCTTCGAGCAGCGCTCTCACGGCGCGCAGCGTTGCGAGGTGTTGCGATTCGACGCCCATCACCGACGCCATCAAGCTGCGTGACGGCAGATCCGTGAACATCTTGAGATCGACGAGGTAGGTCTCCGTTGCTACCTGTTCGAGCGTCGCCGCCAGCTTCACGACGTCGAGCGCCGTCTTGAGCATCGGCTTGGCCTGCTCGACCACCGGTGCGTACTTCGGGTTCGCGTTGGTCTGTTCTTTGCCACCAAGCGCCTTGGTCTGCGCCTGGAAGGCCTTGCGATGCTCGTCGTGTTGCATCATCGTCGTTTGAGCGAATTTCACGACAACCGCGTTGCCGTCCTTGATGAACGGCAGCGTCAGTGCGGCGCCGTAGGTCGCGACCGCAAGGATCTCGAGCGACGACGCAGTCTGCAGCATCTGTACTTCTACTGGTTCTGCCGCACTTGCCGGCGAGGTCAACATCTGAAACAGCGTGCCGCCCAACCCGATTCCACCGGCGGTCAGCCCGAGCTTGCGCACCAACCGCCGACGACCGGTCAGCAACGCACGCAGATCGTTTGCGGCGCGGCCTTTGTCCCGGTTCGCTAGATCGTGGGCGTAGTCTTGCAACTCGACGCCTGTCGAGGCCGTGCGACGCATCGCATCGGACTGCAAGTCCTGCGACTCCTCGATATGCCGGTGCAGCGCTTTGTCATCGATACTCACCTGAAGGTCCTCGTTCCTGCACGACCGCACAGCTGGCGACCGTCTACGGGTTCCTTCGTGACAGAGCGATTGACTAGATGAGTGCGGTAATTCACACGAGTAAGACGTTTCAAAGCTGAGCGCACGGTGAACGCACGCGCGTCGAGCAGCAAGGAGCGAGCGAATTTGTCAGCCAGCGCGACCATTCTGGCGGTTGACCGCCGGTACCATTGGCGTTTCCAGGCCTCCCCAGACCCCCCGGCGGCTCGCTCCTGAACCCCTGGGGACCGTCATGATCGCGTCTGAGCACGATCTCGCGTCGTTGCCTGAGTTGTCAATTGCATCGACCGACCTACGGCCATCGCTGTGCCCGCCCGAGTTGTGTATCGACTCTCAGTTCGAGGGTGACATCGCGCACGTCGTGATCACCGGCGAACTCGACACCGCGACCGACCGTGCACTGCGGATCGCGATCGCGGGTGCGGCGCCCCGAGTCGTCGATCTCGATCTCGGCGGTGTCACTTTCATGGGCTGCTCATCGTTGACGGTGTTGCTCCAGGCACAGGCGCAGCAGAACGCGTTTGGGCAATGCCTTTCGATCAGCGCAGCATCGAGCGCGGTACGTCGCTTGCTCGACTTCACCGGCTTGAGCCAACGTCTCGTCAAGTGACGGAACCTGCATCGCACGGCGTAGCTTCGCGAAAGAGCGTCGGCGCGGCGACGTCCTCATTGTATTCGT
>JBDTLT010000435.1:0-3223 GCA_039934635.1 Acidimicrobiales bacterium
GTTCGTAGGCGCTGCGGATCATGTCACCGTCGATAGCCCACGACTCCTCGAGTGTGGCCGTACCGTCGGCGTAGGTCCGTCCCGCCGAGTTCGGCGCGTGCACGGGCTCGTTGCCGGAGTGCTCGAAGGACATCTGGCCGTCGAACATGTAGGAGGAATGCGCGTATCCACTGGCTTCGTCTGCAGCGACCAAAGTATTCTGGCCGGAACGATGACCGAGGGGCACGTGTGGACTCGTGTTTGGCCTATCGGCCCGGTCCCGTCGCAACACAGCCTTCTGAGGATGACCCCAGCCCATGACGACCCTCGACGCCGACCTGTTCCTGCCAGAGCCCACGCCCCGGGCCGTGCGCTACACGGTGATCTCCGTCGACGACCACGTCGTTGAGCCGCCTTATCTTTTTGCCACGTACCTACCGGCCGCGATGCGCGCTCGCGGTCCCCAGATCATCGAAGCTGCCAGCGGCGCGCAGGTCTGGCAGTTCGAGGATCAGATCTTCTCGCAGGTCGGCATGAACGCGGTCGCCGGACGCCGACCCGAGACCGTGAAGCTCGAGCCGTTCCGCTTCGAACAGATGCGCCCCGGTTGCTACGACGTACACGCCCGGGTGGCCGACATGGATCTCGGTGGAATTTGGGCCATGCTCAACTTCCCGTCGATGATCACAGGATTCTGCGGCCGCGTGTTCGCGTTCGCGAAGGACGCCGACGTTGGCAAGGCCGCGGTGCGCGCCTGGAACGACTGGATGTACCACGAGTGGTACTCCGAGTACCCCGAACGCATCATCCCGTGCGGCATCGCGTACCTCACCGACCCTGTCGAGGCCGTGCGCGAGATCGAACGCAACGCCGAACGCGGCTTCACGTCGATTACGCTCCCCGAGCGACCGCATGCCATAGGACTGCCAAGCCTTTGGGAGCGCGACCACTGGCGCCCGATCATCGAAGCCTGCGTTCGTACCGACACGGTGATCTCACTGCACGTCGGCAGCTCGGGCGGCTACCCCGCTCCGCCCGGTAGCCCGACGCTGCAAATCGCTGCGACGATGTTCGGCCAGTTGTCCCTCGCAGCTTGCAGCGAGTGGTTGTGGTCTGGCTACCCGTACGAATACCCGACGCTCAAGATCGCCATGAGCGAAGGTGGCATCGGGTGGGTGCCGATGCTGCTCGACCGCCTCGACAACATGATCGATCGGTCGGGCTACGGCCTTGCGTGGGACGAGCGCCCAGCCGACGTGTTGCGACGAAACTTTTGGTTCTGCACGATCGATGACCCGTCGACCATCGCACTCCGCCACGTCATCGGCGTGGAGAACATCATGGTAGAAACCGACTATCCCCACGGCGACGGCACGTGGCCCGACACGCAAGACGTGCTCTTGAAGTACTGGGGCGACTTGCCGGCGCACGAGCTACGCCAGATGTGCAGCCTTAACGCTGCCAAGCTCTACCGTCACCCGCTGCCCGCCGTCGTGCTGCCGCTCGACCCTAACGTGTGACAAGGCGACCTCGACTCGTGGCGCAACATCACCAGCCGCCGCTTAACGAGTTCTTCTCACTTCCCCGAGCCTCACGGCGCGACAGTACTGTCGGTGACGCCGTCACGTGTCGGGCATCGACCTAGTCGTCAGCTAACGCGTCAGACATCGAGCGCCTGAACCGCATTCGGTCAAATGTGCACGAAACGTGTGCGAGGTTCACGGAGGCACTGTCGGGTGCGTGCGCATCGCTTTGGGGTGGCAGCGCGCCGGTCAAAGAAGGGGACCAAGTCGTTGGCGCAAACTCGTGCTGCGGTTGACACAGCGCGCGCGTGCCTCAACGCGACACTGCTCAGTACATCGATCGTTCGAACGCCTCAAAGCGTTCATTTTCTTGCAGAATCCGCCAGGTCCTCACGTCCTTGCCAAAGCCGTCGCTGTCTTTTTCGTGTACGATGATCGAGTCGCCATCGACCCGGGACGAGCCGCGGATCTCCACGATTTGGTCTTTTCTCGCGACTACTAGGGCAACGACGGGCCGGACGACGAAGTCGTCCAAGGTTTCTGGCGGACGCTCGTTCACGGAGGTGACGACATAGCAAGTCCCTGACGAGACCGGGTCAACTCTGCTTCGATCCGACACTCATCCTCCTGGCGAAACTAGTGCTTCAGGTGAGAATGCGCCTGCGGTGGGAGCCGTTGTAACACGACGGTGGGTTCGGCCTGACTTGTCGTCCGGTGTGGTGCACACCCTGTGAGCATTCACGAGTTCCGAAAGCACTGTTGCTGGCAACTCATGGCTGCGACGGTTGACTCAACGCAGGTTGTTCTACGCGAGCAACCCCAGGCGTGTTCCCGAGGCGGCGAGTCGGTCGTCGCGTATGGGATTGGGAGATCGCGTGGTGCACACCCATACCGGGCATGGACTCTGTGCAATCAGGTTCATGGTACGACGTCCGACGGGGCCTTGTTCGATGCCGTGAAGGCGCTGCGTTGCTATGACAGCAAGTGAGCAGTCGTGTTTGCTCAGGAAACGGGCGAATGTGCGGCCGGTATCGTCGTTTACCACCGTGCGACAGTGGACGCGAAGTACGTCGTTTTCAACTTGGCGGCGAGCGGCTCGAAGATATTGGCGTGAACGAGCGGCTGACAACGCGCTGTCCGCTGGGTTGAGAACCTCGAGTAGTTCAAGGTCCACACCGAGTGCGGTTGCCCAGCGCGCCGCCGCGGCGAGAGCAGATCCGACAAACGGTGAATTGTTGAGCGCCACGGCAACTGGTCCCGGTCGCTTTTCGTCAACCACGCGTGGACCGACGACGACTATCGGATGATGTTGGACTTGGTGAGCGAGTCTCTCCGCCGCCAAACGGACCACTTCGGCGGACGGGACGGCACTTCGATCGGTCGCCGTCACGGTGATCGCAGTCGGGTACGCCTCGCACAACGCGCACACCACTGTGTCGTCGACCACGACGCGAGTGTCGACGCGACCTTCGAGGTCGGGGTAGCCGATGATCAGGGAGCGCCGAGTATCATCCAGGAGAGTTCGGCGCCAGCTGTACTCGGCGCCGGTGCCGTTGCGACGGTGCACCGAAACAAGGTGCAGCGCAAGCCCAAGCCGCCGCGTGAGATGTGTCGCTGTCGTAAGTGCAGGGTTCACGGAAGGATGGTCGTCGATCGCGACGACCATGTCGGTGAGTGCGGCATCGCCGGGCAGCAACGTCGGAGTTTGAACGACGGTGGCC
>JBDTLT010000436.1:0-3195 GCA_039934635.1 Acidimicrobiales bacterium
GCTCGATGCCATGCAGTCCCCCTTGTCCAGATCGGAGTCGAGCCTATTGGACACCCCGTGACTGCGTCGTCGATCTCTGCGTCGGGGAAAGTCACCGTCGCAATCAGCAAACAACCGCAACCCGGTGGTAAGCAGGGTCGAACGTCACCGGTAGCGGTCAGCGAGAGAAAGGACTCCCCGTGTTTCTCGCGCTGAAGGAGATGCGGCGGGCCAAAGCCCGCTTCGGTCTGCTCATGGCGGCCATCGGCCTGTTGGTCTTCCTCGTGCTGTTTCAACAGTCACTTCAGAACGGCCTTCTCACTGGGTTCGTGGGCGGTCTACGCAACCAGAGCGCACCGGTGCTCGTCTACAGCGTCGATGGACGGCGGAATCTGCAAGGCGGTGTGGTCGTGCCCACTCTGGAGCAGCAGGTACGCGCGGTCGACGGTGTGGGCACCGTCGGCCGGTTGAGTCTGTCGACGTTCACGGCACAGGCCGGTGGGGATCAGGTCGACGCCGCGGTGGTCGGATACGACGATGTCGCCGTGGGCGCACCGAAGTCGTTGGTCAAGGGCCGGTATCCGGCGGCCGCGGCCGAGGCGGTCGCCAACGAGTCTGATGCCCGGGATGGGTTCGATGTCGGTGACGTGGTCACGCTTGACCCAGGAGGGTTTCCCATCACGGTTGTCGGGCTCGCCCGCGACGTGCAGATCAACGTGACGCCAACGCTGTTCGTGCGGTACGACACCTACGAGGCGGCGGTGCGCTCTCGGTTCGCCAACGCCACCACCATCCTGCCCAACGCGTTGGCCGTGGCACCGGCGAATGGGGTCAGCAACGCAGAGTTGGTCCGCCGCATCAACGCGATCAGCGACGACCTCGACGCACTCGTGCGCAACGATGCCGCGCGCAAGGCACCCGGTGTCTCCGCGGTGCGCCAGTCGTTCACCGTGATCTTTCTTCTGTACGGCCTGGTGGTCCCGTTCGTGACCGGGCTGTTCTTTCTCATCATCACGTTCCAGAAGTCGAGTGCTCTCACGCTCTTGCGAGCCATCGGCGCGCCGGCGCGCAGGCTGATCGATGCGCTCTTGATCCAGGTGGTCATCGTGATCGCGGGCGGTCTCGCGCTCGGCATCGCGCTCTACGCGCCGATCTCACAGCAACAACTCGGAGGCATCACCTTGCGCTTCGAGACCGGCGCCGTGGTCTTCTGGAGCGTGTTATTGCTCTTCTTCGGTCTTGTCAGTTCGCTGTTCAGCGCGCGTCGAGTACTCGGTATCGACCCGATCACCGCGACGACGGGCGCAGGAGCAGGGCGGTGACGCTGCCATGAAGCTCGCGTTACGCGAACTGCGTCGTCGACCCAATCGGTTCGTCATCGCGACCTTGATCCTGCTCTTGTTGTCGGTGCTGTTGATGTTTCTCGGCGGGCTCGTCGATGGACTTGTCGGCAATTCCACCGGAGCCGTGCGCGCACAGCGGGCCGACCTCGTGGTTTTTTCGAGCGACGCCAAGGATTCTTTCCTGCGTAGCCGCGTCGACGCCGATCTGCGCGCCAGAGTCGAAGCAGTGCCGGGCGTGGCCAGGACCGGTGGAATCGGCATCATCCAACTCGGCGCCCGAGTACCGGGCAAGGGTCCGCGGGATCTGGCGGACACCGCATTGTTCGGCTACGAGTTGGCGCCCGAGGGTGTGAACGAGTCGCCCCCGCCGCTCGGCGAGGTGTATGCCGACGACATCCTCAAGGCCAATGGCATCAGCCAGGGCATGACAATCGAACTCGGCGCCTACCGCAGCCCGGTGAAAGTGATCGGGTTCGTGTCCGACACCAACTATCTGGGTCAAGGGGCCTTGTGGGGCTCCGCGGACACGTGGCGAAGAGTTGCTGCGGACAACCGATCTGTGCAGCAGTTGGGTGAAGGCTCGTTCCAATCGCTGGTCGTAGAGACCTCGGGTCCGGTTCGTCAGGTTCGTGATGCAATCGATGCGGCGACGCAGGGCGCGACGGCGACTCTCACAATCGCGGACGCGGCCAATGCCATCCCCGGCGTAAGAGAACAGCGCGCCACCTTCAATCAGATCATCGGCGTGACCGTCATGATCGCGCTCGTCGTGGTGGCGCTCTTCTTTGCCTTGCTCACCGTCGAACGCACCGCGCTCTACGGTGTACTCAAGGCGATCGGGGCCGGCTCTTCTACACTCTTCGCCGGCGTGGTACTGCAGGCGGTGATCGTCACGCTCATTGCAGCAGGCGCCGGCGCCGTGTTGTCGTTCGCTCTCGATGCGATCATCCCGCCGGGCTCGATCCCATTCGAGATGTCCATGGGTAGGGTCATCTCGAGCGCGCTGTTCTTGTTGTTCGCCGCCATTGTCGGTTGCGGGTTCTCGTTGCGCCGGGTCTTGCGTATCGACCCCGCCAGTGCCATCGGCGGCACGTTGTGACGACGGTTGCGACCACGATCGGCGCGGCGCTACAGATGCAATCCGTCCGCAAGGTCTACAAGGTGGCTGACACCGAGGTAGTCGCACTGGACCATGCCACGCTGACCGTTGCCGCTGACGAAATCGTGGCTCTCGTCGGTCCCTCGGGCTCGGGCAAGACCACGTTGTGCACCATCGCCGGCGGCATTCTTTCGCCCACCTCGGGCACCGTCGTGGTCGGCGGGCAGGACATCAGCGACTACTCGTCCAAACAGCTCACGGAGTTCCGTCGAACGACCGTCGGTTTCGTGTTCCAGTCCGTCAACCTCGTGCCGTTTCTCACGGCGCGCGAGAATCTGCTCGTGGTCGACGAGATGGGCAAACGCACCGGCGCGGTCGCACGAGCACGCGCCGATCGACTCCTCGAAGAGCTGGGCCTCGCGGATCGCTCCGCCAACCTGCCCGCGCAACTGTCAGGTGGACAACGACAACGCGTGGCCATCGGTCGTGCGCTGATGAACGACCCGGCGCTCGTGCTCTTCGACGAGCCGACTTCGGCGCTCGACTCCAAGCTGGGTGAACAGGTCATGGAGCTCATCCGCCACGAGATGAAGTCACGCGGCACTTCTGCGATCGTCGTCACCCACGACGATCGCGTCCTGCGCCATGCGGATCGAGTCGTGCACATCTCTGACGGCGTGCTCGATACCTAGGTCCCTCGGTTACGGTTTGCGCTGACACGGATCGGAGAGGTCATGCGGGAGCGAACCAACGAGGTCGACGTCGAGCGCGACG
>JBDTLT010000437.1:0-3179 GCA_039934635.1 Acidimicrobiales bacterium
ACGAGTTCGACGTCGATGTCTAGCGCGCTGCTTCTTGTCCTTGCGCAACTCCGGTGCCGCGCCTGGCGCGAACTTGATCCCCGTCCCAAGGAAACCGCCGACACCGCGTCGTCGAACGGTGGTCCTGCTCCGCGCAGGGCAAAACATCACCAGGCGACGCAACGCCCACTGCCTCACCGCGCCCCGCGTTGAGGAAAGCATTGAAAGGAATGTAGATGCTGAAAACTGCTTCGTCATTGGATGAATTCGAGAAGTCGCTTCCGCGCCGTCTCGCCATTGCGGCCATGCTGGGTTGGCTGATTGCCTTCGTGATCATCTCGACCATCATCTACATCGCCGAGCCGTCAGCGGGGTGGCCGATGGTGCTCGGGGCGGGAGCTTTCGCATCCTTCTTGGCTGGGCCGTACTTCGGCGGCGGCGTCGTTGTCGCCCGCTACCTCTCTCGGGTAGAAGCCGCTGAACGTCAAACCCTTGCGGCCGAGATGACCACCGAACGTGGTGGCATGAGCGAACTGGCAACCAAGACCAACATCGCCGCCAACAGAAGCGTGTCGGTTGTCTGAACCTGGCCGCTGGTCAGCGCTTCTCTGTGAAGAGGTTCGCATAGCGGACGAGGTAGAGCGGCCATCCCTGGTCGTCGCCGACGCCGTCGCGGACGCCTTCCCAGCCTTCTCCATGTCGTTCGAGATTCCGATGTTCGAGTTCGACGCGCGTGCGTTGAGGGTTTTCGGCGACGAACCGGACTTCGACCTCGCTCGTGTGGTTCGGGTCGGATTCGATCTGCCAATACGGGCTGATGTCCCAGCTGAACACGACGCGATCGGGCGGTTCGAAGGCGAGGACACGGGCCCAATGGCACTCGCTACCGTCGACGGCGCGATCGTAGATGTGTCCGCCAACGCGTGGTTCGAACACGGTCTCGGCTATCGCCGCGCCGAGCAGATTGTGTTCCGGCGGCTTGAAGTCGCCGAATCGTTCTGTGAATACCTCGAATGCCCGCGCAATGGGCGCGTCGACGACGATCTGGCGGCGGACGACCGCGGCCTCGTTCATGGCTTCTCCCCTTTCTGTTGTTCGACGACGTCGTGATAACCGGCCATCGCCCGGTCCCAGAAGGTGTCGAGTTGATCCCGTAATGCTGCGAGGCCGGCCTCATTGACCTGGTAGATCCGGCGGTTGCCCACGGCGCGCTCGGTGACCAGTCCCGCTTCCTTCAACACCTTGAGGTGCTGGGATACGGCGGGCCGGCTGACCGGCAATTGAGCCGCGAGCTCGACAACGGCTTGCGGTCGTGCGGCCAAGCTCAGCACGATTGTCCGCCGCATCGGGTCGCCGAGGGCGCCCAGCCCGTTGTCATCTTGGTAAGCGGCCACTAACCGTCAGTATGGAGTTACCGAGTCCGGGCTGTCAACTCGACAAGGGCGAAGACTTGGTTATGCGGACGTCGCGATCTGGCGTAGTTCCTCGAGCACGATCGCGGGGTGTGCGCCGGCGTCGGTGACCTCATAGATCTTCGCGATGCGTCCTTCGGGGTTGATCAGGAAGGTCATGCGTTTCGGGAAATCGGGATATTGCTCGTCGGGACCGCGGGCGACGCCGTAGGCGCGACCGACGCCGCGGTCGATGTCGGACAACAGCCGAAAACCGAATTGTTCGTTTGTCGCGAATATCTGGTTGTCGGCGGGGGTGTCGAACGACGCGCCGATGATCTTGGCGTTGAGTGCTTGGAATTCTGGGCTTCGATCACGGAAGCCCTGGCCTTCGCGTGTTCAACCGCCGGTCGAGGCTTTGGGGTACCACCACAGCACGACCCATGATCCGCGCAGGTCATCGCGGCGAATCGTGTTGTCGTCTTGGTCGGGGAGCGCGAAGTCGGGAGCTTGGTCACCAGCGTTGAGCATCCCGAGAGCCTACGGGCTGGCACGAGGCCCGGTGACGTCGTCGAGTACTGGAATCGGTCGTGTGTGGTGCAGCGTCTCGTACATGCGGATCTTGACGATGATCCCGCTGGCGGCGGTGACCGCGGCGACGGTCCAAATTGCCGCGCGGAGTCCGAATGCGTCCGCGGTGATCCCGGCGAGGAGCGCACCGATGGCGAAGCCGGCGTCGCGCCACAGGCGGTAGACGCCGACGGAGCGGGCGCGCCATCGGGGATGCGCGACATCGCTGACCGCGGCGAGCAGGGTCGGGTAGACCATGGCGGTACCGACACCGAGGAACGTTGCGGCGAGTGCCCAAGGTCCGAAGCCGGTTGTTTCGGCGACGAGAGCGATGGCGACTGCTTGTGTGAGCATTCCGCCGACGATGAGCGGTTTGCGCCCGACACGATCGGAGAGCGCGCCAGTGATGAGTTGGGCGACGCCCCAAACGGCAGGGTAGAGCGCGGCGAGCACGCCGATGCGGGCGACCGAAAGACCGTCGCGAGCGAACCAGAGAGGAAAGAGTCCCCACGCGAGGCCGTCGTTGAGGTTGTTGACGAGACCCGCTTGGCACGCGGCGGACAAGGCACGGTCGCCCAGACTGGTGAGTATGAACACGTCGCGCGTGCTCAGCGAATCGGTTGTCGTTGCGCTGAGATCGTGGTGGTCCGCCTCGGTTCGTGCGTGGTGGTGGGTTTCGCGGACGGCGAAGACCGATAGGCCGAGGCCGAGGCCGGCGTAGGCGACGCCGAGGAAGAACGGTTCGGGTCGCAGGCCCCAGCGTTGTGCGATGACACCGGTGACGTATGCGGTGATGGCGACGGCCCCGTAGCCGGCTGCTTCGTTGAAGCCCATGGCGAGGCCGCGTCGATCGGGTCCGGCGAGGTCGATCTTCATGATGACGGTGGTGGACCACGTGAGGCCTTGATTGACGCCGAGCAGCACATTGGCGAACACAATCCATGTCCATGTCGGCGCCCAGATGACGAGGATCGGTACGGGTATGCCGATGACCCAGCCGGCGACGAGTACTGGTTTGCGGCCGTAGCGGTCGGCGAGTGTGCCGGCAAAGAAGTTGGTTGCTGCTTTGACGATGCCGAACGCGACAATGAAGGTGACGCTCGCGGTGTAGGCGTCGAGGTGGAATTCGCGCACGGCGAGCAGCGGCAGCACCGTGCGCTCTTGGCCGACCATTCCCCCGACGAGCGCGTTGACGCCGACGAGTAGCAGGAACTGGGGGAGATTGGCCCGCATCCCGAG
>JBDTLT010000438.1:0-3155 GCA_039934635.1 Acidimicrobiales bacterium
TTGGCGTCGATACACGACGTGTAGCGCTCGAGGAGATCTTCGACCTCGATCCGATTGGAGATCTGTTGTAGCGATAGCCCCATTGCTTCCCCCTCTTTGGCGCCGGAGACTAATACGCCGAGCGGCACCCGGCAGAACGGCGTGTCAGTGCACGATGAGAAGGATCAACTGGATGAACCTCCACCCGAGGTAGATGGCCAGCGCACCGGTGAGCAGCCAGAAGTGCCACGGCGCCCTCTGCTTTTCGGACGGCTCGGCCAGCTTGGTCTCGCAGTTGGGGCACGTGCCGTCGGCGCGCAACGTGTTGGGGTTGTAGAAGCGACCGCAGGGATCACACCACGGCATGGGCGCAGCCTTACGCGTCGCGCCGCCGCACGCGCAACTTGATCGGCGTCGACCCCATCTTGAACTCCTCGCGCAACATGCGTTCGAGGTAGCGCAAATAGGAGTCGGGCAACGTGCGATTGGCGAAGATGGTGAACGTCGGTGGATCGGTCGCGCCCTGCATCGCGTACAACACTCGCGCACCGTGGGGTGCCGGTGTCGCCGACTGCGCATTCATGATCACGCGATTGACCAGACGCGTCGGGACACGGATCGAATAGTCGTCGATCGACGTCGAAAGCGCGGGCAACAGCTTGTGCACGCCCTTGCCGGTGAGCGCACTGATCTTCAACACGGGCGCGGTGCCGATGAAATAGAGCTTGCGTTCGAGATCAGCGGTGACCGAAGCACGCGCGTCGGCATCGAGCAGCTCCCACTTGTTGAGCAACACGACCATCGGGCAGCCCGCGCCATCGATGCGCTCGGCCAGTCGCTGGTCTTGCCCGGTGACGCCTTGCGTGACGTCGATGACGAGCAACGCGATGTCGGCCTCGTCGATCGAGCGCAACGCGCGCAACACCGAGTAGTACTCAGTGCCTTCGTCGACCTTGCCCCGCCGCCGCATGCCTGCGGTGTCGATGAAGCGAATCGGTCCGCGCTCGGTCTCGACGACGGTGTCGATCGAGTCGCGCGTCGTGCCCGGCATGTCGTGCACGACGGAACGGTCTTCGCCGATGAGACGATTGAACAAGGTCGATTTGCCGACATTGGGACGACCCACGATGGCGATCGAAAAGATGCGATCTTCCTGGGGAATCTCGACTTCTTCCGCAGCCGCGCCGTCGTCGGCATCGTCTTCGGAATACGGCGGCAGTGCGTCGACGATGCCGTCGAGCAGATCGCCGGTGCCGCGACCGTGCAATGCCGACACCGGGTTGGGGTCGCCGAGACCGAGCGACATGAACTCCCACTGGGCGGACTCGTGCACGGTGTCATCGACCTTGTTGACCGCGAGGATCACCGGGCGTTCGACGGTGCGCAGCAGATTGGCGACGCGTGCATCTTCTTCGGTGACGCCGACCAGTGCGTCGACGACCATCACCACGATGTCCGCATCGCCGATGGCTCGCTCGCTCTGCGCCGACACCTTGATGTCGAGTGCATCGCCACCGGGCAGCCATCCGCCGGTATCGACGATGGTGAGCGGCACGCCGCGCCAGGTGGTCTCGAACTCTTTGCGATCGCGCGTGACGCCGGGGCGCTGCTCGACGATCGCGACGCGCTTGCCGACGATGCGGTTGACGAGCGTCGACTTGCCGACGTTGGGTCGCCCGACGATCGCGATGACCGAGGGGCGGCGGGTGGTGATCATGGTTGTGGCCTTCGTTCGAGCGCGGCTCGTAAGGCGGCACCATCGGTTGCGATTATTTCGACTGGACGCGGCAGGTCGTCGGGGCTCGTGCCGTCGAGGAACCGTCCCCCCGACAAGCACACGTCGGGTAATAGGTAGCGGTGGCCGGCGGGTTCGTTTTCGAGCACACGGGCAATGTCCGCGCCGACCATCAAACCGGTGACGCCGACGTTGCCGCCGAAAAATTCATTGGCCACGGGCAACAACCGGATGTCGTCGCGCGAGAGCGACGCGATCAGCGGCGCCAACACCCGCTCGCCGAACGGCGCGGTCAAGATGGCGACGGGCAATTCGTCGGTACGGGGGCGGAGCGACCGGCGGGGCCGCAGCGTCACGATCGAATCGGTGCGCGGCGCGCGGTAACCCTCGGGCGGCGCGCCGTCGACCCACGAGAAGAAACCGGGGCGCACGCCGTTGACTTCTTCAGCCCGGCCGTGGAACTCGAGCTCGAACGCACGCGCCATGCCGACGCCGTCTTCGTGCATCGGAAAGCCCTCGTAGGATTCGGCCGCAGGGAACGGCCGATCGACCATGAGGTAATACTCGTCGGCCGCATAGACGAGCCGCCGACCGAGCGCCGCGAGGAACGTCTGTTGCCACGACTCGACGACGTCGACGACGCGCTCGGCCTCGGCGCGCGTATGCGGTCGCATGCGTGACTCGGTGTTGAAGTCGGACACGCCGAGTGGCACGACACACAGCGTCTCGATCTCGGCGTACTCGTTGAGCACCGTCGCCAACGTGAGCTCGAGCTGGTCACCGTCGTTGACACCGGGACACACCACCACTTGACCGTGCACCGCGATGCCGTGATCGAGCAACACGCGCAGCCATCGCAACGACGTCGCACCGCGCTGATTGCGCAACATCTCGGCGCGCAACCAGGGATCGGTCGTGTGGATGCTGACGTTGAGTGGCGAAAGCCCTTCGGTGACGACACGTTCGAGATCGGCTTCGGTGAAGCGCGTCAAGGTCGTGAAATTGCCGTAGAGGAACGACAGCCGGTAGTCGTCATCTTTGAGGTACAGGCTCTTGCGCATGCCCTTGGGCAATTGGTAGATGAAGCAGAACTCGCAGTGGTTGTCGCACGTGCGCACCTGATCGAACAACGCCGCATGCACCTCGACACCGAGCGGCACTGCCCCGGCCTTATCGATGGTGAGGTCGAACTCGACCCCGCCGCGGCGCAACGACAACACGATGTCGGCCTCGTCGATCAGTTGGCGGTACTCGAGCACATCGCGGGGAACGACCCCATCGATGGCGAGGATCTCGTCGCCGACCGTCAGCCCGGCGAACGCGCCAGGCGAGCCCGGCGTCACGGCGACCACCCGCGGCGGCGCCGGGACGCGAAGCGGCGGCGACGTCGTCAAAGGCATGAGCGGCAGTCTACGGGCGGGCCTCGGATACCCGCTCTGCA
>JBDTLT010000439.1:0-3154 GCA_039934635.1 Acidimicrobiales bacterium
TGACGCCCATCATGCCGAGGTCTTCGTGGTCGAGGATGTGGCAGTGGTAGACGGTGCGTCCGCTGAAGTTGACGAACGGAACGCGGATGCGGATCTCGGAGTTGGCGGGCACGTTGACCGTGTCTTTCCAGCCGGACACGGGCGGCGCTCCGGCGATTTGGAACGGCCAGGTATGGAGGTGGAACGGGTGGTCCATCGTCGAGGTGTTGCGGATAACCCATTCCTCGACGAGGCCTATTCGTGTGGTGATGTCGGTGCGCGCTGGGTCGAATGTGCGTCCGTCGATCGTGAAGTTCATCATTCCGCTGCCGCCTCCCATTGCGAGGACGACGGTGCGCGTCGCTGACGGCGTCGGGAGCGCGAGCGTCGAGGGCTCGGCCAATCGTGCCGGCAACGCGCTTGCTGCTGTGGTGGTGCCGCTGACGGTCATCGATGCCAGCGTGGCCTCGGAAGTTGCTACTGCGTTCGAGCGGCCGCCCATCATCCCGCCGCCCATTCCCATTGTGCTGCCGCGCTGATAGGCGAGCGAACGCGCCGTGAAGGTGCCGGCGTGGGTCGGTGCGACGATGACTTCGACTCGCTCGCCGGGCGCGATCAACACGGAGTCGACGGCGGTTGGTGCGGCGAGGCGGCCACCGTCGGTCGCGATGACGTGAAGAGGGTGGCTGTCGACGGCAAACAGGTAGTAGCGCGACGCGCTGGCGTTGACGAGGCGCCACCGTTCCAGCGTCCCGGCGGTTGCGTCGATGCGGGGTTGGTGGATGCCGTTGACGAGCACTTGGTCGCCTTCGCGTCCCTGCATCCGCGTGGCGCCCGAGACCGACAGGACTTGGCTGGTGGTGCCGATGGGCGGATCGGCGAGAATCCAGATCCGTTCGGTCGACGCCGCGATCTCGGCTATGTCGTCGAGATCGTCGGCGACGATGATCGCGCCGGCGAGGCCCGCGGCGACTTGCTCGGCGACGTGTTCGTGGACGTGAGGGTGATACCAGAACAGGCCGCTGCGGTGATCGGCGGGGATGTCGTAGGTGTAGATGTGTGATGCACCCGCGGGGATCATGAGGAAGATGTCGTCGACGGCAGGGGAGACATGCAGTCCGTGGGTGTGCAGGTTGGTGTCGTGGTCGAGTCGGTTCTCGAGTGTGATGATGAGCCGGTCACCGGGACGCACGCGAAGTGTCGGGCCCGGTGTCGAACCGTTGTAGGTATACGCGAAGCGCGTGCCCTTGCCGTAGGGAACTTGACGGGCCTCGGCCCGCAGTGTCACCTCGAGACGCGCGGCCCGACTGGTGAGCACCGCTGGTTGAAGGAACGACGCGCCCGAAGCTGACACCGGCAATGCGCCGTTGTTGCTCGCGCTGCATCCGGCGACGAGTAACGCTGCACTCCCGGCGCCGACGAGTGCCAGGAAGTCGCGCCGTGTGGGAGAAACGGATGTCATCGGGCGATGTAACCGCTGAGTCGACTACGAGCGAGGTTCGGCAGGATGATCTTGCCGGGTGGGGTCGTGCTCGCAGCCGTGACCGGTGTGATCCTCTTTATCATCCATGCCGCCCATGGATCGCATCATGAACAACATCATCAGTGGGCAGACTGCGAAAATGAGTATGTAGGCAGGGCTGATATCGAACGCGAAGGCCAGCGCGAGCGCTACCCCTGCAACTCCGAGCATCACGTAGGTCGATTTGTGGTGTCCGGGGGCACATCGTGGTCTTCCTTCGTCACGGTCCATGATCGGCTCCTACATGCTGTCGTAGCAGGGTCGAAGGTCCCGATCCTGTGAGCCAACTGCGCCTCACTTCTTGGTTGAGCCCTCGAGGGCGTCGAGGCGTTGTTGGTACTCCTCGACATCGATTTCACTGCGGGCGAGACGCTGCCGCAGAGTCGCTTCTGGCGTGTCCCGAGGTGCCGCGTCAGTTGGACCGCTACGGCGGATCAGCGCGATCACCAACACGGCAACTACTCCCCAGAAGATGACCATCATCGAGGTCATCCAGATCCAGTCCGTTCCGTCCATATCGTGGAAACGCATGACGTTCTCCGTTCGACGTGCCGGCTCTGTGGCAATGTTCTCCGACAGTCAGTAGTACAAACGTAGGTCCGCGCTGACGAACCAGTCAGGGCCGAAGGTCCCTTCGGAGGTGACCATGGGCGATACCGAGTTTGTTGCGGCAGTGATCGAGGTATCCGGCGTGCAGTGGGCAACGCAGAAGCAAACGATCGAGTCGGTTCTGGGGGCTAGGCCCGGTGTTGCGTCGGTCGCGGCGAATCCGGTGGCGCAGACCGCGACGGTCCGGTTCGATCCGAGTGTCACGTCGATCATCGACCTGCAACGGTGGGTGCGCGAGTGCGGCTATCACTGCGCGGGCCGCTCGGTGCCGTCGCATATCTGCGATCCGTTGGTGATGCCTGGCGCCCGTGTTACGAGCCATCAGGTTCCCGAGCTCGAGGGGCGCGAGCACCTGCACGATCATGCGCCGTCGGCCGCCGTGGCGGATCGCGGTTCGGGTCCCGACCATGTGATGTCGTCGCACGACGCGATGGGTCATGGCGGTCACGGGGCTATGTCGATGGAGTCGATGGTGACGGATATGCGCCGCCGGTTCATCGTCGCCGCAGTGTTTTCGGTGCCCATCCTGTTGTGGTCGCCGATCGGACGCGACGTGCTCGGTTTCGATACGGCAGCGCCGTTCGGATTGCGTGATGACGTGTGGTCGCTGCTGTTGAGTTTGCCGGTGGTGTTGTGGGCGTCGTCGATCTTCTTCGACGGCGCGTTCCGCGCGTTGCGGGCGAGGACGCTCGACATGATGGTGCTTGTCGCAGTCGCGATCGGCGCCGGGTGGGCCTACTCGTTGGGGGTGACGTTCACCGGCGGGGGAGAGGTGTTCTACGAGGCAGCATCCGTGCTCGCTGCGTTTGTGTTGTTGGGGCACTGGTTCGAGATGCGTGCCCGCGGCGGCGCGAACGACGCCATCCGAACGTTGCTCGACCTCGCGCCGCCGATGGCGATGGTCATCCGCGAGGGCGAACCGGTCGAGGTGCCCACCGCGCAGGTCGTGGTTGGCGATCTTTTGCTGGTGCGTCCGGGGGCCAAGGTCGCGGTCGATGGCATTGTGGAGGACGGCGCGAGCGATGTCGACGAGTCGATGGTGAC
>JBDTLT010000440.1:0-3142 GCA_039934635.1 Acidimicrobiales bacterium
CGACCCGCTCCAGCGCGCGCGGTACTGGGTGGGAGAGCGCGGTGCTCGTGCCATCCGATTCTTTCTGCAACTCGACAGCGATGCCGGTTGGTTGGACAGCCGTGCGTGCGATGAAGTGTTCGCGGAGCTCCAGCGGCAGGGCGCGATCGCGCAGACCGCGCTCGTCGCCGATCAACTTCCCGCGCTGCATCGTGCGGCGATGCGCCACCCCGAGTTGCCCTTCCTGCTCGATCATTGCGGCTTCAGCGATTTCTCCGGTGGTAGCGAGTTTCCGAACGCGCGAGCCTTGTTTGGGTTGGCGGCAACACCCAACGTGCATGTGAAGGTCTCGAATCACGTTTGGCATCTCGCTTCGTCAGCCGGTGCGCAGCCGCGCTCGGTCACCCGCGCGTTGGTCGATGCGTTTGGTGGCTCACGCATCATGTGGGCATCGGACCTGACGGTGCACGATCGCAGCTACGCCGATCTCATCGGTGAAGCCGAGGCGGCGTGTGCCGATCTGACCGAGGCGCAGCGCCTGCTCGTGCTCGGCGACGCCGCCCGCGCGTTGTGGTGGTCGCACTGATGAAACAACGGTAAGGAGAGTTCCATGTCGTCGAAGACAGCGCGCAACGCGAAGCGTGAGGCGATGCACTTCCGCGAGACCGCGCCTCCGGCGGCGGCGGATCTCGCCGCGACCGTGCAGTGGCTGCGCGACCGCGAGCAACTCAAGCACCTCTACCGTCGTTACGCGTTCGGCGTCGACTCGGTCGACATGGAACTCGTGCGCTCGGTCTTTCACCCCGACTGCGTCGTCGTCGGAACGCTCGAGGAGGGTTCACTCGATGACTACCTCGAAGGCCTCGAGGAAGGCCTGCTCATGTACGACGCCACCATGCACTTCAAGGGCAACCAGTACATCGAGTTCGAGGGCGATTACGGCCACGTCGAGACGTGGGTGGTGGGCTACCACATGGAAGCACCCGGCAGCCCGCTCGAGCACTTGGTGCTCGGACTTCGCTACGAAGACGACGTCGTGCGCGTCGGCGACGGTTGGCGGATCATCCGCCGCGAGGCCAAGCTGCAATGGCACACCGGGCCGTTCCCGCGCCCGTCGCTCGGCCCGGCCCCGTACCCGCGCCCACTGCACGACTCGCATTCTCACACGGTCGATGTGGAGTAGAACTCGCACATGCATCTTGACATTCACGTATCACGTTTCGATTGGGCGGGCGGCCCGGCGGGCATCGGTCCCGGAGTCGCGGCGCTCGCGTCGTGCGCGGAGGGCATCGGGGTGCGCACGCTTTCGTTCATGGATCACTTCTTCCAGATGGACTGGATGGCGCCCGCGCAAGACCCGATGCTCGAGGGCTATACCGCGTTGGGTTTCGTGGCGGGTCGCACCGAACGCCTGCGACTCAGGCTGCTGGTGACCGGCGTGACCTACCGCCACCCGGGGCTGCTGGCAAAGACGGTCACCACGCTCGACGTCGTGTCGGGTGGTCGGGCCGAATTGGGCATCGGTGCCGCGTGGTACGAGCGCGAGCATCGTGGCCTCGGCGTGCCGTTCCCTTCGACCGCCGAACGCTTCGAGCGATTGGAAGAAGCGATTCAGATCTGTCTACAGATGTGGAGCGACAACGACGGCGCGTATCAGGGTCGCCACTACCAACTCGAAGAAACGCTGTGCCGCCCGATGCCGGTGAGCCAACCGCGGCCGCGCATTCTCATCGGCGGCAGCGGCGAGCGAAAGACGCTGCGACTCGTCGCGCAATATGCAGATGCCTGCAACATCTTCGGTGACGCGAAAGAAATCGAGCACAAGCTCAGCGTGTTGCGCCGCCACTGCGACGCGATCGGCCGCGATCCCAACGAGATCGAGGTCACGGCGATGTACCGCGATCTGCCGCCGAATCCCAGTATCGACGATGTCGTGCGGGGAGCAGAGACGCTCGCCGCGGTGGGTGTGTCCACTCTCGTCACGGGTGCGGTCAGCACCGACCCGATCGCATGGCTCGAGACGACATTTGGCCCGGCGATGGATCGACTCGCGGCAATCAAGGCAACGCCGTTCTAGCCGTCTCGGCCGTCACCGCCTGGCACCAGGACCGTCTCACACCAAGCGAGCACCCGATCCCACAGGCGCGTGCGAGTGTTGGCCATGTTGTGGCAATGAGCGCTGCCGGCGAGTAGGTACAGGCTCACGTCACGGCTGTTGGTGAAGAAGCTCGGTTCGAGGTGCGGGGCGGGGGAAACATCGACATCGCCGTACGCCAGCAACACTGGCACGGCCACGGTCGACGCGGCGTCAGCAGTGATCCCGGGGACGCTCGATGTCGCCGCGCACCCTCGCGGAACGACCGTCTCGGTCGTGGCGTTGTCGGCATCGATCACTGCTCGAGGCACGTCGTCGAGGTGGAACCAGGACAACAGTGCGGGTCGCGCGTCGCTGATGTACGGGTCCGTGATGCCGGCGGCGATCTGCGCCGAGAGCGCGGCGCGTCCTTCGGGCGTGGCGGCGGCGGTGATCACCTCCTCGGGCAGCGCCAGCGGAGCGACGTATTGGTTTGTCGTGCCGAGGATCGCCAGCGCGGCGTAGCTTTGTGCGGCTGCCTGTTGGAGCATTGCGACGTAGCCGCCCATCGAGTGGCCCACGGCGACGAAGGACCCGCCCCGGCCGATGTCCTCGGTCAGTCGCTCGAGGGCGAGGGCGAGGGCAGCGGCCTGGTCGCTCATGTCGAAGCTGCCATCGGGACGCGAACTCTCACCGGTGCCGAGCACATCGAACGACACGACCGGGAAGCCGGCGGCGGTTGCATGGCGAGCGAAGCTGTAGCGCTCGTGCCCGGGAACCTCGAGGTCGAAGTATCGGCGCGTGTAAGAACCACCGGGAATGCAGACGAGCACTGGTCGCGCTGCGCTCGCGTGCGCGGGCGCGAACCACGTCGCGGCAAGGTGTCCGTAGGAGCCGACCTCGACTCGCAGATCGAGCGCGTCTGGCATGTCGTTCTTTGCCACAGGAAAGTATCGCTCAACGCCGCATCGTTTACGATCTCGCCCGCGCGAGGTTGAAGGTGCGCCGATACCGGGGGTCCAGATGGGCGAATTCGACGACATCATCGTGGGGGGCGGCTCTGCCGGTGTCGCGCTCGCGAGCCGGCTG
>JBDTLT010000441.1:0-3136 GCA_039934635.1 Acidimicrobiales bacterium
CCGACCACGTCGTCGAGCCACGCGCCGCTTCCGCGCCACTGCACGGCCAATTCTGCGTCCTGGCGCGTGACCGAGATCCGCGGCGGCGTCAATCCTGCGTCCACACGGTCCCGCCCCACGAGACGGCCAACAACTTGACACTGGTGTCGGGCGCGGCCCCGTGCATGTGGATCTCTCCCGGCGCGGTGACGGCCACGTCGCCGCGGTCCAACGTGTGCTCGTGCCCGGCGCGATCGGTCGCCACCATCTGGCCTTCGATGACGTACAGCACCTGGCCGCCGGGGTGCAGGTGATAGTCGCTGACGGATCCGGCGTCGACGGACACGACGACGAAGTCGGCTGCGTGCGGGCCTGCGCCTTCCATCGCGACACTCGCCATCGGCACCGACGCCATCTTGCCGGAGAAGTGATCGTGGTCGCCCAGATCCTTGCCCGTTGCCCGTTTAACTTCCATCGCGAACCCCCGGATCTACTAACATGGAATCTTTCCACATTAGCAATTGGTGGGTGATTCCGATGCCGCACGATGCGGGGCGTGAGGCTGCGACGATCGCAGATTTTGTGCGGGCGTCGGCCGATCGCCACGGTGACCACGAAGCGATCGTGCTCGGGTCGACGCGGCTCAGCTACCGAGCGCTCGACGCCGAGTCGCAAGGGTTGGCGCGCGGCCTACTCGCGATCGGGGTCGGCAAGGGCGACCGCGTCGGGCTCTTCATGGCCGACGGCCCCAACTGGCTCCGGGCGTGGGCCGCGGTTGGCCGCATCGGCGCCATCGCCGTCACGATGAGCACCTTTTCGAAGGGCGACGAGTTGGTGCGCGCGATCCGTCACCCTGATGTGGTCGGCGTCATCTTCGATCGTACGATCGCGGGTTCGGACACGGTCGATCGGTTCGAGTCGGCACTGCCGCAATTGTGCGAACAGCAGTCGCCCCATCTTCGCTTGGCCGAAGCGCCGTTCTTGCGCTGGCTCGCGTCATCCGATGCAGAGGCACCGCAGTGGGCGGTGGACATGCGGTGGATCGAGGCACAGGCGTCGACCGGCGCGGCGGTCGACGACGATCTACTCCGTGCCGCCGAGCGCGAAGTGCAGCCGGACGACGCGGCGATGATGATCTATACGTCGGGTAGCACGTCCGAGCCGAAAGGCGTTGTGCATTCGCATCGCACCGTGTTCGTCAAGACCGCTCACGTTGCTCGCGGCATGAGCTTCGTCGAGGGGGAGCGCACCTACTCGCCACTGCCGTTGTTCTGGGTGGGAGGTCTCATCAACAGCCTGCTTCCCACGCTGGCTCACGGGGGCACGGTCTTTTGTCTCGAACGGTTCGATGCCGGTGCCGTGCTGGAATTGATCGGCCGCGAGCGCTTGACTCGTATCCAGGCGTACCCGCAACACGCCGCTGCCCTCGCGGAACACCCTGCGCTCGCGGATTGCGACGTGTCTTCGATCCGCTGGGCTCCGCCGGCACTGATGTCCGGGCCTATTCCTGCCCCACCGCGCGGCTTCTTTGCCGCGCTCGGTATGACCGAGACGTTCGGGCCCTACGGATGGGGGCTTCCCGATGGTGAGCCATCGACGATGGCGGTCTACATCCCTATCGACGATGTCGAGCCCGGTTACGAGATCAAGTTGGTCGACGAGTCCGGGGCCCTTGTCGCCGAGGGACAACAAGGTGAGATTTTGGTGCGAGGGCCGACGCTCACCTCGGGTTTGTACAAGCGTGATCGAACAGAGTCCTTTGACGCCGATGGCTTCTATCGCACCGGTGACCTCGGAGTGCGCTCCGGTCCGCGCATCCGATTTGCTGGACGCAAGGGGAACATGATCAAGCGCGGCGGCGCGAACGTTGCGCCGAACGAAATCGAAGATCTGTTGTTGAGTGCCGACGGTGTCGAGCAGGCGTTCGTGGTCGGCATACCGGACGAGTTGCGGGGCGAGTTGATCGGCGCCGCGGTCATCGCTCGGCCGGGCGCCACGCTCAATGGTGATGCGCTGCGGCAGTGGGCCAAATCGCGCATTTCCGTCTACAAGGTGCCCGACCTGATCGTGGTTATGGCAAGAGACGAAGTGCCCCGCACCGCCTCACAAAAGGTGAGCCTTCCTGCACTGGCCACCGTACTTTCGGATGCAGCTAAGGAGATTCGATGCTCGATCGCGTGATCACCGGCGGCTCGATCGTGGACGGCACCGGCAGTCCGCGCCGGCTCGGCGACGTCTCGATCCGCGACGGCAAGATCGTCGCGGTCGGCGAGCCCGGCACTGCGGAACCAGCGCGTGAGACGATCGACGCCACCGGCTTGATCGTCGCGCCCGGATTCGTCGACCCGCACACGCACTACGACGCGCAGCTGCTCTGGGACCCGACCGCGTCGCCGTCGGCCGCTCACGGTGTCACGTCGGTCATCGGCGGCAACTGCGGTTTCACCCTCGCACCCCTCAGGCCAAACGACGCCGACTACACGCGGCGCATGATGGCGCGGGTGGAAGGAATGCCGTTGGCCGCCCTCGAAGCGGGCAGTTCGTGGCAATGGGAGAGCTTCGGTGAATATCTCGACGGGCTCGAAGGGCGCATCGGTGTGAACGCCGGCTTTCTCGTCGGTCATTGCGCGCTGCGGCGCTATGTCATGGGCGACGACGCCGTGCAGCGGGAAGCAACCGACGACGAGATCTCGAAGATGGCCGCGTTGCTGCGCGACTCGCTCGCGGCCGGCGGTCTCGGCCTGTCGACTTCACGCTCATCTTCGCATTCCGATGGCGACGGCAATCCGGTCGCGAGCCGCCTCGCGTCGGTCGACGAAGTCCTCGCGTTGTGTCGTGTCGTCGGCGAGTTCGAAGGAACGACCCTCGAGGCGATCACCGAAGGGTGCACCCGCCGATTCCAGCCCGACGAGATAGAGCTCCTCGCGACCATGAGCGCGACCGCGGACCGTCCCCTCAACTGGAACGTGCTCATCGTCTCTGCGCACGACGAGGCGCTTGCGTTCCATCAACTTTCGCCGTCGCAACGCGCGCGCGAGGTCGGCGGTCGCGTCATGGCGTTGACGATGCCCGTCCATGCGCAGATGAACATGAGCTTCGAAACGTTCTGCGCGCTCTGGTTGATCCCGGGTTGGGAGCCGATCATGCGCCTACCCGC
>JBDTLT010000442.1:0-3115 GCA_039934635.1 Acidimicrobiales bacterium
GGCGCGCCGCATCAAGCTGACGTCGTGGTCGTGGCACCGATCTTCGACGGTGACCGGCTGATCGCGTGGTGCGGTTCGTGCGTGCATCAAGCCGATGTCGGCGGGCCGGTGCCCGGATCGATCACCGTCGGCGCGCGCAACATCTACGAAGAGGCGCTGCCGATCTCACCGGTGAAGATCGTCGAGCGCGGCGTGATCCGCAAGGACATCGAGCGCGAGTACCTGACGCGGTCGCGTACGCCCGAACTCAACCGGCTCGATCTGCTCGGCCAGATTGCCGCCAACCGCGTGCAGAGCGAGCGCATCCTCGACCTCTGCGCGAAGTACGGCACCGACACCGTCGTCGCGTCCTTCCACCGGCTCATCGAGGCGACCGAGGCGCGGTTGCGTTCCCGGTTGCGGTCGCTGCCCGACGGCGTGTGGCGCCACGTCGGTTTCTGCGAGCACGACGGGGTCGAAGATCGCGTCTATGCGGTGCGCTGCACGATGACCAAGCGCGGCGACTCGCTCGAGTTCGACTTCACCGAATCGTCCGATCAAGCACCGGCGCTGATCAACACCGCCGAGCCGACGCTGTCCGGCTATGCGATGACCGCGGTGATGACCGTGCTCGGCTACGACCTGCCGTGGGTGCCCGCCGCGTTCTGGCGAGTGATGTCGATCAAGAGCCGGCCCGGTTCGGTCGTGCACTGCACCATGCCCGCGGGCATGTCGATGGGCGTGACCTCCGCGGGTCAAGAAGTGCGCACGGCGGTCAACATCTGCGTGTCGCGATTGCTCGACGCGTCGGACGATCCTGCGCACGGCGCGCAGATCCTCGCGTCGTGCACATCGGGTTCGGCGACGTCGTGCATCGCGGGCACGCACGAGGACGGCCGTCCGTTCGGCACGATGATCCTCGACGGCGTGGCGTCGGGCATGGGCGCCCGTACGTGGGGCGATGGTCCCGATTGCGGCGGATTCATCTCGTCACCATCGGGTTCTGCCGTCAACGTCGAAGTGAGCGAACTGCATTTTCCGCTGCGCTACGTGTGGCGGCGTGAACGACCCGATTCGGGTGGGCCCGGTTTGTTTCGCGGCGGCGTCGGCGCGGACAACCTCTATGTCTTGCACCACGCGGGGGCCGAGTTCGTGTCGACCGCGTTCGCCCATGGGGTGCAGCCCCCCACCTCGGCGGGCGTCGCCGGTGGAGAACCCGGCATGCAGAACGCGTTCGCGGTCGTGCGCAACGGGTTGCCCGGTGCCGACGTCGACCGCACCATCGAGGAGTTCGGCGGCACTGTCGAATGGCTGCCCCCGAAGAAGGTGACGGGGTTGGGCGCGGGCGATGCGTTCGCGAACTATGGCGCGGGCGGCGGCGGGTTCGGTGATCCGCTCTCGCGCACCTTCGAGCGTGTGCAGCACGACGTGGCCGAGGGTTTGGTCTCGGTCGACGGTGCGTTGCGCGACTATGGGGTCGTCGTCGACGGTGACGGCACGGTCGACGCCGCGGGTTCGCATGCCGCGCGTTCGTCTCGGCGGCACATGCCCGCTACCGCTCCCGCGCTCGAGGGCGCACGGCGGTTGTCGTCGACGCTCGCCGTTCGCGCCGGTCGCGTGCACTGCCGGTGTTGCGGCTACGACATCGGACCGGCAAGCGACAACGCCAAGGAACACCTCGTGCTCGACGAGCGTTCGGTGGGCTATCGCTGGCCGGTCATCGACACCATGGCGGGCGCGGCACGGTTCGTGGTCCGCCGATTTTCATGTCCCGGTTGCGCGGTCCAAGTCGACGTCGAGGTCAACCTGGCGAACTCGCCGTTCGTATGGTCGGCCAGTCTTTTCGCGATCGAGGGGGAGCCATCGTGACCATCACCAAACTCGTTTTCTGTGTGCGCAAACAGCCGGAGCTGTCCGAAGAAGAGTTCCAGACCTACTGGCTCGAACGTCACGGGCCGCTCGTGCGTTCGTTCTTCGAGAGCGGACGGTTCCCCGGCATGTTGCGCTATGTGCAGAGCCACACGCTGTTCGGCGAACCGTCCGACCGGCTGCAGGCCTCGCGCGGATCTGGGCCCGCGTACGAAGGCGTGACCGAGGTTTGGTTCGACACCTCGCGTCAAGGGGCCGCCGATTCGGTTCGGGCGGCGTCGGCCGAGGCCGGTAAGACGCTGTTCGAGGACGAGTCGAAGTTCATCGATTTCGCCGGGTCTTCGGTATTCATGACCGTCGAGCACACGATCTTCGACGGCACGGTCCCCAACTCGCGGCCCGCCACCGGCGACTCGTCGTCGGCCGATGTCGACGCCATCACGAGGGTGAAGTCGCGCTACTTCCGTTTTCTCGATACCAAGCAGTGGGAGCGATTCGGCGACCTCTTCACCGAAGATGCCGTGCTCGACACATCCGAAGAAATGGTGCGACTCGGAATGGATCCTGAGCTCGGCATCGCACGGGGCAACCAGAACATCGCGGCGTATGTCGGGCAGGCGGTCGAGGGGCTCTCCACCGTGCACCACGGCCACATGAACGAGGTCGAGCTCACCGGCCCCGATTCCGCGAACGCGATTTGGGCCATGGAGGACAAGCTCTGGTGGCCCGAAGGTTCGCCGATCAAGCACATGCACGGATACGGGCATTATCACGAGACGTATCAACGTTGTAGCGATGGCCATTGGCGCATCAAGTCGCTCAAACTCACGCGGCTGCGCGCCGACACCGAGTTCGCGTAAGCGTCACCCGCTCATTCGCCCGATTTGCGCACCGGCCGGCCGGCGGGTCGGCTCTGGGGCGGTCACCAAATCCAACCCCCTTCTCATTCTCCGGTGACGAAATGAAAGGCGCTTCGTTCCGGCGCCGCGATCCCCTTCGGGGCGCTTCGTTCCGGCGCGGCGATCCCTTCGGGGGCGACCCCTTTGCCGGTACGACCCCTTGCCGGTACGACCCCTTGCCGGTACGACCCCTTGCCGCCATCCTCGAACCTCGTGCCCCCTTCCATTTCGTCACCGGAGAATGAGAAGGGACTACAAAACGGCAACGCCCTGCGGGCTGCTGGGGGTGCGAAGCGAGCGAGCGCACGTTGACTGTCACTGCCCGTCCTTACGATCGCGGCATGCAACTCAGCGAGTTCAAGTTCATG
>JBDTLT010000443.1:0-3115 GCA_039934635.1 Acidimicrobiales bacterium
GAAGTTGTTGGCGTGGACGCGGTAGAGCGCCTGGGGAGTGCCGGGCAGGTAGCCGATGTCGCTGTTCGCAGCGATCCTCAACCACATGTTGAGGTCGAACGTATACGGGCAATTCTCGTCATATGTCCCGACCGCAACCTGCGCGGCCGTCCGGAACATCGCCTCGGGCGCGCGAAGCGCATTCCTGCCCGTCCGGCACCGGCTCGTCACCCAGTCGGATCCTGCGTAGACGACCGGTTCGCCGGCAGCTCGAGACAGCCGCGACGGCGCGACCGAATCGCTGTCGCCGAACTGCACGACGGGGCCGTACACCATCCCCACGCCGGGGTGGTCGTCCAAGAAGCTCACCGACCTGCGCAGCGAGCCGGGCGTCAGTCGGTCATCGGCGCACAGCACCACCGTGGACCGGCCACGCGGCAGGGCCAGGCAGCGATTGAACGAGCTGACGATGCCGAGGTTGTCCGCGAAGGAAACCACGCGCACACACGCGTACTGCGCCGCCAGTTGCCTCGCCAACTCGAGCGACCCGTCTGTGGATGCGTTGTCGACGACGACCACCTCGACGTCGACATCTGTCTGGGTGGCAGCACTCTCCACCGCCTGACGGAGGTATCGCTCGTAGTTGTAGGAGGGGACGACGACCGTCACCTGCGGCTCGCTCATGCCGCGAACATCCTGCGCCGCCGATCGACGGGGGTCACGAGCGCGCGGACGACCCCGCGCCACTTGAAGGCCACTCTCGTCAGGCCCGAGCCGGAGAGTCGACCGCGCAGCAGGTTGCCTCCGATCTCGGTGAGATCCTCGACGGTGATTCGCAACGCGGTGATGAGCATGCCCGGGTCCCGGAGATGGAGATGCTTGCCGATCACGATCCCTTCACCATACGCATAGGCACACAGCAACGCGCGGCCGCTGCCGTCGGCGTACGACCGGGCTCCCCAGTGGCGCACGACGATGGAGGGAACACGGGCAACCGAGAACCCGCCAGCGAGCGCCCGGTAGTAGAGGTCGTACTCCTCGCACGCGGAGAACCGGCTGCCAGGCCCGATGAGCTCATCGAATCCGATGAGGTGGTCGAACAGCGAGCGCCGAGTCGCCAGGCTCGCACCTGCCCCTCCCCGCAACGATGCCCTGCCCCGTCCCGCCACGATCTCGAACTTCGACATCTCCGCGGCCGGGATGAACACCGCGCTCGGGTCGTGGTCGATCGGTTGCAGATTGCCGAACATCATCGAGATGCCCGGGCTCCGGGCGAACACGTCCTCGATGTCGGTCAACCAGTTCGGTGTGACCGTGCAGTCATCGTCGATGAAGACGAGGAGATCCGCTCGCGCGACCGAGATCGCTTCGTTCAGGGCAGCCGACTTCCCACGCGTCGCCGACGCGACCAACCGCAGTCGCGGGTCAGGCGTCATGCGCGCCGGCTCAAGACTCTGATCGATCACGATCAGCTCGAACGAGCCGTGGTCGCACGCCAGGATGCTCTCGGTGCAGCGGACGAGATCGATCGGACGATCGCGGGTGGGGAGGAGCACCGATATCCGCGGGACCGGCAGGTCGGTCGCATGGGAGAGGCTGGCGGACGGCTCGACCGGAGGTGGACACATCCCAGACATCCTGATCTCAGCTCACCCAGAACAGGCAAGTGCGACGATGGAAACCTGCCCGTAGGTGGACGCGACCGCCACTGCTCGGCGATCGGCCAACGACTGCTCCGCCATGATGCGTCCTCCCGAGGGGCTCACCACTCGCGCTGATCCCGACCTCGAACGCTACCCGCGCAGGCCGTCTTCGAATTGTCGGTCGCATCGCCTGATCAGCGACCGGTCGGCTCCGAGGTGGGCAAGGTGGGCGAGGTGGGCGCAGGCGCCGCCGGCGTCAATGCCTTCGGGAACTTCAGGCTGAGCCACACCGCGAGCGCCAGGAGCACGACGATGACGGCCAGCGAAACGAGCGTCGGAATATGGAACCAGTGCGAGATCGTCATCTTCACACCCACGTAGATGAGGATGATCCCCAGCGCGTGGCTGAGGAGGTGGAACTTCTCCTTGGCGTTGGCGAGGAGGAAGTACATCGCCCGCAGACCCATGATCGCAAAGGCGTTGCTGGCGAACACGAGGTAGTTCTCGTTCGAGACGGCGAGGATCGCCGGCACCGAGTCGACCGCAAAGATGATGTCGGTGATCTCGACCACGACGAGTGCGGCGAGCAGCGGCGTCGCCGCGCGCTTGCCGTTGAGGCGGGTGATGAACTTGTGACCGTCGAACTCGTTCGTCACCGGCATGAACTTCTTGAGCAGCCCGACACCGCGCGTGGATGGCCCATGGCCTTCGTCGTTGCGGTGGCGGAGGATCTTCAACCCGGTGACGATCAACAACGCACCGAACACGAGCAGGACCCACCAGAACTTCGCGATGAGGGCCGTACCGGCGAAGATGAACACGGCACGAAGGGCCAACGCCCCGAAGATGCCCCAGAACAGCACGCGATGCTGGTACTTCAGCGGGATCGCAAAGGTCGCGAACAGCATTGCCCAGACGAACACGTTGTCGACGCTGAGCGACTTCTCGATGACGTAGCCGGACAGGTACTCGGTGAACGCCTTGCTGCCGAACGCGACCGCGATCACACCTGCGAACGCCAGACCGAAGCCCACCCAGATCAGGCTCTCCTTGAGCGCCTCCTTCGGCGACGGCTCGTGGTCGTCGCGATGGCGGAAGAGGTCGACGGCCAACATCAGCGCAATGACGCCGAGCAGCGCGAACCAGGCCCACAGCGGAACGTCCAGATCCACGAAGTTGTCGCGCGAACCGGACCGCGTACTTGCTGGATGCACCATGCCGCCCAAGTATGAGGGTTCGAACCACAGATTGCGAGCAAAACCGAGAATCATTCCGAAGTGCGCCGAGGGCCCCGCGCAGGCCGACGGAGACGTGCGGCATCTAGCATGACGAGGTGCGAGGACGCCTGCGTCTGGTGGGCGCCCTCGTCGTTGCGGCGGTGACGACCGCGGGGTGCCAGAGCGGCGACTCGGGTGCGGTGCCATCCGGCCCGGTCGTCGTCACGGTCGATGCGCAGGACCCGGGCACCACGTTCGACCGACGCCTGCTCGGGA
>JBDTLT010000444.1:0-3105 GCA_039934635.1 Acidimicrobiales bacterium
CAGTCGGTGCTCGCCATCGCCAAAGCCCGCAACATCGATCCGCTCGAGTTGCTCTACGACTTGTTGTTGGAACAAGACGGCCATGCCTTGTTGATGCTGCCGATCTTCAACTACTTCGACGCCAACCTCGACGCAGTTCGAGAGATGTTCACGCATCCCGCGGGCGTGGCCGGCCTCGGTGACGGCGGAGCGCACTGCGGCATGATCTGTGACGCGTCGATTCCCACGTTCCTGCTGACGCATTGGGTGCGCGATCGCACGCGCGGCGACAAGCTCTCACTCGAGTGGGTCGTCAAAAAGCAGACCGCCGACACGGCGCGCCTCTACGGACTCGGCGACCGGGGTCAGTTGATCGCGGGCAAGAAGGCCGACGTCAATGTCATCGATCTCGCCAACATGACGTTGCACTCGCCCCGCGTAGCGCACGACCTTCCCGCGGGTGGGCGGCGGTTGTTGCAAGAAGCCAGTGGCTACGTCGCCACCATCGTGAGCGGTGAGGTCATCCGGCGCAATGGTGTCGATACCGGCGCGCGCCCAGGGTCGGTGCTGCGCGGCGCCCGCTAGAGAAACAAGGGGACAACATGGTGATGCTCGAAGCACGCGGCGATCTCGCGGATCGCTATGGCGTTCGCCGCCGCGACGACGGGCCGGTCACCGTGCCCAAGGCGCGCTACGTCGACGCCGAATACGCCGCTCTCGAGCGTCGGTTGCTGTGGCCGCGGGTTTGGCAGATGGCCTGTCTCACCACCGATGTCGCCGCTCCGGGTGACTGGGTCGAATACCGCATGGCCGATCAATCGATCATCGTCTTGCGTGATCTCGATGGCGAACTGCGCGCCTTTCACAACGTGTGCGCGCATCGTGGGTTCAAGCTGTGTGAAGGCGTCGGTCAGGCGGCCGACGGCCACCTGCGCTGTGGGTATCACGGGTGGCGTTACGATCTCGACGGCGCGCTCAGAGAGATCACGTCGCAGCGCGGCTTCGGCCTCATCGAGCGCGACCGCTACGGCCTGCGCCCTGTGCGCGTCGCGGCCTGGGAACAGATGGTCTTCGTGAACCCCGCGCCCGACGGTGAACCGCTCGACGAGTTCCTCGACCCGCTCCCGCGTGAGCTTGCGCCGTTCGCCCTCGGTGAGCGGGTGTGCACGTTCCGCTGCACCCTCGCGATGCAGGGTAACTGGAAGGTGACGGTCGACGCGTTCAACGAGGTGTACCACCTGCAAGGTCTGCACCCGCAGTTGCTGTCGATGATGGATGATGTGCACACCACGTATCAGGTGTTCGAGCGCGGCCACTCGATGATGCAGATCCCGCTCGGGGTGGCCAGCCCCCGCCTCGGCGGATTGAGCGACGAAGCAGTCGCCGAGGCGTTGCACAAGAATTACGGGTCGATGTTCGGCGAGCGGGGCGACGGCGCGATCGAGCTCGCCAACCGCAGCGCGCGCGACTATGCCGTGTCGCGAGTACGACAGCGTTGCATCGACGGCGACGTCGACATCTCCGACCTACGCGACGATCAAGTCATCGACGACTTCCACGTGCTCGCGTTCCCCAATTTGATCTTCAACACGCACAGCGAGATGCACACGTTGTTTCGGGCGCGACCCGGTGTGGTGCCGGGTAAGAGCTCGTTCGACTTCTATCTCTTTCACCGGTTGCCGTTGACCACCGATAGCACCGGCAATGGGTTCGGTGCGGGCCACGCCAAGGGTCCACTCGATCACGTCGACTATCCCGAGGGCAGCCGCATCAGCGAGGTGCTCGACCAAGACCTCGACGGCATCGCGCGGGTGCACGCCGGGTTGCTCTCGGCGGGCATCACCGAGGTGAGCTTCGCCGATTTCGAGTGCCGTCTCACGGCGATGCACACTGAACTCGATCACTACCTGTTCGCGTAGTCTTCGCCCCAGCACCAGCCGAATCAGGAAAGGGCCCGAGCGGCCTTGAGAGCGGAGAACTATGCAGTTCGCGGTAAGCGTCCATCAGCGTCATCCCTTCGACCCCCAGTTCCTCACGAGCGAGTTCGTCACCGACTTCGCCCGCGCGGCCGAGGCAGCCGATTTCGGCGCGCTGTTCTGGACCGAACACCCCGCTCCGTCGGACGAGTGGCTGGCGTCGGGCGGACACGACGCGCCCGATCCGTTCGTGGCTCTCGCGTTCGCTGCCGCGGTGACCACCAAGCTCAAGCTGTTGACCAACCTCACCGTCGTGCCGTACCGCAATCCTTTCATGCTGGCGAAGACCGCCGCGACCCTCGACCGGGTGTCCAACGGCCGGCTCATCCTCGGCACCGGTACGGGATACCTCGAGGGCGAATACGACGCGCTCGGCGTGCCCCTCGCGGACCGCAACGACCGCTTCGACGAAGCCCTCGATGTGTTGCGCCGCGCGTGGTCGGGCAACAGCGTGAAGTACTCGTCGCCGCGATTCACCGCGGCCGGCAACACCAGCGTGCCGACGCCCGTACAAGACCCGCTGCCCATCTGGATCGGCGGTAACTCCAAGCTCACGTTGCGCCGGGTAGCCGAGAAGGCACAGGGTTGGATGCCGCTGCCCAACCCGCGCTCCATGGGCAATCGTCGCCGCTCGGCGCACCTCGAGACCCTCGACGACCTGCGCTCGCTGCTGGCGTACCTGCACGAGCATCGGGCACGGGCCGAGCGCACCGATCCGCTCGACATCGCGTACGTGGCGCTCGAAGGGGGTGTGCCCGGCACGGCGAGTTTCGACGCAGAGGCATTCGGGCGCGGCGTCGAGGCGGTTGCGCCGTTCGGGGTGAATTGGATCGTGGTCAGCCTCGTCGTACCGAGCCACGCGGCCGCCATCGACGCCGTGGGCGACTTCGGTGCGCGCGTCATCGCGCAGATGCGCTAGAACGCGTGGCGCAGTCGCGCCCGAGCTCGACCCCGAAGGATGACGTATGAAGTTTGCACTTGGCGTCCCATTGATGCATCGCGGCGAGGACAACGCGTTCCTCACCGGCGAGGCGGTCGCGGGCCTGGCGCAGGCCGCCGAAAAGGCCGGATACGACGCGCTGTACATCACCGAGCATCCGATCCCGGGCGACAAGTGGTTGCGCTTCGGCGGGCATCACGCGCCCGATCC
>JBDTLT010000445.1:0-3082 GCA_039934635.1 Acidimicrobiales bacterium
ACGTCAACTTCGGCAGCCAGATCCGCAGCTACGTGTTGCAGCCCTACCAGATGGTGAACGATCTGCGTACCGGCGTGAAGGTGGGCGACGTCGACTCGGTCCTCGACGGCGAGATCGACGAGTTCATGGAGGCCTACCTGCGGGATCAACGGGCCAAGCTCACCCAGAGTGAGTGAGCCAGTGCCACGGAAACCCCGCGGGACGCTGATACGTTCTGTGTCGGTCGTGTTGCGAAGGCTTGTGGCCTGCCGGCGTCCCCCCGAATCATGATCAAGCTCGAAAACGTCACCAAGACCTACAAGGGCGATGTCGTCGCGTTGCGCGGCGCCAGCGTCGATATCCAAAAAGGTGAGTTCGTCTTCCTCGTCGGCCAGTCGGGCTCGGGCAAGTCGACCTTCATGCGACTGCTCAACCGGGAAGAGGTACCCACCGAAGGGCAGATCTTCGTCGCCGGCAAAGACATCGGTTCGCTGTCCTCGTGGAAGGTGCCGTATCTCCGCCGCAACATCGGGTGCGTCTTCCAAGACTTCAAGCTGTTGAACAAGAAGACCGTCGCCGAAAACGTCGGGTTCGCCCTCGAGGTCATCGGCAGACCGCGCCACGTCGTCGTCAAGCAGGTGCCGGCGATCCTCGAACTCGTCGGCCTCGGCGACAAGATGCTCAAGTTCCCCGACGAGTTGTCGGGCGGCGAGCAGCAGCGGGTGTCGATCGCGCGAGCCTTCGTCAACCGTCCGCTGATCCTCCTCGCCGACGAACCGACGGGCAACCTCGATCCCGAGACTTCGGTCGGCATCATGCGTCTGCTCGATCGCATCAACCGCACGGGCACCACTGTTGTCATGGCGACGCACGACCGAGGCATCGTCGACACGATGCGCCGCCGGGTCATCGAGCTCAACCGCGGTGTCATCGTGCGCGATCAACATCGAGGCGTCTATGAGTGAGGCTTGCTGATGGCGCTGCGCGTCGAGTATCTGGTCCGCGAGACGGGCAACAACCTGCGCCGCAACGTGGCGCTCACCATCCCGGCCGTACTCACCGTCGCGGTCTCACTCGCGTTGTTCGGTGTGTCCCTCTTGCTCGGCGGCGGCGCCGACCGATTCACCCAACAATGGCGCGGCGGCATCGAGTTCATCATCTTCATGAACCCCGACGCGAGTCAAGACCAGATCGATCTCATCCAAAACGCGGTCAACACGAGCCCCGAAGTGAAGAAGTGGAAGTACTTCGACAAGCAGATGGCGTTCGACGAATTCCGTGAGCTTTTCAAGGACAAGCCCGACCTCGTCAACTCCGTGACTCCCGATATCTTGCCGCCGTCCTACCGGGTGGTGCCGCAAAATCCTGACGCGGACGCGGTCACCGCGCTCGCCGCGCAGTTCGAAAATCAGCCGGGCGTCAAACAGGTGCGCAAGGCCACCGACGTCATCAAAGACGTCGAGAGTTTGACGCGCTATATCAAGATCGGTTTGTGGGTCACCTCGATCGTGCTGTTCGCCGTGTCGCTGTTGTTGATCCTCAACACCATCTTCACCGCCATGACCGCGCGAAGACGTGAGATCGAGGTGATGAAGCTCGTCGGCGCCACCAATTGGTTCATACGCGTCCCGTTCATGCTCGAGGGTCTGATCCAAGGCGTCTCGGGCGCCATTGTCGCGGTCATCGCGACGAGCGTTTTCAACGGGCAAGTGTTTCCCCGAATACAACGCCTCGAGATACTCAAGGACTTCCGCGTCGACAGCGGTCAGCTGTGGACCACGAGTATCTGGCTGATCGTGCTCGGTTGCGTGATCGGCGTCGTGGGTTCGCTCTTCGGGGTGTCGCGCTACCTCGACGTGTGAGCGGGGTTCGAGCGGCCCCCGCCACCGCGGGCAGCTAAAGTCCGGGCTCCCAGAGCGTGGAGGGTAGGTCCGTGGCACACGAGGTTCGCGCCGTCGTCGCGAAAGAAAAGGGCAAGCCGGTTTCGATCGAAACCATCGTGGTGCCCGACCCTGGTCCGGGCGAGGCACTCGTTCGCGTGCTGGCCTGTGGGGTGTGCCATACCGACCTCCACTACCGCGAAGGCGCCATCAACGACGACTTCCCGTTCCTGCTCGGCCACGAGGCATCGGGCATCGTCGAGTCCGTCGGGCCCGGCGTCACCAACGTCGTGGCGGGCGATTTCGTGGTGCTCAACTGGCGCGCCGTGTGTGGCAACTGCCGGTCGTGCCTGCGGGGCCGCCCGTGGTATTGCTTCTCGACATTCAATGCGACACAGAAGATGACCCTCGACGGTCGGGCACTGTCGCCCGCGCTCGGCATCGGCGCGTTCGCCGAAAAGACCTTGGTCGCGGCAGGTCAATGCACCAAGGTCAATCCGGCCGCCAGCCCGGCGGCCGCCGGCCTCATCGGCTGTGGAGTGATGGCGGGCCTCGGCGCCGCCATGAACACGGCGGCCATTTCGCGCGGTGATTCGGTGGCCGTATTCGGCTGCGGTGGTGTGGGCAATGCCGCCATCGCGGGGGCGCGCCTCGCCGGTGCCCGCACGATCATCGCCATCGATATCGATGACAAGAAGTTGGCGTGGGCAAAGGACTTTGGCGCGACGCACACCATCAACTCCACCCGTGAAGATCCGGTCGCCCGAGTCCGCGAGCTGACGGAGGGCAACGGTGCCGACGTGTGTATCGAGGCCATCGGTCTGCCCCAAACCTACGAGCAGGCATTCTTCGCCCGCGATCTCGCCGGCACCGTCGTGTTGGTGGGCGTGCCCAATCCGGCGATGAAGATCGAGCTGCCGCTCATCGAAGTGTTCGGGAGGGGCGGATCGTTGAAGTCGTCGTGGTACGGCGACTGCCTGCCCACGCGCGACTTCCCGATGTTGATCGACCTCCATCTGCAGGGCCGGCTCGACCTCGATCGCTTTGTGTCCGAAGAGATCTCGCTCGATCAAGTCGAAGAAGCATTCCACCGCATGGAGCGCGGCGAGGTACTGCGCTCGGTCGTGGTGCTGTAACCACCATGCCAGTACAACTCGATCTCGTCGTTACGCACGGAATCTTTTCGCTCGACGGGCAGGACTTCGAGGTCGACAACAACATCT
>JBDTLT010000446.1:0-3075 GCA_039934635.1 Acidimicrobiales bacterium
CGGACGCGGTCGGCGGCCAACGGAGGGCGGGCGAAGTCGTCGTGCACCTTGACGAAGCCGTGATGCGGTGCGACGCCGAGCTCGTTGGCGGTCCACACGGCGACGACGCCCGGCATCTCCAGGGCATCTGCCACGTGCACCTCGACGAGCACCCCGTGGGCAACCGGCGAACGTGCGAATGCGGCGTGGAGCTTGCCCGGTAGATCGAGATCGGCGACGTAACGGCGCGTGCCCCGCAGCAATGCTGGATCTTCGGAACGGAGTACGCGGTTACCGAGAATCGAGCCAGGTTTGTTCACCACGGGAGCCTACTGGCCACCATCATGCTCATCGCACTGACGGGCACGGGGTCAGTTCGCGAAGTTGGGGATCGCGCCACGCGCTTCGGCCGCGCGACCTCTGGGTTCCTCCCACTCTTCCTGGCGGCCGAGCACCGTCTCGTCGAGCACGTAGTACGAGCCACCGATCGTTTCTAGCCCGCGCGCATAGATCGAAAAGGTGTGGAACACGTCGTCGTCGACGCGGAGAAAACTACTGCGACCCGGCATCTCCATGGGCTGTTCGCCGTCGATGGGCGTGCCGGCGAGTTGGAGTTCGGCTCGGGTGCGGAAGTTGTATTCGACCGGAGTGACCGAGTCGTCGAGCGTGACGTGGAAGTCGTAGTTGAAGTCGCTGCCGTAGGAGGAATACCACGGGAACGTCCATCCTTTGCGCTGCTTGTACGACTCGATCTTGTCGAGCGGCGCGCGCGAGACATAGGCGAACGTCGTGTCGCGCGTGTGTAAGTGGTCGAGGAGCCCCTTGGACATCTCGTCGGCGCCCGCGGTGCAACTCGGGCAACCATCGTCCCAGCCCGGGTCGAACATGAAGTGTCCGACGATGAGCTGCCGGCGTCCCTCGAACAAGTCGAGCAGACTGGCCTTGCCCTCGGGTCCGTCGAACCAGTAGTCCTTGTCGATCTTGACCATCGGCAGTTCGCGGCGGTTGGTGTTGAGTGCGTCGCGCGCTCGGGTCAACGCCTTTTCTTCGGCGAGCAGCTCGACGCGCGCGGCTCGCCACTCTTTGGGCGAGACGACCTTGGGAAGACTCATTGGCTGATCTCCTCGGTTCAGGGGACCCGAGTTGGTACCCGACTCGTCGCTCCCGCAACCATCGCCGGATGTCGACGCTCACCCGATCAGGTCAGTCCGCAGGGCGCAACGTGAGCGCGGCGCGTACTTCGTTGACCTTGCCGAACGCAGCATCGAGGTAGAGGTGCCAGTCATCGATGCACGAGTTCGACACATACGTGTCGCTCGGCTCGGACTTCACTCTTGCCGCGCATGCCTCTGCGCCCATTCGTTCGATGGTCATGCGGGCATTGCATCGATCGAGGCAGAGGAACATCCTCGCCGGACCGAGTCGGTAGCCATCGGACTGCACATGCGCTACGGGAAAGCCGTCGACGGTCTCGAAGCTGAAGGCACGGGCCGATTCGACTGACTCGGCAAACATCGCCCAATTGGCGAACTCGATCGTGACCGTGCCCGAGAGGGGGGCGCCACTGGGTGGAGTGATCTGATAGCGGTGGTTGACACCGCCGTCAGGCCGTTGCTCGCGGTCGAGCTCGGGGCAACTGCCACTGCAGATGAGCGGCGGAACCCATTGGCCCTTGTCCATCACCGGCCCGCCGAGTTTGGTGCCGTTGGGGCGCAGCAGGTTTACCTCGGGACGTGCGGTGACTTCGGCCGGATCGCCCCACGGCGCGCCGAGCGAGAGGATCAGCGCCGAGTTGTCGGCGAAGCGAAGGAGAAACTCGTCGCGCTCGCCGACACGACGATGTGCGGGCGCAACGTCGGCACCGCGACCGGGAAACGGCGCCGCCGCGCTCCAGGGTGCCGCGGTCGTGGTGGGCGTGGTCGTGCTGATCGAGGTCGTGGTCATCGTCGTCGTTGGCGCCTCGGTTTGCAACGC
This sequence comes from Acidimicrobiales bacterium, assembly GCA_039934635.1. Lineage (GTDB taxonomy): Bacteria > Actinomycetota > Acidimicrobiia > Acidimicrobiales > WLNW01 > DATLFA01. The sequence goes on from JBDTLT010000446.1 coordinate 1,954, forward strand.
GTGTCGCTCGTCGGCGCTGCACGAACATGCGAGGGCGATGAGTGCGAGAATTAGAACCTTGTGCACGGCCGATCTACACCAGCGGTGGTATTTGGGTTCCCGCCGCGTCAGGCCAGGCGCGCCGCGATGAGGTTAACGAGTTCGACCAGTAGCGGACTCGTGGACGGTCGTGCGACGAGCGTGTCGAGCTCTCGGTGCGCGTAGCGCGTGGCGACCTCGGCGGACAGTTGTGGTGATCGCAGCCACAGGGCGACCAGCGTTGCGACTTCGGCGTAGGCGTCGATCAGCCGGCGCCGTGCCGCGGCGGAACCAGCGGCGGCCTGCACGCGCAGTCGACGCTCGTCGTCGCGCGTCAACATGCTCGGTGTAGCGGAGGTCAGCGCACGCTCGACCGCGTCGGCCAATCCGTGGTGGATCAATCGCGGTGCCAGTGCCCTCGGCGAGCGCAGCACAACGGTGTTGTCGCCGAGCCAGTCAAGGGTCGCGGCGGCCCCGCTGGCCCAGCCTGTGACCAAATCGGTGATTCGCTGACGATCGTCCCTGGCGACTCGAACCACCAAGAGCACCGCAATGTCGGCATTCGCCATGGCGAGTACTGCGGGCATCTCGGCCACCGTGCGGACGACGACGCAACGCGGTTCGGGTGGCGATTGCTCTGATCCGACCAACGCGAGCGGCACGTCGCGATTGTACGAAGCGCGATCGTACGACGAAAGGCCGGGCGAGAATGTGGTTGCATTGGTGGCGCAAGGGGGAGTGCGGTGGACGAGCGAGTCGCAGCAAATCGGGCGAATTGGGATGCACGGACACCCGTGCATCTGGTCTCGAGGTCCTACGACGTCGATGGATGGCTGGCAGAGCAGCGCGGTCCGCTTCGTGAGGAAGCCGTGGCGCTCGGCGACGTGACGGGCTTGCGTCTGGTGCATTTGCAGTGCCATATCGGAATCGACACGTTGGCGTGGGCGCGTGCGGGCGCGCATGTAGTCGGGCTCGACTTTTCTCCGGCGGCCGTCGCGGCGGCGCAAGACTTGGCGCAGCGGGCAGGGCTGACTGAACGCGCCACGTTCGTCTGTGCGGATGTGAACGATGCCGCGGTGGCGCTACAGGGCCAGCTGTTCGACA
>JBDTLT010000447.1:0-3067 GCA_039934635.1 Acidimicrobiales bacterium
AGTCTAGCGGCTCGTTGTACGAGAGACAGTCTGAGGCGCTACGCCTTGTCGCTCAGTCGGCGAGACCGTAGCCTGAGGCGACGTGAGATTGATCCCCGCAAGCACCCTGTTCCTCGTGGTGGCCGTCCTCGCCGCGGCATGTGGTGTCGGCTATGGAAGCGCGCCCGAGGGCAACGAATTCTTCAAGTCCGCGAAGGTCACCGGCGACTTCCGCGCTGGTCTGACGCTCACCGGCGCCGTCACCTACGAATCCAATTACCCGATCGAAGTGCAGATCACGTGCGAGATTCGGAAGGGCAAGGAACTGGTGCAGACGCTGGCGACCGAAACGATCCCGGCGCTGCCGAGCGGCAATCCAAAGGCTACGCCGTTCCCCGGCAACTTCTCGTATGACTTCGCTGTGCCCGAGCCGGGCACATACAAGTTCGAGTGCCTCACGACGAAGGACGACGACAACTACATCATTCGCGACTTCACGGTGCGCGCGGCCCCTGACTCGCCCCCACCCACAATCGTGGCGAACTAACGCCGATTACACAACGCCGTCGCGCAGCCACTCGCCCATGCGCTCCCCAATCATGATCGAGGTGAGGTGGATGTTCGCGCGCGGGCATCTCGGCATCACCGACGCGTCGGCGACGAAGAGGTTGCGGACGCCGCGGACGCGCAGCCACTGATCGACCACACCCATCGGATCGCTGTCGGGCGCCATCTTCGCCGTGCAGCTCGGATGGAAGCCGCTTGACGCAACTTTTGACACCCACGCGCCGAGCGCGACATCGTCTCGCACGATGCTCTCGTTGGGCGACAGCAACGACGCTCGCAAATGCTCGAATTCCGGACGGGCACCTATCGCCAGGCCCATCCGCACACCCTCGACGAGGCGACGCACGTCGTCCGGATGCGCGCAGAAGTTGTTCTCAATTCGCGGCGCATCGTGCGGATCCGGCGACGTCAGCGTCACGCGTCCCCGCGATTGCTGGCGTTCGATCACGCTGCCGATCGAGTACACGAGGCGGCCGTCGGGCGTACGCGCCCCGGAGACGGGCATCAGTTGCATGTCGTTGCGCTCGTTCCCGCCTGTCGATGTGTAGCGATAGGTCATCTGCACCAGGGGTCCGTCGGGGTCGATCACCCCATCCTTTGCCAGGTAGGTGACGCCGAGCATTGGGTGATCGTCGAGGCTCGCGCCGACTCCCGGCGCGTCGCGCGGTACGTCGATGCCTTGCTCGCGCAGGTGCGCCTCCGGTCCGATCCCCGAGCGCATGAGGATCGCGGGCGTGCCGATTGCGCCGCCCGCGAGGACGATGCGCTCTCCCTCGACGACCTGCGTCACTGCACCCGACTCCACCTCGACGCCGGTGGCGCGATCGCCGTCGAAGACGATGCGCCGCGTCAGGCAGTCGCCGCGGATCGTCAGGTTCACCCGGTGGCGCGCAGGTTCGAGGTAGCAGATCGCCACGCTCATGCGCAGGCGTCCCTGCTTGTTCATCGGGTGCGGTCCGAGGCCGATCGCGTCGGGCGCGTTGTTGTCGGGCGTCTCGGGATAGCCGAGCGCGCGCGCTGCGGCGATGAACGCACGCTGCACCGGCATCAGTTCATCCTCGCGATAGCGGCGGATGGGTACCGGTCCCCCGCGCCCGTGGAAGTCATCGTCGAAATCGAGATCGTTCTCGAGGCGGCGGAAGTACGGTAACACCTTCGCCCACGACCACTCATCGTTGCCCAGTGCCGCCCACTCGTCGTAATCCTCGGGCACACCCCGCAGCGCGATCGCTGTATTCACCGCCGACGAACCGCCGACCACGCGGCCGCGGGGAAAGCGACTCGGGCGCCCCGCGGCGGTCCCCTCGGCTCTGAACCCCCAGTCGTGCGCGGTGTATGAGTTGTTATGTCCGTTCAGCAGGTCGTCGGGCATGTGCTCCGTCGTCGGGTAGTAGGGCCCGGCCTCGAGGAGCAGCACCGAACGCGACGCATCCTCCGAGAGTCGCGCGGCGATCGGTGCGCCGGCGGCCCCCGCTCCGATCACGATCACGTCATACTTCATTCGGTTCCTCCCGCTGCGTATCCTATATGCGTCACACGCCTCACACACGAGCCCGGGAGAATCATGGCCGTTTCCCACGACCCGTACTGCGACGAAAGCCACCAGCCGCGGCAGCGCTACAACGACGCGCTCGCCCCGACGCCGGACGCACTGAATGTGCTGACGTCACGCCCCGAACCCGCACCGGCTGCGATACAAGCGGGCGACCCGGCACTCGTCGAGCGGATCGAGCAGCCGGTAATCGTCCCGCCGCCATCCGACTCCATCCGCGACGCCGTGGTCGCCGGCTCAATGCCCGCCGCATCGCCGTACGCCACGCGCGCGTGGGAGGACACCGCCCGCGCGCTAAACACGGTCCCGGACGAAGACGACCATACTCGCTTGGCGTCACCGGAATCAGGGCCATCTGGACCGAACGTGTCGCTGATCGTAGGTGTGCTGCTCGTACTCGTGCTGATCGGCGCGCTACGATTGCGGCCCCGCCGTCGCGGTCGCGATGATGACTCTGCCGGCGGGCAATCCTAGATCACCGCGATCGCAGGCGCTGAAGCGAAGCGAGACTGGATGTCGCTCGCGGCTCGCAAGCCCGACGTGAGTGCGGCCTCAGTGTAGGGTCCCACGAGGTAGTCACCGGCGAAGAACACGCGGTCGCTGTGGTCGCGGCGCCCCTTGAATGTCGCCAGCGAGCGGATGTAGCCAGAGTAGAATTGCGGGACCAGCTCCGGCCAGCGATGGACGGCGTGGCCCTCGGTTTTGTCGAGCCCGCGCAACGGCAGCTTGTTCAGCTCGCCGTGCAGCGCTTCGATGACGTCGCTGTCGGAACGCTGCATGAGCTCGGCAGCGTATTCCTCACTGAAGGCGCAGTTGAACATCGTCTTGCCTTCGGGAACAGCGCCCTCCTTCGGGTTTTCCATCGCCATGCCGTACAGCCGCACACCCTCCTTACGCCCGATGCCCACGCCATACACGCCCGGGTCAGCCTCGGTCGTCGAGGTCATGACGAAGACGATGATGCTCGAC
>JBDTLT010000448.1:0-3061 GCA_039934635.1 Acidimicrobiales bacterium
GCCGCGCCGTACGCGCCGTGGAACAGCGAGCTGTTGATCCCGCTCACCGACGCGATGAATATCAACGATCCGCCGCCTGCCATCAGCGCCCGACCGCCGTACTTGACCACGTGGAACGCGTGCCGCAAGACGATGTCGTGAGACCAGTCCCAATCTTCTTCGGGCATGTCGATGAGGGCGGCCCAGCGCGCCATGCCGACGACGTCGGCGATGCCGTGCAGTGCGCCGAATTCGTTTTGCGCGACCGCGATCACCCGTTGCACTTCGTCGGCCGAGGTCACGTCGGCGGCACACGCGACACCGTCGACCTCGTCGGCGACTTCGCGGGCGCGGTCGGCGTCGAGGTCGACGCACAACACGCGGGCGCCCTGTGAGGCCAGCGCGTGCGCGCTTTGACGACCCATGCCGTGTCCGGCCCCGATGACGACGAAGGACCGTTCGTCGAGCCGGGTCATGCGCGAGTAGTCCGCTATCGCGCTGCTGTCTTCTGAGGTCATGCCACTCGCTCCCGCCTCGACCGGGTGTTCATAATATGGAGTAGCGTGCCAAATAGCGATAGAGAGGGCCGTCGATGACCACGTTCCCCCTGCCGGCATGAGTCGCGGGCTCTGCGAGGGTCGGGTAGCAATCGTGACCGGCAGCGGTCGCGGCCTCGGTCGCGCGCATGCCTTGGAGTTGGCGCGACAAGGTGCCGCGCTCGTCGTGAACGACCTGGGTGCCGAAGCCGACGGCACGGGAGCGTCGTCGGCACCCGCGAACGAGGTCGTCGAAGAGATCCGGGGCATGGGCGGTCAAGCCGTGGCGAACGGGGCCGACGTCGCTTCGACCGCGGGTGCCGACGAATTGATCGCGACGGCGTTGACGGCGTTCGGTCGGCTCGACGTACTCGTGAACAACGCCGGGATCCTGCGCGATCGCATGATCATCAACATGACCGATGACGATTGGGACTCGGTGACGCGCGTGCACCTGCGCGGCACCTTCGCGCCGACGCGGGCAGCTGCGCGTCATTGGCGCGAGCTCACGCGCAAAGGCGAATCAGTGGAAGCCCGCGTCATAAACACGTCGTCGACGTCCGGTCTGTTCGGCAACGTCGGTCAATCGAACTACGGCGCGGCCAAGGCCGGCATCGCTTCCTTCACGATCATCGCCGCCAAAGAGCTCGGGCGCTATGGCGTCACTGTCAATGCGATCTCGCCTGCCGCGCTGACGCGCATGACGCAGAATCCCGACTTCGAACGGCGCGCGGCCGAAGCGCGCAAGGCGCCCATCGACAAATACGACCCTCACAACCTCGCGCCCATCGTGGCGTGGTTGGGCAGCACCGAGTCTGCTCCCATCACCGGCCGAGTGTTCCTCGTCTTCGGCGATCGCATCGGCGTACTCGATGCGTGGGACCGCGGACCCACGGCGTGGACCGATCAACGATGGCATCCCGCCGACCTCGGCCCGCTCATCACCGATCTCGTCGGGCGCGCCGCTGCACCTACCGCGCTACGCGAGCCGAACGACTGACCATCGCCAACGACGGATCGACGATGCAAAACCAGCTGACCGACGACCAAGAGCTATTCCGCAGCACCTCGGTGCGCTTCCTCGAGAACACGACCTCGCTCGACGCGCGTCGCGCCGTCGACGTGGTCGAACCACTCGACCGCGAGTGGTGGCGGCGCGCCGCCGAACTCGGCTGGACCGGCTTGCTCATCCCCGAAGCGCACGGTGGCGGGAGCGTCTCGGGCGCCGGGTTGTCCGATCTCGGGCTGGTGGCTCGTGAAGTCGGCCGTTGCGTCGCTCCCGGCGCTCTGGTGCCCACGAATGTCGTCGCCCACACGTTGGCTGTGCACGGCAGCGCCACCCAACGAAACGCCGTGCTGCCCGGCATCGTGTCGGGTTCCATCATCCCCGCGTGGTGTTGCGATGGCTTCGACGCCGCCGGCGGTGTGAAGCCCGCATCGATGACCGCGCGCCGCACGAGCGGTGGCGTGTTGCTGCAAGGCGGCGCGGCGCCAGTCGAATCGGCACCGGATGCCACCCACTTTCTCGTCACGGCAAACGTCGACGGTGGGCTCGTGCAAGCACTCGTCGACGCGAGCGCGGCGGGCGTGCACGTCGAGCCGGCTCGCAGCCTCGATCTCGGGCGTTCGTTCGGTGTCGTTCGATGTGACGACGTGATGGTGCCCGACACGGACATCGTCGGCGATCCCGGTGACACCGTCGAGGCTGTCGAAGGCCAATTCGACCTTGCGGCGCTGCTCATTTGTTGCGAGGCGGTTGGCGCGGCCGAGCGGGCCTTTCAATTCACGCTGGAGTACCTGAATGACCGCTCTACGTTCGGGCGTCCGCTCGCGTCGTACCAAGCGCTCAAGCATCGCGTCGCTGACATGGCGGTGCACCTCGAAGGCAGCGCAGCGATCGTCGACGACGCGCTCGCGGCATTGTCGGCGAAGCGCGCCGATGCTCGGCGTACCGTCAGCGCTGCGAAGTCCTATATCGGCGACCATCTGCCGTACTTGCTGCAAGAGTGCGTGCAACTCCACGGAGGCATCGGCCTCACGTGGGAGCACGACCTGCACCTGTTACTGCGAAGGGTGACGTTGACGCGTGTGATCTACGGAAGCCCGACGACGCATCGTGAGCGCATCGCGGCCGATCTTGCAATCTGAGAGTTAGATGGTGAAAGAGGGAGGCGATTTCTTGCGGGGTGCGCAGATCGTGCATCGGGCGTTGCAGATCTTGGAGGCCTTCTCACCGCAGTATCCTGCGTTGACGCTTGCGGAGTTGAGCGTTGCGGTGGGCTTGACCGCGCCAACGGCGCATCGCTTGTTGCGGGCGTTGCTCGAGAAGGGGTTCGTGGTTCAGCATCCACATACGAAGTGCTACAGCCTCGGGCCCTCGATCGCCCGTATGGCCGCGTTTGTTCAAGGCCGTGACGACGTGATCGTGGTGGCACATCCCGCGATGGAACGGTTGCGCGAGTTGAGCGGTGAGACGGTGGGGTTTCATTGGCTTGTCGGCGATCGGCGGGTATGCGTGCATGAATTGGTCAGTGATCATCGCTTGC
>JBDTLT010000449.1:0-3059 GCA_039934635.1 Acidimicrobiales bacterium
AGACCAACGTGCTCGAAGCCATCGCGTGGTTGGCAACGATGCAGTCGTTCCGCGGGTCACCGGCCAACGCGGTCGTGCGTGAGGGCGCCAGCGCGGCGCGCGTCCGCGGCGAACTGTTGCACGATCGGCGCAACACGACAATCGATGCCGAGCTCGCGGTGCGCGGACCGGGTCGCGTCATGGTCAACGGCAAACGCCTGCCCCGTACCCGCGATCTGCTCGGCCACGTACGCGTAACCGTGTTCTCGCCCGACGATCTCCAACTGCTCAAGGGTGGGCCGAGCGAACGTCGCGCGTTCGTCGACGAATTGTTGGTAGCCCTCGACGCGCACAATGACATTCGATTGAGCGAATTCGAACGCATCTTGCGCCATCGCAACGCATTACTGCGTCAGTCGGGCGGCCGCCTCGACGCAACGGCGCGTCATTCGCTCACGGTGTGGAACGACAAGCTTGCGCCCGCCGCCGACAGCGTCGGTGCGCTGCGCCGGCTGGCGCTCGAGCAACTCGCGCCACTGGTGGTCGAGGCGTACCGCGACATCTCGGGCGCGCCCTCGGCATTGACGCTCGACTATCACGCACCGTGGATGGCAGAGGGCATGGCCGGCGCGCTGGCGGCAGTCGAACACGACGATGTACGTCGGGCCACGACAACGGTGGGACCGCACCGCGACGAGATCGATGTGTTGCTCGAGGGATTGCCGGCGCGGACCCATGCGTCGCAGGGCGAACAACGTTCGTTGGCGTTGGCGCTGCGATTGGCGCAACATCGATTGGTTGGTCGCGAAACCGCCATGCTGCCGTTGCTCTTGCTCGATGATGTGTTCTCCGAGCTCGATCACGAACGAGCGAGCGCGCTGATCGAGCATCTGCCGGTAGGGCAGGCGTTCATGAGCTCCGCGGTCGAGATCCCGGCCGAAGCCGAGATCGAGCAGGTATTCGATGTGGGTCCCGGCCGCCTGAGCAGTCGAAGTAGCTAGGGTGCGGGGCATGGCACCACGGCGGCCGCGCAATGACGAACCGGTACCGATCGGCACCGGCCTCGATCGCGTACTGGGCTATCTGCGGGCGCCGGCCGCGCGTACCGTCAAGACCGTTTTCACCGAATGGCCCGAGCTCGCCGGCCCCCAACTCGCGGCCCACGCGCAACCGATCGCGCTGCGCGATGGCGAGCTCTTGGTCGAGGTCGACGACCCGGCGTGGGTGAGCCAACTGCGCTGGCTCGAGCCCGAGCTGCGCGCCCGCCTCGAGGCCCTTCCCGGGGGCCCGCGCATCGACCACATCCGCTTTCGATCGCGCCCCGTCGAGAGCCGCTGAGGGCGGTTCGCGAGGCCTCGCGATAGGCCCGTGTACCAGCGCTGATTGTCACAGCCAGCTGGTAAACTTTCACCATCGTGATTTGGTGAGTTTTGGCTCCCCCTCGCCCCCTTGCCGCACGGCTTCCCCTCCCCTTTGACCAGCAATTTTTCCGCACTCGAGCGAGTGCGGCGACAGGAACCTCCCGCATGAGCAATATCGATGGCGCAGAGTCGTACGGCGCCAAGGACATCACCGTTCTCGAAGGCCTCGAGGCGGTGCGCAAGCGGCCGGGGATGTACATCGGTTCGACGGGTCCGTCGGGGTTGCATCACTTGGTCTACGAGGTCGTCGACAACTCCGTCGACGAGGCGATGGCGGGCTACGCCACGCACATCGACATCACCCTGTTGGCCGACGGTGGCGTCGAGGTCGTCGACAATGGCCGTGGCATTCCCACCGACATCAAGCCCGAGTATGGCCGTTCTGCGGCCGAGCTCGTGCTCATGACCCTCCATGCGGGCGGCAAGTTCGGCGGTGAGGGCTACAAGGTCTCCGGCGGCCTCCACGGCGTGGGCATCTCGGTCGTCAACGCACTGTCGGTGCGAGTCGAGGTCGAGATCGACCGCGCCGGCGTCCGTCACCGCATGTCGTTCGTCGACGGCGGCCATCTCGAAGAGTCCCTGCACGAGACCGGCCCATCGCCCGTAGGCCCGACCGGGACGACGGTGCGCTTCTGGCCCGACAAGAAGATCTTCGAAGAGATCGCGTTCTCGGCGCGGACACTGCTCGAGCGGTTCCAGATGATGGCCTTTCTCAACAAGGGCCTCACGATTCGGTTTCACGATCGCCGAGAAGGTGACGACGCCGAGTCCGTCGTCTTCTTCTACGAAGGCGGCATCCGCGACTTCGTCAAACACGTCAACGCCTCCAAAGAGGCCTTGTTCGAGACTGTCGGCTACTTCCAAGAATCCGACAACAACCAAGAAGTCGAGATCGCGTTCCAGTGGAACACCGGCTACCAGAGCGACGGCATCCATTCGTTCGCCAACGGCATCAGCACCGGCGAAGGCGGCATGCACGAAGAAGGCTTCCGCACTGCGCTCACGTCGACCGTCAACAACTACATCTTCGACAAGGGCAAGCTCAAGGAGAAAGACGACCGTCTTCTCGGCGAAGACATCCGCGAGGGTCTCACTGCCATCATCAGCGTGCGCCTGCGCGATCCCCAGTTCGAGGGCCAGACCAAAGGCAAGCTGGGCAACGTCTCGGTGCGCTCGTTGGTGCAAAAGGCAACCAACGAAAAGCTCGGCGAGTGGCTCGAAGAGAATCCGCGCGAAGCCAACGTCATCGCGACCAAGGCGATCAACGCGGCTCGGGCCCGCACCGAGGCCAAGAAGGCCCGTGATCTCATTCGCCGCAAGTCCGCGCTCGATGGCGCCGGCATGCCCGACAAGCTCAAAGACTGCAACAGCCGCGATCCGCACGAGTGCGAGTTGTTCATCGTCGAAGGCGACTCGGCCGGTGGCTCCGCCATGCGCGCCCGTGATCCGCGCGTGCAGGCGATCCTGCCGATCCGCGGCAAGATCCTCAACGTCGAGCGCGCGCGCGTCGACAAGATGTTGCGCAACACCGAGATCCAGACATTGATCTCGGCCATCGGCGGCGGTCTCGGCCTCGAGTTCGATGTACTCAAAGCCCGCTATCACAAGGTGATCATCCTCGCCGACGCCGACGTCGACGGCAGCCACATCCGCACGTTG
>JBDTLT010000450.1:0-3050 GCA_039934635.1 Acidimicrobiales bacterium
GCCGGCAATCGCTGGCGTTCGATCTGCGGGTGATCGTGCGCACGATGCGCAGCGTGTTGCGCGGAGCGGGCCGATGACGGCGAACGTGGTGAGCATCATCGTCCCGGCACTCAACGAAGCCGAGGACATCGAAGGCTGCCTTGAAGCGATTGCGCGTGAGCAATGGCCCCGCGAGTATCTCGAGGTCGTGTTGGTCGACGCGGCGTCCGAGGACGCCACCGTTGAGAAAGCGGCAAAGGTGGCCAACGAGTTCGGGCTCGATCTCAAGGTTTGCGAGAACCCTGCGAGGCGCACGTCGGTCGGGTTGAACATCGGTCTGGCGGCGTGCCGCGGTGACGTTGTCGTCCGCGTTGATGCGAGGAGCCGGATAGGTCCATCCCACGTCAGCCACGCAGTTAAGACGCTCGGTGCGCGACGCGACGTCGGCGTCGTCGGCGGCGGACAACGGGCACGCGCCCGCAGCGAGTCGGTTCGAGACAGAGGGATCGCGCGCGCTCTCGGCAACCGCTACACGACCGGGCTCGCGCGCTACCGTCGTGCCACCCGATCTGGCTCGGCGGACACGGTGTGGATGGGAGCGTTTCGCACCGACGACTTGCGCACGCTCGGCGGCTGGAACGAGGCGGTCGCGCTCAACGAGGACTACGACCTGAACCGCCGTGTGCGCGACGCGGGTCTGCTCGTGTGGTTCGACCCGGCGATGGACGCCGAGTATGTGCCGCGGCCCGATCTGCGGCGACTGGCGTTGCAGTACTTCCGGTTCGGCCGGGTGAAAGGCACGTGGTGGGCTCGTGGCCGACGCCCGGCTCCACGACAGTTGCTGCTAGTGCTCGCGCCGCTCGCCGCTGTCGGCACTACTGCCATCACCGCGATCAAGATCGGCCCGCTAGTTACCGTCGCCGCCGCGCTCGGCGCGCTGTGTGCGCTCGATGCGCTCGGTTGCGACGGCGCCGCACCACCGGTGGAGCGCGCCGTCGCACTCACGGCTGCGACCGTGTCGTGCGCGTCATGGTGGACAGGTGTTGTCATCGGTCTGGCGGGGGAGACGCTCGGGGTGCGCCATGCCCACGGTTGAGGCTCCCGCAGTGAGCGTCGTGGTGCCGACCCACAACCGCGCGCCAAAGCTGGCCCGAGTACTCGAAGCGCTGGCGGAGGTCGAGTGCCCGATCGGCGGGTTCGAGGTCATCGTTGTCGACGACGGCTCGGTCGACGACACCGCTGCCGTGGTCGCTGCCGCGTCGCTACCCGTTGTTCTCATTCGCCAGGCGAACGCGGGCGCCGCTTCCGCCCGTAACCGCGGTTGGCGCGCCGGCCGTGCGCCGGTCATCGCGTTCCTCGACGACGACTGCGTGCCATCGCGAACGTGGCTGATCGATTTGGTGAACGCGAGCGAGGCGGATGCGGCCATCGGTGCCGTGGGCGGTGCGATCGTACCGCTCGAGCCGGGAACGCGAGCGACGTTCGTCCAGCTCGATCGGCTCGTCGCGCACGGGGCGGACGGTGAGCGCGAGGTGCGATACCTGGTGACCGCCAACATGATCGTGCGACGCGAAGTACTGGAGTCGCTCGATGGCTTCGACGAGCGGTTCCCGGTCGGAGAAGACACCGACTTCGGGGCACGCGTGCGCGCCAGCGGACGCAAGCTGGCCGTGATCGACGGCGGAGTGGTCGCTCACGATCATCGGCTCGGGCTGCGTGAGATCCTGGCGACATACCGAAAGGCGGGACGCGCGCGACACCTGCTCGCAGGCCGCCATCGCGAGTTGAGCGCCCAGGCGGGCACGCGATTGATCGCGCGGCCGGCGCACTGGATTGCGTGCTACCGCCGCTATCGCACCGCGGCCGGCCCGATCACGGCGCTCGGTTTCGTCACGCTCCGCGCGGCTGGGATGGCATCGTTCGCCTACGGGTACCTGGTCGACGGGCGTCGGGATCAGCGCCCAGGGCAACTGCGCCCGGTCGGTGTGCGATGACCGCGACCACGATCGCGAGTCGTCACGCGTCGCGGCGCGGCACTGCCCGCACGTATGTCGTCCTCACCGCGACGGTGCGTCCGAACGCTGCCGGCCCTCTCGTCGTCAGCGACCCTTCGAGTCGGCTTGCCAACTATGTGGACGCGGCGGCGCATTGGCGCGACGTCGCAGATCGATCGAACGCGTCGCTCGTGGTACTCGAGAACTCAGGCGCGGCAAGTGAGTTCCGACGCGCGACGAATCTCGACGTGGTCGACTGCCCACCGTCGTCAACTCAAACCGCAGCGCGTGGCAAGGGCGCGTGCGAAGCAGACATGTTGCGCCACGGGCTCTGCGCGATTGCGGATCGCGAGCACGGTGAGCCCGTGTGGATCGTCAAGGCGACGGGGCGACTCTGGGTCACGCGGGCGGATCTCCTTATCCGGCTCTCGTCGCGCGGCGCCGACCTAGTGGCCGAGATCGACCACGCGAGAAGGTGGTTCGACAGTCGCTTCTTCGCCGGGGACAGCCGTGTGATCTCGGACCTGTGCACCGCGGCCGTCGATCTCTGCGACGACGGATCGGGGTCATACCTGGAGCACGTGCTGTACGACCTCACGCTCGGCCGACAGGTCGACCGGTTTCCGTCACGTCCATTCCTCAACGGGATCAGTGGCTCGACCGGTGTTCCGTACGGAAAGGGAGCGCTGCGCCGCGTGTTACGCATCGCAGGCCCACACCTCTCCCTCGTTCACCGCCGTCTCACCTCTGGGGCGCCGTGACCTCGGTTCTCGAGGCCGAGGCGCGTTCGACGCCCGACATGCACGTTGCGCTTGCCGCGCTCGGCCAGCGACTGACAACCGTATTCGCGACTGTCCTCACGCTCGCGATAGCGGCTACGCGACTCGATCGCTGGGAGTTCGGGATCTGGATCATGGCGTCCAACGCCGTGATCGTTGCACAGTTCGCCGATTTCGGGATAGGACAAGCGCTCGTCACGCCTCTTGCCCGCACGTTCGGCGCAGGGGACCGCGATCGATCGCGTCGGCTCGTGGCCGCGGCCGTGCGACGGACCGCCGCGACCGGAGCAGCGGTCGC
>JBDTLT010000451.1:0-3038 GCA_039934635.1 Acidimicrobiales bacterium
GGCGGCCGGGGGCTCCCAGCCGACGCAGCCGACGTCGCAGGGCAAGCCCGGCGCGGCGACGACCACCCGAGCGCCACGGGTGGTAACGATGATGTTCACCGGCGACACGTTGGTGCACGGCGCGGTCTACCAACAGGCGCAGACCAACGGCACCAAGACGGGCAAGGCCTACGACTTCAGACCGATGTTCGCCAAAGTGCGCCCCATCATCTCGTCGGCCGACGTCGCGATCTGTCACCAAGAGACGCCGCTCTCCGCCGACGACAAACAACTCTCGGGCTTCCCGACCTTCAGCACGCCCCACGAAATCGCGGACGCGCTCTTCGACGCCGGGTATGACGGATGCTCGACCGCGTCGAACCATTCGTTCGATCGCAACGCGCAAGGCATCACCGACACTACCAACGTGTTCGATCAGGTCGGTCTCAAGCAGTCGGGCATGGCGCGCACGCCTGAGGAGAATGCCAAGGCAACGATGTACTCGTCGAACGGCGTGACGATCGCGCATCTCGCGTATGCGTACGGGCTCAACGGCTATGTGATGCCGGCCGACAAGACGTGGCTCGTTCGGCTGATCAACAAGGACAAAGACTCGCCCGTCGACCAGCCGTACAACGCGCAGTTCATCCTCGCCGATGCCCAGGCCGCCAGGGCTGCCGGTGCCGATGTCGTCGTTGTCAGCCTTCACTGGGGTGCGGAGTACCAGTCCAAGCCGACACCGTCGCAGGTCACATTGGCCAACACGTTGCTGGCGTCGCCCGACATCGACGTGATCGTCGGTGCGCACGTGCACGTGATCCAGCCGATCGACAAAGTGGGCGAGAAGTACGTGCTCTTCGGGGTGGGCAACTTCTTGTCGAACCAATCCCCACAGGCCGACCCGACCCTGCCTGCGGCGTCGCAAGATGGCGTGATCGTCGACGTCACGTTCACCGAGACCGGTGCCACCGGTGCGTTCAAGACGACCAAGGTCGGCTACACGCCGACGTGGGTCGACCGCAGCGGTTACGTCATCACGCCCGTCGCCGCCGCCTTGAAGGATGCCGCAACACCGGCCGCGACCAAGACCGCCTTGCAGCAATCGTGGCAGCGGACGACCACGGCGATCAACTCCAACGGCGCTGCGGACAAAGGCGTCACGCCCACCGACGTGCCCTGACTTCGCGCTCCAAGGGCCGCTCGGGCCGTAGGCTTCGCCGAGCGTGAGATCGATGCGGTCGAAACTCGGGGCGGGCCGCGCGTCGTTCGACGTCGTCACCGCCGCGGCCCTAGCGCTCACCGTGGCCAAGCTGATCGGTGCCGCGCTCAATCCACTGCACTTCCGTCCACTGACCCCGCACGACGATGCCCTGTACGTACGGCGCGCGGTGCAGATGATGCACGGGCATTGGGTCGGTGTGCTCGACCAGTACACGCTCATGCGAGGGCCGCTCTACCCGCTGTATCTCGCGTTCGTGGGCCGTAGCGGCCTGCCACTGTCGATCATCGAGCAGTTGCTGATCTGCGCCGCGTCGTTCTCGGTGGCGCGCGAGATCGCTCGCTTCCTCGGCGGCGACCGCAAGACGACTGCGGGCGTCTATTTGCTCGTGCTCCTGTTCCCGTTTCAAGAGACGTGGTCGGGCAGTCACCTGATCCGCGACAACTTGATGCACGTCGCGTTGCTCGTGGTGATCGCGCTGGGCTTCGCCGCATGGCGCGAGCCGCGCCTGCGATCGCTGCTGTGGTTCTGTCTGGCCCTGGGCGCGATGTCAATACTGCGTGAGGACGCATTGTGGCTCGCGCCCGCCGCAGTCGCCGTCATCTACCTTCACTCGCGTCGCGTGTTTACCAACGGCGGCCTTCTGCGGGTCGTGCCCGTGTTGATCGTCGCGTTCCTCGCGATGATCGGGCCGCAGCTCGGCGTGATCGCGTTGAACGCGCACTACGGCCTGCCCGCGCGCACGCTGTTCGACGACAAGCACTTCGGCCGGGCGCACCAGGCACTGGCTCGGTATGTGAACGACGGCAGTTCGTCGCCGTTCACGTTCACCGCCGAGCTACAAGAGCATGTTGCGCAGTCGAGCCCCGCGTACGCACGTGTTGCCCCCGCAATGGCTCACTGGCGCGACACGGCTGGTGTGCTCGAGGTCGACTACTTCCGTTTTGGTCTGGCGGACGCACTCTTCGCTGCGGGCGTGATCGGTGAGCGGCGAGACCGCAACGCGTTGCTCGACGCCATCGCGGACGAGCTCGGCGAGCTTTGCGAGGACGAAGCAAGGCCTGCATGCCACGCGTTCACCGGCCCGGTGCCGATGGGCGTGGTGCGCGCGCGTGACGTGCTCCATGCGGCGGCCCGGCCCTTTGCCGATCCGGCGATGCTGTTCACCGTCGACGTCGTCCGCGATACCAGCGCGGCCGAAGCAGGTCCTGTTGCGATCGTCGACGACTTCGAGAACGTGAGCAATCAGAACCCGCGCGGCGCGTCGCTCTCGGCCGACGGCGAGCAAGTGCTGTATTCCAGCTCGCGCGGCGTTGCGTGGTGGTGGGACCGTGTGCTGCTGGCGATCGCCGCGGTCGCGATGCCGGTGCTGCGCATCGCCGGTCTCGTGGCTGGCGTCGTGTTGGTGCGCCGGCGCTGCACGGCGCCAGTGGTCGCCGGGCTGGTGCTGCTCGTGGCGGCCTACCTACGCGCCGCGCAGGTCGCGCTCGCGACGCGATTCTCCATGGCGTACTACGGGCAGTTCTACCTCCAGTCGAGCGCGCTGCTGTTGCATGTGGCCACGATCTTGTGGCTCGTTGCGGCGCTGCGTATGTGGCGCACCGAACGAGATGCGCTGCCCGACTATGCGGCAAACTGCACGAGAAAAGGGCCAATGCGCGAGCGATTGCGGTTCGCTAGTCCGCGGTGAGGCGGCGTGTGATGACCTTGATGCAGAGTGTCTCGTCGGCGCCTTCGAAGATCGACAGCACACGCGCGTCGACGAAGTAGCGGCTGACGGGATACTCCTCGGCGTAGCCCATGCCGCCGTGGATCTGCATGGCTTCGCGCGTGACCCATT
>JBDTLT010000452.1:0-3035 GCA_039934635.1 Acidimicrobiales bacterium
GGAGTGGTCCGCTCCACACCCGTTCGATGCACTCTGCGAGGTGGCCGAGGAACGAAATGCGTCGCTGATCGTCGTCGCAGCCCGTGAACGCGGCAGCGTCGGCGGCCTGTTTCTCGGCTCCACACCCGACCGGCTCATACACGAGCCGCCCTTTCCGTCGACGTGTTACCGCACGGCTACTCGGCCATCGACATCGTCGCCGCCGGTTCGTCCCAGAACGCACTGCGGACGAGTTCGCAGGCAACCCCGTCGCCGTCGAATCCGCGAACCGGTCGCGGCGGCCGTCGGCACGTCCATAGCGTCGTGGCCGATCAATTCCGACAACTGGATCACGAGCCGCTCGTTTCGATGGGGCAGAGTTCCGTGGCGAAGCCAGTGAGTTCGCTTCGGATCGGTTGTTCGAAGTCGTTGGGGACGACCTAGGCGCTGCCCGAGACCGCAGCCGGCGCACCGAGCGGGATCAAGCCATAGCCGACCATTCCGCCGCCGATCAACTCGTGGGCTCGGCCCTCCGACGATCACTACATCTCTGACGGTGCCCCACGAACGCCCCGAGATGGTGAACATCTCGTCGTCCACGACACCGAGTCATGGCTGGCCATGTCCTCTCGCGGTGTCCGAGGGATCGGCGATGGCGTCGACGTTGGCGACGAGCACGGCGTCGATCGGGGAGCACTGTCTTCGCTGGGGACCGAGGAGTCCTCGTCGGATCCACGCATCAGTGAACACGGCGACGACCACGAGGACGACGATCCGAATACGTCGGACGAGGTCGCCTGAGGTTCTCGGCATACATGCGGCGGGTGGGCCTGACGATCTCGGTGCGATCCTCGGCCGCACCCGCAGAGCGGTTCTCGGATCACCGTTCGGGAAGTTGCTCCGGCTGCTCCTGTGCAAGGCGATCTTCGAATGATTCATCGGTGACGTCTGCGTCAGCGAATGGCACGCCTTCGAAGTGGTCGGGGGGGTAGGCGACGCGCACCTCGTCGCTGGTCACGGGGTCGTCCAGCCCGGTGACCTCTTCATCGAGTTGCTCAGCGCCGGACTGGTCGTCGTTGAAATCGGACATCGTCCGCTCCTTAGGTTGAGTTGTTCGTTGATGAAGGCGGTCGTCGAAGCGGCCGCACTTTCCCCTTGGTCGGCGCTGCTGACGCGGTCGGTCGGCGTCGAGCGTTTCACGGGACGCGCACCGCGACGGAGGTTCGAGCGCTAGGCGCTTGGATGACACGTTCGGCCCAACGATCGTCGATGACGTGATCCAGCAATCCGTGGATCAAATGACCGACCCGCGGCCACGACCGTGGAGCCGAGACCGCTTCGGCACGCGCTGCCATAGTGTGGCGGAGCTCGTGGTCGGTGAGTACGCGCGTCTGCTCGGCATCCGAATACGGCATTGCGAAGACGGCCGTCGCGTTCAACAGCGCGGACAGTTCGTCGACGTCATGGAACCAATCGCGAAATCGTACGATGTCGTCCACCCCGAGTGAGCGCGTGAGCGCTCGAGCGCGCTTCGGTAGCGCTCGCCCTTGCGTCGAACGACTTCTGGATGAGTGCGTCCTGCGATCAGATAGACGACATCGCCGACCCGGCGACGCACGGCGGGCATTGCTCGGATGACGTGTTCGATGCCCTTCGATGGTGACAGCAGGCCGAACGTGGAGATCACCATCGTGTGGTCCGGGAGCCCCAGCCCTCGGGGGCCGGCATCTTCCCGGCGGTACATCGCAGCCGGTGCTGCATGCGGCACGACGCAACATCTCGGCTCGACGCCGGCGAACTGCGTAGCGATGAGGGCGACCGCTGCCTCGGAGAAGACGAACACCATCGCCGCGCCGGCCAAGGGTGCGGTCAACGCGGCGATCTGCCAGCTGCGAAACTGCTCGACCACAGTGTGCAACCTGACGACGTACGGCACCGTCAGGTTGTCGGTCAGCGCCTGTAGCACTGCACTGCCGCGACCACCGAAGATCCCGAACTCGTGTTGGATGAGGACGATGTCGACATCGACGGACAACGACGCCGCAACTGCGCGCGCCGACTGCTCGCTGGTCTGCACCAACTGGAAGGTCGCACCCGGGACAGCCGGCCCGGCGGCTTCGACCAAAGCGGCGATGACGACCTCGTCGCCCGTACCGCACAACGAGAGCGCCACATCCGAAGTGAACGTCGCCAGCCCGCACCGGCGCGGCGGATACGTACTCACCAGCCAGACACGCAACGGGCGTCGCGCCGACGCGTCGAGTTCGGGCCGACGGCGCACGAGCGACACTGTGGAATCGGCCGCTTGCGTCATGGGGTCACCTTCGGGACGTTCCAACAGAGGAGCGCCGCCGAGGACCAGAGCGACAAGAACCAGTTGCACCTTACCTTGGCGCGACGACTGTCTGAGCGCGTCAGCGGTAGAAGGCGGGCACTGGTCAGTACGCTGATCATGTCGTGGCGGTGCGCCGCGGTATCGGATTCGATCGCGGTGAGCGAATGGCCCGATTGGCGTTGCGCGCGTCGAACGCGACACGCCCGCGCATCTCCGCGGCGTTCTGCGCGACACGCGGATCGCAAATCCTGGCGCACGACCGTCGGACAGGTGGAGCAGTACCGCGCCGCATACGGCATCGACAGCGAGAGCGCGTTCGGAGCGCGGCCCGGATACACACGCCGAACCGGGCGCACGAGCGCGAAATCGACATGGGCATCGGACTATGAATGCCGCGTGACGATGCACAGGGGGCTCGAGCGATTTCGCCGCTGTGCCGTGTGTGAACTTGATCAGGTTCTGCACCCTACGCAGAACACGGAGTCTGCAACGTCAACGGCTCCGCTGCAGCGTTTCATCGTGACCGCGAGGGCGTTCTCGGTCGCTCGCAGACACATATACCGAAGGTGGCGCCAAATTGCGAGCGCAAAGGCGACGTGCGTTTGTGTTCGAGGCCGGCGGTCCCGTGGCGAGACCACAAGCAATCAACGCTTCTTCTTGTCCGGTGCTGTGACGAGCAGGACTGGACATCGTGCGTGGTTTGCGACCTTGTGGGCGGTAC
>JBDTLT010000453.1:0-2982 GCA_039934635.1 Acidimicrobiales bacterium
TCGGCTCGTTCGTGTGCGGATAGTCGGAGCCCCACATCACGCGATCGGACCCGAAACGCTCGACGAGCGTCGACCACAGCGCCTCGGGATGCGTGGTGCTGCGCAGCGTCATCGAAGAGACCTTGAGATGCAGATTGATCGAGTCGGCAAGCGCGAACAACCCGGGCGCACGATCGAACGACGTGTCACCGCCGAGATCAGCGAAGCCGCAGTGGTCGAGCACGAACGTCACCGAGGGGAACGCAGTCACCAAATCGAGCACCGACGGTAGTTGCGGCCCGATGATCAACAACACGACCGGGATGCCCAGGTCGCCGGCAGTCGCCGCAATCGTGCGTACTCCCGGATGGTCCAATGACGCCGCCGCGCCACCGACGGCAAGGACGCGAACGCCTCGCGCGCCGCCGTCGATCACGTCGCGACGCAACGCAGCGATCGCGCGAGGATCATCGGGCGGCGCGGCACCGATCGCCACCGAGCGACCTGGATGCGCACGAGCGCTATCGAGCACATAGCGGTTGTCATAGCCGTGACAGCTGAGTGCTTGCACGAACGCGAGCCCGCTGACCCCAGCCGCTTCCGCGCGTGCGAGCAGTCCCTCGGCGTCGACGGGATGGTCGCGATGCCAACCCTGTTCCTCACCGACGGCCGGCGTGACCGGATAGCGGACGTGGTCCGCCGATACGACATGAGTGTGGGAGTCGATCACTTCGACCATCGTGCGTGCACCTCCGGTGTCCGCTCACCAACCTACGGCGCCATCGACGAGCTCACGAAGCAAGTCCGCGTGGCCGTTGTGGCGCGCGTACTCCTCGATCATGTGCACATAAATCCATCGCAGCGAACAGGGTTCGCCATGGCGCAGGCCCGTGTCGTCGAGATCGTGTGCAGCGGCGGCGCTGCGGCTCTCCTCGCACTGGGCAAGCCACACCGCGACGTCGGCCTCCCAATCTGCGTCGTCGAGCGGCACGAGCTCGCTGTCATCGATGGCGGGATCGAACCAGATCCATCCGCAACCGTCGTGCAAGAGCACCCGGCGAAACCAGCTGCGCTCGACTTCGGCCATGTGACGTATGAGCCCGTGCAACGAGAGCGACGACGTCGGTACCGGGCGCGCCTTGCGCGACGCGTCGTCGAGGCCTTCGCATTTCAGCAGCAATGTCGTGCGATGAAACTCGAGCCAGGCATCGAGCAGGGCTCGCTCGCCCTCGAGCACATACGGCGGCTCGCGGCGCCGCGGATCGATCAGGTCTTCGACCATTTTGCGCTCCCTTCCTCGTTCAGCGCCCTTATTCAACTTGACAGTTGATCAACTAAATAGTTGAATAAGGCGCATGCCGGCTGCCATCGACGACGACCTCGACATCATGTTCGCCGCGCTCGCCGATCGCACGCGGCGCGCCATCCTCGCTCATCTCGCCAACGGCGACCGCACGGTGAACGAGTTGGCCGAGCCCTTTGCGATCAGCCTGCAGGCGGTGTCAAAACACATCCAGGTGCTCGAACGCGCCGGCCTCGTGTCGCGCGGACGCGAGCGCCAGAGCCGGCCGTGTCATCTCGAGGTGGACCGCCTCGCGCCGGCCGCCGACTGGATCTCGCAACACCGCGATATCTGGAACGAGCGCTTCGACAAATTGCAAGTGCACCTGTCCCGTCTCCAATCCGAAACCAAGAAGGACAAACCATGAGTGACAACACGCAAACCGTGGGCGAACTGATCATCACCCGCATCTTCGACGCGCCGCGAGAACTCGTGTTCCGCTGCATGATCGAGCCCGAACACCTCACGCACTTCTGGGGGCCGGTCGGTGTGCACACCCC
This sequence comes from Acidimicrobiales bacterium, assembly GCA_039934635.1. Classification (GTDB taxonomy): domain Bacteria; phylum Actinomycetota; class Acidimicrobiia; order Acidimicrobiales; family WLNW01; genus DATLFA01. The sequence continues at coordinate 1,822 of JBDTLT010000453.1, forward strand.
GATCGACAACATCACCATTGATCCTCGACCGGGCGGCGCGTTCGAGACGATCATGGTCAACGACAGCGACGGTGCCGAATATCCGAGCCGTGGTGTCTTCGTCGAGATCGTCCCACCGGAGCGCCTTGTGTGGAGCGAACCGGACTCTGGCATGACCACGACATCGACGTTCGTGCAACTCGACAACGGCCGCACCGAAGTGCGCATTCGCCAGACCAATATCCCCGAGATGTTCCGCACGCCCGAAGCACAGGCCGGTTTCGAGAGCAGCCTCGATCGCTTTGCGGCGTATCTGGCGACGATCAAGTATTGATGATCGCCGACGCCCGCGCGCTGGCGCGTCGTCGACGCCACACCGGTGGCCGTGCCGCCAACCGAATTGAACGGCGGGTGACCCCAGTTGGTCTCGCCATACGGATGAGGCAAGGTCGCGCTGTCAACGAGGTTCGCCCACACCGAGAGTTGCGGTGCGTCGACAGTGCGGCCAGAGAACGCCATGGGTGTCGGGTGCGAGGCGATGTACGCGCAAACCGAGCCAGGCACATCGACCGGAAGGCCGTTCGACGGATCGATGCCCTGGTCGCGCATCGTGATCGACATGCGTTCGGTTGCTACAAAGCCGGGCTCCATGTTGACCACGGCGACGTTGTATTGCTTGAGCTCTTTGGCCAACCCCGCGGCGACACGATTGAAGGCCGCCTTGGTGATCGAGTACGCGAATGGCCACCCGCCCGCGCCCGGCTGCTTGGATGTCTCGTTCTGGCCCGCACCAGAAGTGACGTCGATGACGAGGCCAGCGCCGAGTCGCTTCCACGTCGGCAACAACAACTGGATGAGATAGAGGCCCGCGAGCACGTTGCCTTCGAAGCTCTTGTCGTACTCCTCGATCGGTGTGTCCTCGAACGAGCGCATGCCGTAGTTCGGCTGATACACCGCGTTGTTCACGAGCACATCGACGCGCCCGTATTCCGCAAGCGCGGCGTCGACGGCCGCGCTCAGTGACGCCCGGTCGAGCAGATCCAGTCGCGTGATCAATGCGCGTTGCCCGATCTCACGTATCTCGGACGCGGTGTGTTCGAGCGTGCCCGGCACACGTGACGAACCGCGATCAGCCTCGGTGACCGTACGCGCGCCGATCACCAGATCGAATCCGGCGCGGGC
>JBDTLT010000454.1:0-2960 GCA_039934635.1 Acidimicrobiales bacterium
CCAAAGTGTCCGCTGCGTCCTTTGCTCGCGACGAGCACGGGGCAGTGCTTTCATTACGTGGCGATTTCGACATGTCGACCGACATGCTTCTGTCGGCGGCGATTTTCGACGCGGTGACCTCAGCCGACGAGGATCTCGTGTTGGACCTGCACGGTGTGCGGTTCATGAGCGCGTCGACTCTCGGCGTAATTGTTCGGACCCGCACGCTCCTCACGCGGCAGAGCCGCTTCCTTCGACTCCGATCCCCGTCGCGCTCTGTTCAACGCATCCTCGACATCTGCGCCATCGAGTGCCTCGACCCGGTGGCGGCGATTGACGATGCCGCCACGATCGAGTCGCACGGCGCGCTCCAGACCTGGGTGCCGGTGCTCCCGGTGGATCCGGTGAGTCCACCGACGAGGACACCGACCATGGACGACGCGGAAATACTTGCAATACGGCCCCGCGTGCCCGACGCCGACGGATCGTAGCGAGTGGCCGACGATCGGCGGCTGCGGATCCTGGCGCACCTCCTCGGCGACGAATCAGAACTCGAAAATGTCCGGCTTTGTGAGGTGTGCGCCGAGGTCACCGGTATGAGTGGCGCCGGAATCATGCTCATGGCGGGCGACGTCCCGCAGGGCTCGCTCTGCACCAGCGACAAGGTCAGCGCGTTCATCGAAGAAGCACAGTTCGCGTTCGGCGAGGGTCCTTGCGTCGATGCGTATCACTCGGATCTGCCCGTGCTCGAACCAGATCTTGCCAACCCTGCGACGTCGCGCTGGATGGCGTTTACCGGTCCGGCGGTCGATGCCGGCGTACGCGCCATCTTCGGCTTCCCCCTCCATATGGGGGGCGTGCGGCTGGGCGCTCTCAACCTCTACCGTGACGCACCCGGCGCGCTCACCGACGAGCAATACGCCGACGCTCTGGCGATCGCCGACATCGCTACACGAGCGGTGCTCGTGATGCAGTCCAATGCGCCGTTGGGCCAGATGGCCACCGAACTCGCGTCAGGCGCCCACTTCGAATACGTGGTCCATCAAGCCTCGGGGATGGTCGCCGCGCAACTCGGCGTCAGTGTCGGCCAAGCGCTCATCCGGCTACGGGCCTACGCGTTCGGCAATGCGCGACCGCTCCGCGCGGTAGCCGAAGATGTCGTGGCCCGCCGCTTGCGCTTCGACGACGCCAGCGGCGAACAGGATCCAACCTGATGAAGTTGTCACCGCCGCCTCCGAGGGGAGACCCAATGTCGAGAGAAGAATCGATCGTCCGCACGTTCGTCGAGTTGACCGACACGCTGGTCGAAGACTTCGACGTCGTCGAGTTGCTCACGGTGCTGGCGGCGCGTTGCGTCGATGTACTCGACGTTGCCGCCGCCGGACTCATGCTCGTGAACGCCGACGGCGAATTGCGCGTCATCGCGTCGTCGAGCGAGGCGATGCGGCTGCTGGAGCTCTTCGAGCTGCAATCAGAAGAAGGCCCGTGTACCGAATGCTTCGCTACCGGCGTTGCTACCGTGCACCCGCGCCTCACCGAAGGTGACCTTCGTTGGCCGCGGTTTGCACCGCGCGCCTTGGAGGTCGGCTTCCACTCGGTGCACGCACTGCCGATGCGCCTTCGCGGCCAGACCATCGGAGCGCTCAACCTCTTTCGCATCGACAACGGCAGTCTGACCGAGGCCGACCTGAGCACGGCGCAGGCCTTCGCCGACGTGGCGACCATCGCGATGCTGCAGAATCGCGCGGCTTCCGAGGCGCAGGCCGTCAACGACCAACTCAACCACGCGCTCAACAGCCGCGTCGTCATCGAGCAGGCCAAAGGCATGGTGGCAGAGCGGGACGGTCTCGATATGGAGCACTCGTTCCGGCGGCTTCGCGCCTATGCCCGTAGCAACAATCTGCGCCTCGTCGATGTCGCGTGCAGCGTCATCGACGGTTCGTTGGTCGCTGCGTCGCTCGACCCCAAAGTGGCTCGGCGAGACGTCTAGCCCGCGCCCGCAGACTGCGTGGCGAAGTCGAACGGAGTTGCCCCGGACCAAGGTGACCCGCCTCCCCAATAGAGCGGAAGCGAGGTAACTGAATTGTCGAGCAACGGCATCAGCACCGGCTGGAATGGCAATCAGCCCATTGGTCTCGGCGAGCTCGCCGGCACAAGTATCTCGGCACTCGCATGCGCCGCGACCGCAGTGGCGCGCGTGCAGACCGAGATCGACGTTCTTTGGCGCCATTCGATGCACATAGAAAATGACGGGCTGTCGGAACGCCTCGTCGAAGTGAGCAAGGCGCTGCAACGGGCAGCACGGCTCTTGGACGAAGAACGCGCAATCGGCTAGTACCGCCGCCGTCCGATTAGTCTCACCGCCGCCGCCGAGCCGTGGCGAACAGAGGAAACGTGATGCAGCCCGACAAGACCACCTTCGCGCAACGCTACGGGCCATGGGGCATCGTCGCGGGTGCATCCAACGGTATCGGTGCCGCCTACGCCCGGTCGATGGCCAAGCGGGGCCTCAACGTGGTGTTGATGGCGCGCCGCGGCGACGCGCTCGCGCAAACCGCCGACGAGATCGAGGCCTCCTATCGCGTCGAGACCCGCGTTCTCGTGGCCGATCTGACCGATGCCGATGTGCTCGATCAGGTCGGCGAGGCCACGGCCGACCTCGACATCGGGCTGATGGTGTACAACGCCGGTGCCGTGCACGGCGTCGCACGCTTTCTCGATCAGCAGGTCCGCGACCCGCTGTACCTCGTCGATCTCAGCTGCCGAGGCCCTGTCTTGTGGACACACCATTTCGGGCGGCGCCTACGGACGCGACGCCGCGGTGGCATGGTGTTGATGTCGTCGATGTCGGGCCTCGTGGGCAGCGCGCTCACCGTCACGTACAGCGCGACCAAGGCCTTCGACATCAACCTTGCCGAAGGGCTTTCGGTGGAGCTCGCACCCTACGGTGTCGACGTCATGGCCGTCGTCGCCGGTCTCAC
>JBDTLT010000455.1:0-2955 GCA_039934635.1 Acidimicrobiales bacterium
CGAACACGATGGCCCCAAAGGGTTCGCCAACACTCTGGAAGAGACCCCAGGCGTGGACGACCTCCACGGATGACTGATGTATGCGGCCCGTATCGACCGCCCATTCGAAGGCTCGGCGAGCCGTCGGCGATCCATCGATTCCGACGACGATCCGAGCGATGGCTTGTCCGAAGTCGTGTAGGCCTTCTCGCACGATCGTGACGGGGCATGTCGCGTGATGAAGACATTGCTGACTCACCGATCCGAGCAGGAGCCCGCGGAACCCACCTCGGCCCCGCGCACCGACGACGAGGACGTCGGCTCTCGCGGACGCGTCCAGCAACGCGCGGGCCGCGAGATCAAGAACGACTCTGGACTCGATGGTTGCGGCGCGACGCGTGCCTACCACCCCCACGACGATTGCGTTCAGCGCTGCCAATGCGTCCGCTTCGCTGTATGAGGGATCGAATCGCTTGTCACCCGTTGCGTAATGCTGATCAATGAAATCCCACGCGAGGACCGCGGTCAGCGATCAGTTGCGCGTCTCGCTTTCGCGCACAGCCCAACGGAGCGCATCGGCGGCACCCGCAGACTCGTCGACACCAACAACGATGTGACCCATCTCAGTCTCCTAGGGTTCGAGGGCCGGCTCTGCACAATCGATCGTGTACTCGCCAGTGAGCGTCAGTGCGGACGCGGTGCTTGGCATTGTTGTCTCCGTGGGTTCTGTTGACGAGTCCCAGCGTGCTCCCGACAAGAACCCGAGGCACTGGCCGAACTCGACACGCGTGCGCCGCTCAAGTGTCGAGTCGCGACAGGCCTTCCGCAGTTTCTCGATCTTACGCTTGAAAAAAAGGAGAAGACGATGGCTGACAATCGAGATACGCCAAGATGCGTTACCGACGTCGAGGCATGGCCAGGCACGAGCGCCGACCCTCTAGTGCGGGACACTGTCCCGACCGTCCAAGTCAACGAGGCCGGTCTTTGGCGCGGAGCGCTGTTCGGCGCCGCGCTCGGCTTCGCCTTCTTCGCGCTGGTCATCGCTCTCGGCGCCATGGCAAGCGGGTTCGCGCCCGTCAGCGCAGTTGGCATCGGTGCCTTCGTGGGGCTGTGGGGCGGTCTCGGTTTCGGCATGGTGATGGGCGGCGGGTTCGCGTTCCACGGAATGTCGGAGCTCAACGAGCCTGCGATGACGCGGCAAGACAGCGGGGCGAAGATCGTTGACGAGCCCGCCCGTCTACTCAGGTGATCGAGTGGACACGAATGCTGTTCGTGCTTCCGGGCTTGCCCGGTGGCGCGCCGGCCACTACGACGACTGTGGCGCCCGAACCGACGCGATCGAGGTCGCGCATCGAGCGGTCGACCGCTTCGATCACCTCATCGGTCGTCGCGACCGTCGGGGCGACGAATGACTCGACTCCCCACACCAAGGCAAGTTGACGCTGCACCGTGTCGTGAGGAGTGAAGACCAGGAGCGGCAGCGCAGGTCGGTGCGCCGACACTCGCCTCGCGGTCGTTCCTGTCTCGGTGAACGCAACGAGGGCGGCGGCGTCGGTGGTCAACGCAAGCGCGACGGCCGCACGGCTGGTTGCCTCTTCGTGTCCGGTCGGGCGGCGTTCGAGCGACGGATAAGCGTTGACGAGACCATGCTCGGTAGCGACGATCACCCGAGCCATGGTCTGCACCGTCTCGGTCGGCCAGCGACCCACGGCCGTTTCGCCCGACAGCATCATCGCGTCGGCCCCGTCGAGCACCGCGTTTGCCACGTCGGAGACCTCGGCGCGCGTCGGCCTCGCAGCCGCGGTCATCGACTCGAGCATCTGTGTCGCCACTATGACCGGCTTCGCCTGCTCGCGGCTGACCTGGATGGCGCGCTTTTGCACGAGGGGCACCTGCTCGAGCGGGAGCTCGACACCGAGATCCCCGCGGGCCACCATCAGTCCATCGAACGCCGCAACCACGTCGTCCAACACCGCGACCGCTTGGGGCGTCTCCAACTTGGCCAGCACCGGGACGCGCCGTCCGACCATGTCCATGACCGCCCGCGCCAACTCGACGTCAGACGGAAGGCGCACGAACGACAACGCCACCAGATCGACGCCCATGTCGAGCGCGAACCGAAGATCGTCGACGTCCTTCGGCGTGACCGCCGGCGCCGAAAGGTCAACGCCGGGCATGTTCAGACCCTTGTGGTCCCCGATGAATCCTCCCTGGACGACGCGGCATCGAATCTCGGTCCCATTGGTGCCGAGGACCTCGAGGCGCACCATCCCATCGTTGGCGAGAATTTCGTCGCCGACGCCCACCTCGCGTGCGAGCAACGCATAGGTCGTCGACGCCCGCTCCGACGATCCCAAGAACAGTTCGGTCGAAAGAACGAAGCGATGGCCGGTCACAAGTTGGGTGCCACCGTTCTCGAACGCACCCAGACGGATCCGCGGTCCCTGGAGGTCGGCGAGTACTCCCACCACGCGACCGGCGCCACGAGAAGCACTTCGTACATGGCCGCACAACTGGCGATGTTCCTCGTGAGTCCCGTGGGAGAAATTCAAACGGGCGACGTCCATGCCGGCGCGCACGAGCGCCGTTATCTGCTTCAGGGTCGACGTTGCCGGACCCAGCGTGCACACGATCTTGGCGCGACGACCGGGCGCACGATTTGTCTCAGACGGTTCGTTCGCCATCGCCCTGCCCATCGACAAGTTGGCGAAGTACGTAGTTGAGGATCCCGCCATGACGGTAGTAAGCCGCTTCGTGGGTGGTGTCGATGCGGAGGCGAACGAAGAACTCGATGTGGTCCGCCCGTACGGTCAGCCGCCTTGGCGTGTCGCCCGAATTCAGTGCCTCGAGTCCGCGAATCTCGTAGTCCTCATGCCCGGTGAGGCCGAGCGTCTCGGCCGAGGCGCCGTCGACGAATTCGAGCGGCAAGACACCCATGTCGACCAGGTTGGAGCGATGGATGCGCTCGAAGCTCTG
>JBDTLT010000456.1:0-2951 GCA_039934635.1 Acidimicrobiales bacterium
GCCCGCGCACCGCGCGGCCGGCACCGGCGAACGCGCTGTGCGAGGCGGAGCGACAAGCGGTGCTCACGCTGTTACGCAGCGACGAGTTCTGCGATCTCGCACCGGCGCAGGTGTGGGCTCGGTTGCTCGACGACGGCCGGTATCTGTGCTCGATCTCGACGATGTACCGCCTGTTAGCTGTGGCCGGCGAGAACCGCGAACGACGCCGCCAACGCACCCATCCAGCGAAGAAGAAACCCGAGTTGATCGCCCGCCGTCCGAACCAGGTTTGGTCCTGGGACATAACGAAACTACGGGGCCCGACGCGCGGCGAGTACTACGAACTGTTCGTGATCATCGACATCTTCAGCCGTTACGTTGTGGCCTGGACCGTCGCGAACGCCGAGACCGGTGAACTCGCCAAAGAGTTCATCGCCGCTGCGTTGACAGGCCAGCGCGTGCAACGCCATCAGCTCGCGTTGCACGCCGATCGGGGCACGTCGATGACCTCGAAACCGGTCGCGCAGCTCCTCGTCGACCTGGGTGTCGCGCGCAGTCACAGCCGGCCGCATGTCTCCAACGACAACCCGTACTCCGAGTCGAACTTCAAGACCTTGAAGTACTGCCCCGCGTTCCCGCGCAACTTCGGGTCCATCGAAGATGCCCGCACGTTCTGCGCCGCGTTCTTCGAGTACTACAACCACGAGCATCGCCATTCCGGCATCGGGCTACACACACCAGCATCAGTGCATTACGGCACCGCTCACGAGATCCGAGCGCAACGCGCCATCGTGCTCGACGCCGCCTACACCGCGAACCCCACCCGATTCTGCCGACGGCCCAGCCCACCCAAGCTGCCCACCGTCGCATGGATCAACGACCCATCACGCGAAACACTCATACAGAACAAATAACCCAAAGCTGTCTCAAAGTCCTTGACAGGTTCCGCTTCCCCGACGTCGTCATCCGAGCTCGCGATCATGCTCGGCAGTTGACCAGTCCGCGCTACAGCGCCGCGGTCATCGACGAAGCTCAGGATCTGACGCTCACCGGCTTGCAGCTCGTGCGGGCGCTGGTGAATGCACCGGACGGGGAGGACAAGCCCGATGGGCTGCTTCTCGTCGGCGACGGTGCGCAGCGCATCTACGCGGGTGGTTTCACACTGCGCCAGGCGGGCGTCGAGGTTCGTGGTCGCACGTCGGTCCTGCGCGTGAACTATCGCAACACTGACGAGATCGTCGCGGCTGCGATGGCCGTCGCCGGCGAAGCGCCTGTCGATGATCTCGGCGAGGCGTACAAGCGAGGCGAAGAGCGAGCCAGCGCGCACCGACGAGGCCCACGCCCGCTACTGGTGCGGGCACAGAACTTCGACGATCAGGTTCATGCCATTGCCGGCTCCATCGGTAACTTCACCAGCAAGGACGGCACCGGCGCCGGTGACATCGCGGTGCTGGTGCCTACCAACCGGATGGTCGACCAAGTGATGGATCTGCTCAAAGCCGCCGGCGTCTCGAATCAAGATCTCGAGAAGTACGACGGCAAACCCAACGAGCGGGTCAAGGTCGGCACCTACCACCGCGGCAAGGGGCTGGAGTTCAAGGTCGTCTTCCTTCCCGGTTTGTCGAAGGGCAGCTTCCCCAGAGCGGCCCAGCCGCCGCTTCCCGAGCACGAGGCCGAGGAGGATCGACAACTCGCCGTCTCGCGCCTCTTCGTCGCGATGACCCGAGCGCGGGACGCACTTGTTCTGCTCTACAGCGGCGAGCTGAGCGAAGTGTTGACCTCCTACGAGACGAGCTTCGACCGGCGGTCGACGTGAGTCACACCGATGATGTACCTCTAGTGGCTTGGGCGGGCCGCAGCCGAATGCGCGTCTGCTCGCGGGAGAGCTGAGCATGGATGTCTTCAAACTGCGTGACGATCTGATCGGGTCGTACCGTCGTTATGCCGAGAGCTTCATGCAGATCCAAGATCATCGCATCAGCGAACACGTCAAGGGCGCGCTCGACGAAGGCCGACTCTGGCCGTACCCGCAGATCGGCCTGAACCCTGCCTTCCGCTCGGGCGGAACAATCGATGATCTCGTCGAGGCAGGCGACTTGCATCCCGAGTGCTCGCGGATCTTCCGCGTCGGTAAGAACGAGCGCGAGGCCATCGGTCAACCGATGACGCTGCACACCCATCAGGTCGAAGCGATCAGAACGGCGCGACAAGGCAACAACTACGTGCTCACGACGGGGACCGGATCGGGCAAGAGCCTCGGCTACATCGTGCCCATCGTCGATCACGTATTGCGCACAGGGTCGGGCAGCGGCGTGAAGGCAGTCGTCGTCTACCCGATGAACGCGTTGGCCAACAGTCAGGAAGAGGAACTCAAAAAGTTTCTGCGCCACGGCCCTTGGGGTGCGACCCCGCCGGTCACGTTCGGCAAGTACACCGGTCAGGAGGATGACGAGACGCGCCAGGGCATCCTCAACAAGCCGCCCGACATCATCCTGACCAACTACGTGATGCTCGAGCTCATCCTCACTCGCTATCGAGATCGCCGGCTCGTGCGGCAGTTTTCCAACGTCCACTTTCTCGTGCTCGACGAGTTGCACACCTATCGCGGCCGTCAAGGTGCCGACGTCGCCCTGCTGATCCGCCGCATGACCCTGCCCCCGCAGGCCCTGCTGATCCGCCGCATGCGCCATGCCTCCGGATCACCGGCGCTGCGCTGCGTTGGCACGTCAGCCACGATGTCGAGTGAAGGCTCGGTCGACGAACGTCGCGCTCGAGTTTCCCAGGTGGCCTCGCGACTGTTCGGTTCAGAGGTCCGGCCCGACGATGTCATCGGTGAGACTCTCGAACGAGCGACAGAAGACGTCGATTTCACCGATCCGACCTTCAGATCGACGCTTACGACCCGCGTTCAAGATGGCCGGGCCACGTCGCAAACTTACGCGGAATTCGTATCCGACCCGCTGTCCGCGTGG
>JBDTLT010000457.1:0-2950 GCA_039934635.1 Acidimicrobiales bacterium
CCCGTGTTGCCGGACGTCTTCTCGACGATGGTCGAACCCGGACCGATCAGACCGTCGCGCTCCGCCGCCTCGAGCATGCCGAGCGCGGCTCGGTCCTTCACGCTGCCACCGGGGTTCGTCGTCTCGAGCTTGGCGACCACGGGTGCGCGCACTGCGGCACCGACCCGGGCGAGGCGCACGAGCGGCGTGTCCCCGATCAGGTCGAGCACCGAGTCGGCAATGTCCACAAGCACCTCTGCTGGCTGTCGGCGGCGATCACGTGGCAGCGTAGGCCCATGGTCACCGTTGCCGTCGAACCTCCCACGCGGCCGGCGATGCACGCCGCATTCGTCGCTGCCGTACGCGATGCGGGCGCCACCGTTGGCCCGCTCGACGAAGCCGAGGGGTTGATCTGGGCCGATCCGCAACAGGCCGGGCTCTATCCCGGATTGATCGCCGCCGCGCCCCGCGTGCGCTGGATTCAGCTGCCGTACGCCGGCATCGAGCCGTTCGTCGACTATCTCGACGCGCGCTTCCTATGGACGTGCGGCAAGGGCGTCTATGCCCCGCCGGTCGCCGAGCACGCACTCGCGCTCGCGCTCGCCGGGCTGCGCGGCGTCACCACCTACGCGCGAGCCGATCGTTGGTCGGCGCCGATCGGGCGCAATCTCCTCGGCGCACGGGTGCTCATCCTCGGCGGCGGGGGCATCTGTGCGTCGCTGATCGAACTGCTCGCACCCTTCGGCTGCGCCATCACCGTGTTCCGTCATCACGACGCGCCGATCGAGCGGGCGCGGGTGATCACCGAGCGCCGCCAACTCGACGCGGCGTTGCCCGAGGCGGACGTCGTCGTCATCGCGCTCGCCCTCACCGACCGCACGCGCGGCATCGTGGATTCCACGTTCCTGTCGCGGATGGCCGAGCATGCCTGGCTCGTCAACGTCGGCCGCGGCGGGCACGTGATCACCGACGATCTCGTCCTCGCACTGCGCGAGCAACGCATCGGCGGCGCCGCGCTCGACGTGACCGATCCCGAACCCCTGCCGCCGGGCCACCCGTTGTGGTCGCTCGCCAACTGCGTCGTCACGCCCCACATCGCGAACACGCCCGAGATGGGCTTGCCGCTGATTGCCGCCCGCGTGCGCGAGAACACGGCCCGCTTCCTCGCCGGCGAACCGCTGATCGGCGTGGTCGACGTCGCCCTCGGGTATTAGTTGCACGGTTCTCCCGGCGTTCGATACGTGATTCCCGCGGCGAAGCCGCCGATCCGTTGCGGCGGAGCCGCACTAAAACGGGACGCGGTCGCTCACCTGTGGTTGGCGGCCGGTGCGAAACGGGCTGAGCGGTGAGTCGACCATCAGGCAGCGATGGGTGCGGCGCACGTGGCGGCGGGCCCGCTCGCGCCACGAACGCAACTCGACCGCGGTGTCGATGGCGGCTTCGAAACGGGCCCATGCCGCCCAATCGGGCAGCGCCCACAGCACGATGCACTCACGATCATCGACGAGCCCAGTGCGGAATGCACCGACGAGTTGCGCGCCGTGCGCCTTGTAGGCAGGCACGGCGACATCCGCGATCAACTCCAACATCGATCGGCTTTCGCCCGGGTTCACGTCGTAGATCTCGTGCATGTACAACTCGCCCTTGATCCCGGCGGCGTTGATCTCGGCGATGCTCGGCGTGTAGTCGGCGGCGATGAGCACACGGTCCCATCCGCCCGAGCGCAGCTTTTCGGCGGCGGCCCACCACTCGACCAGCGACGGGTCTTGCAGCGTCGGATGATTGAACTCGATGCGGAACGTATCCGCGAGATGTTCCCAGTCGCGGTACTCCCACATGTTGATGACCTCGGGCCAACGAGCGGTCGAGCCGACGGTGCCCCAGATGCCATAGCACTGCTGCCCGCGCTCTTCCTGCCCGATCGGCGACCAGTTGGCCGTGATGTGCTGGAAGTAACGGGCGCGGTTGTGGCCGGTGACGTACACGAACTCGTGGATGTACACCCGGTTCTGACTCATTCGTTTGTCCCCCTAGATCGGTTCTGTTGGCGTTTTACGGGTGTCGACACCGGTAAAACACAAACAGAACGGGCATTTCGATTTGGATTGCGGGCTCAGAGGTCGGCGATGTGCTTGTCGATCAGTTCGTGCTGCGCCATGCCATCGACTTCGAGGATCTTGCCCGTCACCCACGACGAGGCGGGCGACGCGAAGTAGAGGCAGGCGAGCGCGATGTCGTTCACGCGGCCGTTGCGTCGCATCGCAGTGCGCTCGATCATCGAGTCGCGCACCTCACCAAATTGGTCGAGCCAGCCCGCTAGCGAATCGGTCTCGATCGCGCCTGGCGCGATGGCATTCACTCGGATGCGAGGCGCGAGGTCCGCCGCGATGTTGCGCGTCATGTGGCTCAATGCACCTTTGGCCGTGGCATAGGTGACCGACCCGCGCGTTGCTTTGTGCCCCGAGATCGAGGTGATGTTGATCACCGAACCGCCGCCTCGGGCGAGCATGTGCGGCACCGCCAGCCGTGTCATCTCGAACGCGGTCGACACGTTGAAACGAAAGCACCATTCCAACTCTTCGACGGTGGTCAACGGGAACGCCTTCGCGTTCGAGCCACCCGCGTTGTTGACCACGATGTCGAGACCGCCCAGCTCGCTCACCGTCGCGTCGACGAATGCCGACAACTCTTCGAGCTTCATGACATCGGCGGGATAAACGAGCGCGCGCTGCCCTGTCGCGCGGATCTTTTCGGCGACACCTTCGAGATCGTCCTTGGTGCGCGCCGTAATCGCGACGTCGGCACCGGCCTCCGCGAGTGTCACGGCGATCCCTGCGCCAATGCCTTTGCCGGCCCCGGTCACGATGGCCACTTTGCCGCTCAGGCGAAAATTCTCGAGGACGTCCATCCGGCGGACCCTAGCTGTCCGCTCTGTAGGGCCGCTCGGGCCCTAGCTGTCCGCTCTGTAGGG
>JBDTLT010000458.1:0-2945 GCA_039934635.1 Acidimicrobiales bacterium
GCGTCGAGGTGTGCGAGTCGCCGCAGACGACCGTCGTGCCCGGCAGCGTCGCGCCCTGCTCCGGACCGATGACGTGAACGATCCCCTGGCGGCGATCGTTCATCTTGAACTGGGTGATGCCAAGGCGATCGCAGTTGGCGTCGAGCGTGTCCACTTGCAGACGAGAGACCGGATCGGAAATGCCGTTCGCGCGGTCGGTCGTCGGTACGTTGTGATCGCTTACGGCGAGGTTCGCCGAAAGGCGCCAGACCTTGCGCCCGGCAAGCTCGAGTCCTTCGAACGCCTGCGGACTCGTCACCTCGTGAACGAGATGGCGATCGATATAGAGGACGGCGGTGCCGTCGTCTTCGGAATGGACGACGTGGTCGTCCCAGATCTTGTCGTAGATAGTGCGGACCACGGCTTCTTGGCTGGCGTAAAAACGCGTTCATGCTAGCGGCTTCCGCTGAGGTCTGGGGGCCGCCGCCGGCATTACCCCGTTTCGGAGCCTCGCCTGCCCAGTTGGTGCGCGCCTTACAAAGGCACGCCCCGCGAGCGCTATCGATCCACGTCGAGGTCGATCAATTGAGCTTCGCCTTCACCGCTCTTGTTGTCCAGCGTCACGACCATCAGACCCTTGGCCGGCGTGCGCTTCCATTCCGTCGAGTTGACAGAGATCACGTTGCTGTGATCCTTGCCGCCCGGCTCAACGGTGGCGAATCCGCCTTGGCTGACCGCACTGGCCCAGACGTTGTACTTCGCACTGCCGGCCACCACGTTGGTGGTACCCCCGCTGATCAGGTCATACGCCACCGCGTGATACGTGATCCGGGGATTGGCAGCAGAAAGACAGGGCTCGGCCGCCCGACACATCTGCGACGACAGCACCGGCAGCTCCGCGGTCGAACTATCGGTCGGGGCGGTCGCGAGGAACGCGAGCGAAGCGCCGGGCGAGCGCGTGCTGAAGACGAAGCTTCCCATTAGTCCTGAGAAAGCGCCTGTCGTCACCGCACCTTGATCGACTCCAACAACGATGTAGTCGTCGATTCCGTCGCCGTCGACGTCGACATAGACGTCGAACTCGTTCGTCGAGGCGTTAGACCACCGGTCGAACGTGTTGACCGCAAATACCAGGAGTTGGGTCTTTGCATCCCAAGCAAACGATTGGGTTCCGACGGACCGAACGTCGTTCGACAACCTGCCGGGATTTCTGCGGTCGGCCAAGCCCCAGACGTAGAAATCAGCATCGCCGGCAATGGCCCCGTGACGATTGGTCACCGTGGCAATGGCAGAGGGGTTGGTGCCCTTCAGCTTGCCGACCTGCGTCGACACGTCGGACAGCGGCCGAGGAACAAGGTAATACGGCACCCGCAGCGAGACGCCGCCGTTGTCCGACGCACTCGCCGGCGTGAACTGGACGATGCCCGCAACCTCGTGGAACGACGGACCCGAGCCGTTCGACACACCCGCCGTCGCCACCGGAACCATCAAGGTCACGTCGACTTCAGCGAGGCCGCGAGCCGGCACGGTGACCGAGGTCTTGTGCAGACTCAGCGTGTGAGGTGATCCTGCAGGCAACGCTTGCGAGACATTGAACGTGGCCGCCGACGAACCGTGGTTGCGCAGCACGATCGACTTGCGCCCGCTGAAATCCCGATTCATCTCCTCGAACCCGAAGTTGAGGGCGACGGCCAGGCGCTGATCGTCACCATGGGCGACGACTTGGGAGACGGTCGACTTGTTCGCCTGCACCAGGCCCGTGCCGCCGCGGCTGATCCGATAACCCGCGACGAGCGACGGGTCGCCGGTGTTGACGACTGCGCCGGCGACGGCGATCGCGTTCCAGTTCGGATGGGCCTGGCGCGTGAGCGCCGCCGCACCGGCGACGTGGGGTGCCGCCATCGACGTGCCCGAGAGGGTCAGCGCCCCGTTCCCCGTCCCGAAGCCGGTGGAGACAGTGCTGACGCCGGGAGCCGTCACGCTTGGCTTCAGGGCGCTGTCACCCGATCGCGGGCCGGCCGAGGAAAACGACGCGAATCCCAGGTAGTTGGGATTGGCGAGCGGCGCGTTCGTCGCCGTCGCCGTGCCTCCGTCAGCGTTGCGCAGCCGTGCGCCGTCGGAGGTGGAGCCGGTGGGCAGACCACGAACTCCGAAGAAGGGAATCGTCACGTTGAACGGGCCGGTCTCCGCACTGCCGGTGATGGGGCCCTCGACGGGAGGATAGCCCGTCGTGTTATCGATCATCGCCGATGCCGCGGCGCCGTTTTGTTGGGCGAAGATCGCCCGCGCGACGCGAGAGCATACGTTTCGGGTCGTGACGATCATCTTGCCGACAAGGCTGGCCGGGAATCCCGGGAAAGCCGCGTACTCAGCTTGCGAACAGCCAAGCGCCACCGGACCGTTGGGATAGGAAGTACGAAGCACTGCAATCGGGTAGATCGTGCCGCTGGCAAAAGTGGCGCCGTTCGAGTTCTGTACGGGGATCGGAGCGCCGGCGCTCAGCGAGAGCAGCGCACCCGGGAAGGTTTGTGTCGGGTCAATGGCAGCGACCGTGATCGCGCCGTCCGCGCTCCCCGGAGAGCCGACGATATAAGGGTTGGGGCCTGCGTTGCCCGCCGAGATCACGACCACCACTCCGCTCTTCGCGGCGTTTGTCGCAGCGATCGCATCGGGCGAATCCTTCGAGCCCAGGCTGGACCCGAGCGACATGTTGATCACGTCCATGTCGTGGTCGACCGCCCAATCGATCGCGTCGACGACCACCTCGGTCGAGCCTTGGCAGCCGAAGACGCGGATCGCGTAGAGGTCAGCCTTTGGTGCGACCCCTGGACCCACGATCCACGAATTTCCCGAGACGGTCGTGCCCCCATAGGGCCCCGAATACGTCGTCCCGCCGGCGGTTACCCCGCTGCCGGCTGCAGTCCCGGCGACGTGGGAACCGTGCCCTGCACAGTCAAGCGGATTGG
>JBDTLT010000459.1:0-2943 GCA_039934635.1 Acidimicrobiales bacterium
GACGCCGGCGTCGTTGAAGATGTAATCGACGTTGTCGGCCTGCTCGAACACCGATCGTGCGAATGCTTCGACCTCGCTGCGGACGGAAACGTCGACGGCGGAGTCGCCCGTGATGTCTGCCGAGAACACGCGCATGCCGCGCTGCTCGCACTCCGAGGCAAGTGCGCGGCCGATGCCGCTCGCGGCACCCGTCACGACTGCAACGCGCTCGCTGGGCATCAGTCGGTCTCGACGTGGCCGAGTTGGCGCATGACCTCGCGACCGGCGTTCACGAGTGCGTCGCTCAGGTCTTCGAGCCGGGCGGCCGTCAGCCGGTTTGATGGGCCGGTGACATTGATCGCGCCGATCACCTCGCCCGATGTGCGCCGGATGGCGACGGCAATCGCGGCGGCGGCCTCGACGGTCTCGGCGTGGCTCGTCGCGTAGCCGGCCTCGCGCACCTTGGCGAGCGCCTTGGGCAGCGCGACGGGATCGAAACCCTCGGCCTTTCCAAGGATCGACTCGAGTCGTACGTCGCTGACATACGCGAGTATCGCCTTGCCGCCCGCGCCGGCCACGAGCGGATACCAGTTGCCCACACCAGAGGCCATGCGCAACGGATGATCGCTGACGAGCTCGTGAACGCAGACACGACGATCGCCGACGAGCCAGTGGAAACCCACGCTCTCACCGCTCAGTTCCCTCAGTCGCTCCATGGTCGGATGCGCGACCACGATCACGTCATCACGCCCTTGCACCAATGCCGCCATGCGGACGATCGACGGACCGAGGCTGTAGAACTTCGTGTTGGGGTCCTGCACCACGAAGCCCTTCTCGTGCAGCGCGCGCAACAGACGGTGGGTCGTGGGCACGGTCAAACCGACTGCGGTGCTCAACTCGGCCAACGCCAATGCAGGGTGCCGCGGCGAGAAAGTCTCGAGAATCTGCAACGCACGATGCACGGTTTGCGCACCGCGCGGCGCGCTGCTCTCGGCGGCTTTTGGCTTCTTGTTGGCAGGCACGCGGGGAGGATATCAGTACGGCTTCGTCGAGGTTTCACAGTCGGTTGCTCGCGCGATGCCGACCCCACACATCAGCCAGCGCGCCGCACACCTCGCCGACCGTCGCGTAGTTGCGAATCGCGTCGATCACAGACGGCAACGTGTTGGTGCCAGAGCGCGCGTCGTCACGCAACTGATCTAGGCATCGATCTACTGCAGTGTTGTCGCGCGAGCGGCGCAGTGATTTGACTCGCTCGATCTGCAGCCGCTCGGTCTCGACAGTGCTGCGGTGCTCGCGGAAGGTGACGTCCTCGTCGGTAGTGCTGAATCGGTTGACGCCAACTTGTGTTCGCGCCCCCGTCTCGAATGACCACGCCAGCTTGTAGGCCGCGTCGTCGAGCTCACCCCTGATCCATCCGGACTCGATCGCGGCGAGCGGGCCACCGTGCTCCTCGATCACGGCCATGTACTCGAGCACGGCCTTTTCGATCTCGTCGGTCAGCGCCTCGACGAAATACGACCCTCCGAGTGGATCGGCCGTGCGGGTCACGCCTGTCTCGTAGGCGAGTATCTGCTGTGTACGCAACGAGATGCGCACGGCCTCGTCACTCGGCAGTTGGATCGCTTCGTCGTACGACGACGTCGCCAGCGTCTGCACGCCACCGAGCACTGCCGCCAGCGCTTGATACGCGATGCGGGCGATGTTGTTGGCGGGCTCCTTGGCGACTTGGGATCCGCCGAGGGTGTAGCAAAAGATCTTCGCCGCCCAACTGTCGGGGTTGGTCGCGCCGTACTGCTTGCGGATCAGGTCGTGCCATATGCGACGGGCGGCGCGGAACTTTGCCACCTCCTCGAACAGGTCGAGATCGGCCGACAAGAAAAGATACGCAGAATGGGCGAAGTCGTCGATCGACAAGCCGCGGCGCAGCGCCTCGTCGATGTACGCGCGGCCGTGCGCGAACGCGATCGCCAGCTCTTGCACCGCAGTGCTGCCGCTGTCGCGAATGTGATAGCCGCAAAACTCGATCGGCTCCCAGTGCGGAAGCTCTTTGCTGCAGTACTCCACCACGTCGACCGAGAAACGTAGTCCGGCCTCAGGCGGGAAGACGTAGGTGCCGCGAGCGATGTATTCCTTGAGCACATCGTTCTGCAACATCACCTTGAAATCGGTGGGCGAATAGCCGTGAGCCTCGGCGCCGACGACGAACAACGCAACCGCAAGAGGGCCGATTGCATTCGCAGTGGTGCGGATCTGCGCCACGTTCGACAGATCGATGCCCGCGAGCAGCTCTTCCATGTCGACCCGGCTGTCGATGGGTACGCCGACTTTGCCGACCTCACCGCGCGCCAGTTCGTGATCGGAGTCGAGACCATTTTGCGTCGGCAGGTCGAGCGCGACCGAGAAGCCGCGCTGGCCGGCGGCAAGCAGTGACCGGATGCGCTCGTTGGTGGCCTTCGGCGACGCCGCGCCCGAGTACTGGCCCATCACCCACAATCGCTCGCGGTACATGCCGGGCCAGATGCCGCGCGTGAACGGCGCCTCGCCCGGCATGCCGATGCGATCGACGTACGCGCTGCGGCCGGCTTCGGTCAGGTCCTCGGCGTCGGGCGCATAGAGCGCATCGACGTCGAGTCCCGAGTTCGTGACCGCGCCCGTCTCTCCGGGATCCAGCCGCGACGCATAGCGTTCTCGCCACTCGGCGAGCAGCAGCCAGTCGGCGGGGGGTTCAGGCATTCGCAAGCTCGCAGCCGGCGATGTAGCCGAAGATGAGCGCGCTGCCGAGCGTGGTTCCGCCGGACCAGTAGGCCTGTCCCGCGACCGAGGCCACGCAGTTGCCCGCGGCGTAGAGACCCGGGATGGGCTCGCCGTCGGTGTCGACGACTTGGCTGCGGGTGTTGATGACCGGACCGCCGCAGGTATCGAACGCGGCGGCGCCGAGAATGATGCAGTGGTAGGGGCCCT
>JBDTLT010000460.1:0-2936 GCA_039934635.1 Acidimicrobiales bacterium
GCCGCGGTCGAAGAGTCGTTGCGCTTCGAGGCACCGGTGACGTTCCTGTTCCGTTCGTCGCGCGAAGAGACCGCCCTCAGTGGGTGCCCCATTCACGCGGGCGACCACATCATGATGGGGATCCTGTCCGCCAACCGCGACGAGACCGTCTATGAAGACGCCAACGAGTTTCGCCTCGACCGATCGGGAGAGCCAGAGCACCTAGCGTTCGGCGCGGGTCCGCATCTGTGCCTCGGCAATCATCTGACGCGCATGATCGGGCGTGTGATCCTCGAGGAAGTGCTCGACCGGTTCGCGCCGCAACAGTTGCGGCTGGCCGATGGCTTTGTGTGGGAGTGCGTCGATCATCCGCTCGAATACGGCCCCGAACACCTGCCCGTCGTCGTGCGCTGATGGCGAAAGTTGCTCTGGTCACCGGCGCGAGCCGAGGAATCGGCAAGGCGGTGGCCCAGTATCTGGCGAAGGCCGGTTTCGACATCGCGATCGGCGCGCGCACGTTGCACGAAGGTGAGGCGCGCGAGCATTCGTCGACCATCGCGAAGTCTGACACCCGACCGCTGCCCGGCTCGCTCGACTCGACGGCGGCGCTCGTGCACGCCGAAGGTCGCGAAGCATTGGCGGTCTACCTCGATCTACTCGATCGCAGTTCACTCGGCGCCGCGGTGGCGACGGTGCTCGAGCGTTGGAGTCGCATCGACGTTCTGGTCAACAACGGTCGCTACATCGGTCCGGGCCACATGGATCTGTTCATGGACACGCCCGTCGAGTTGCACGACAAGCATCTCGAAGCCAACGTGCTCGCGCCGATCATCCTCAGCCGTCTGGTGTTGCCCGGCATGATCGCTCGTGGCGAAGGTGTCATCATCAACATGGCATCGGGCTCGGGGACGATGGATCCGCCGGCGCCGGCTGGGCAAGGTGGATGGGGTTTGGGCTACGGCATGTCGAAAGCGGCGCTGCATCGCATCGCCGGCCTGCTGCAGGTCGAGCTGGGCGACCAAGGGATCTGCGCGTTCAACCTGAGCCCGGGATTCGTCGCCACCGAGCGGCTGGCGATGGACATGGGCGAGTTCGGCTTCGACGCATCGCGGGGCGCACCCGCGGCGGTCGTCGGCGCGGTCGCCGCGTGGTTGGTGACCGCCCCCGAAGCCCGCACACTGAATGGCCAGTGGATCGAGGCACAACCGAAGTGCCGCGAGCTCGGGCTGTTGCCCGATTGGAGATAACGGATGTCATTCGATCTGGTCATTCGCAACGGCACCGTCGTCGATGGTTCGGGTCTCGGCTCGTACCGTGCCGACGTCGGTGTCACCGGCGACACAATCACCTTCGTGGGTCGCATTCGCGATCGCGGCGCCACCGAGATCGATGCCGAGGGTCATGTCGTCACGCCGGGTTTCGTCGACGGCCACACCCACCTCGACGCGCAGATCTTCTGGGACGCGCGCGGCACCAACTCCTGTTGGCACGGCGTGACCACCGCGGTGATGGGCAACTGCGGCTTCACCCTCGCGCCGGTGCGACCGGCCGAGCACGCGCTGGTGGTGCGCAACCTCGAGCGCGCCGAGGACATCGACGCGGCAGCGCTCGCCGCGGGCATCGACTGGAGCTGGGAGTCGTTCCCGCAGTATCTCGATGCCGTCGACCGCATCCCAAAGGGCATCAACTACGCGACGCAGATCGGCCATTCGGCGTTGCGCACGTGGGCGATGGGTGAGCGCGCCTTCGAAGAAGCAAGCAACGAAGACGACCTGAAGCTCATGGGGCAGCATCTTGCCGAATCACTTCGGGCCGGTGCGGTCGGCTTCACAACCTCACGCAGCGAGCATCACGAGACCTCTGACAATCGTCCGGTCGCGTCGCGGCTCGCAACATGGGATGAAGTGCGCCATCTCGTGGGGGTGATGAGCGAAGTCGGCGTCGGTGTGTTCGAAGGCGGCGAGGGCGGCAGCACTTCGGCTGATCCCGAGCAGCGCGAGCGAGCGCACGAGCGCATGCGCGCGCTAGCCGTCGACACGCGCGTGCCACTGACGTTCGGCATCATCGCGACCAAAGAGGGCGGCATGCAGATGCTCGACCTCATCGACTCGACCGCGGCGCGCGGCGGTCGCATGATCGGCCAGTCGCACAGCCGCGGCATCTCGGTGCTGTTGTCCTTCAAGACCAAGTTGCCCTTCGACGTGTTGCCCGAGTGGCAGCCCGTGCGGGCGATGCCGATCGAGCAGCAGAAGCACGCGCTGCGCGACCCCGCCACGCGCGAGCGATTGATCCGGTCCGCCACCGAAGGCAACTACTCGGCGTGGCGCGGCATCGGCGCACAACCCCGCAAACCCGATTTCGAGGGCATCCGGGTCTACGAGCGGGGCTTGCCCCCCAATCCGACCATCGGTGATGTGGCGCGGGCGCGGGGGGTGCACCCTTCCGAGGCAATGATCGACTTGGCGCTCGAGTCCGACTTCGACGTGATGTTCATCCAACCAAGCTTGTACCCGCAGGATCCCGATGTGACGTTGGCAGTGATGAAGCATCCGCGCACGGTCATGACGTTCTCCGATTCGGGCGCGCACCTCAGCCAGATCGCGGACTCGTCGATCCACACCCACCTGCTCGGGCACTGGGTCCGCGACCGTCAACAGCTCACCATCGAAGAAGCAGTGCGCATGATCACGTTGGCGCCGGCGGTCGCGTGGGGCTTCGCCGATCGCGGGCTCGTGCGCGAGGGCATGCGCGCCGATCTCAACGTGTTCGATGCGGCGACGGTGGGGCCGGCCGTGCCGCACGTCGTCAATGATCTGCCTGCGGGCGGACGCCGGCTGGTGCAGAAGGCGGTCGGGTTCAAGGCCACTGTCGTCAATGGTGCGCTCACCTTTGACAATGGGGTACACACCGGGGCCGCGCCGGGCCGCCTGCTGCGCAACGCTCTCGTCACGAACTAG
>JBDTLT010000461.1:0-2925 GCA_039934635.1 Acidimicrobiales bacterium
TGCCGGCGGTGGTCCGGCACCCGACCGCTCGGGCTCATTTCTCCAACCAGGCCCCGTCGAACAGGAATGACGACGACGACGTGCGTTTGACGCCTTTGAGCTTCGGCACCGTCACCAGTGCGTTCTCGAGCTCCAGCAATGCCACACCCGGCACGTCCGAGGTCCACGCCTGGGCGATCTGGCCGTAGGCGGCGGTGCGTTCCTTGTCTGTCGCCGCGACGCGCAGCGCCTCGACACCTTGATCGAGCGCGGTGCTCGAGAACCCGCTGCGCGCCGCCGCGCCAGCTGTCTGGTAGCTACCCAACGCGGCAACGTAGTTGCCGTCGGCGTTCTCACTGAAGCCAGCACCCCAGATGACGAGGTCGTAGTCGCGATCGACGAGGACTTTGCTCAGCAACGTCGGTGGGGTGAAGTTGGAGTCGAGCTTGACGTCGATGCCGGCAGCCTGGAGCATCGTCGACACCGACAAGCCGAGCGCCTGCCCGGTCGGATCCTTCACGGAGAAGAGACGGATCGAACCGTTCCAGCCGGCCGCCTTCGCCTCCTGGACGAGCCGGCGCGCTTCGTCGAGGTCGTATTTCGGTCCGGACACACCCGGAGACAGCGGGAAATCGGGCTCGAACAGCTCCGGTCCAGCCTTCGCCGCGCCGCTGTACGCCCGCTCGTTCACCTGCTTCGTGTCGATCGCTGCCGCAACGGCACGACGCACACGCGGGTCGGTTGCCGGCGCGGCGGTCTTCACCTTCTCGCCGTCCGGCTTTCCCTGACAGGACGCGGCGGGTTGTCCGCCTTGACAAGTCACAACGATCCCGGCGTTCATGTCCAGCACATTGCCCGCCGGAATGCGCTCTGCCAGCACGGTGTACGTGCCCTTGTCGCGAGCGGCCTTGATGACATCAGGCGCCCGAACGAACGCGGCGGTCAAGGTCCCCGTACTGAGCGAGTCGTACGCAGCGGCGGCGCCACTCGCCGACGGAACGAACGTGATCGAATCGAGCGGGACCGCGCCGCCGTAGTAGCCGGGGTTCTTCTCGAACACCATCGACTCCCCCGCCTTGACCGACTTGAGCATGAACGGACCTGCGCCCGCCTTTCCCGGCGCGCTGTTGAACGCGTCTCCCGCCGCTTTGATCGCGGTTGGCGAGGCGATCAGTCCCACGTCACGGGTGAAGAGGAACGGGAACCCGGTCCAGGATCGAGCCAACGTGAACTTCACCGTGAGGGGGTCGGTGACCTCGATCGACTTGACGAAGGAACTGAGGATGACACGCGACGACGAACGGGAAGTCGGCAACGTGTGCCGCTCGACGTTGAACTTCACCGCCGCCGCGTCGTAGTCGGTGCCATCGGTGAACTTGATGCCGGGCTTCAACGTCAACGTCCAAACCGTGTGGTCCACGTTCGGTTGGAACGACTTCGCGGTGCGAGGCACGTAGTCGCCGGTCTTCGGGTCCCAAGAGACCACTGTGTCGTACAGCGCCATGAGCTCCATTCCCCCGATGGTGCCGTGCGCGCTGGAACTCATGATTGGATCAAAGCCTTGGGGCGGCGAAAAGACTCCCACCGTGATCGATCCGCCCATGACCGGCGCCGATCTCGTCGTCGTAGTCGTCCCCTGCTCGCTGGTCGGAGCCGCGGTGCTGTCAGTGCCGCCCGAGTCGTCGCCGCACGCCGATGCCACGATGACGAACGCCGCCGCCGCCCCGAGCATGGCGATGCGCTGAATGCTTCGCATGAGCCCCCCTGTTCGCGTGCCAGCGATCCGGCACCAGTTGCATTGAAACCCGAAACATCGGCGTACGGGAGAAGGCGGTCCCAGTGAACGGAACGCCCCCTTACCGGCGTCATCGGGTGAACCATCACAAGCGCTCGTCTCAACGAGTGGTACGACGCGCTGGGAACCTGCGGCGCTGCGCGTCATCATGCGGCCATGGCAAGAACCGTCACGGGAGCGATCGTCGGATCGGGCAACATCGGCACCGACCTCTTGTACAAGCTGCTGCGCTCCGACGTGATCGAGGCGCGCTACATGGTTGGGATCGATCCCGCGAGCGAGGGGCTGGCGCGCGCAGACTCGCTCGGACTCACGACGTCGGCGGAGGGTGTCGACTGGTTACTCGATCGACCGGAGCCACCCACGATCGTGTTCGAGGCGACCTCGGCGCGCGTCCACCTGGAACACGCGCCGCGTTATCGCGACGCAGGCATCCGCGTCGTCGACCTCACGCCGGCAGCGGTAGGCCCATTCGTGATCCCGCCGGTGAACCTCGACCATCACGCCGACGAGATGAACGTCAACATGGTGAGCTGCGGCGGACAAGCCACCATTCCGATCGTGCACGCCGTCGCAAGGGTCACGCGTGTCGCGTACGCCGAGGTGGTTGCCACCGTCGCCTCTCGCTCCGCTGGGCCCGGCACGCGACACAACATCGACGAGTTCACCCGCACGACGCGCGCCGGCATCGAGGCGATCGGTGGTGCCGAACGCGGTAAGGCCATCATCGTCCTCAATCCGGCAGAGCCTCCGCTGATGATGCGAGACACCATCTACTGCTCGCTCGAACCTGACGTCGATCACGATGCGATTCGTGTCTCGATCGAGCAGATGGTGGCCGCTGTGCGCGAGTACGTGCCTGGCTATCGCTTGTTGTCGCCACCACAGTTCGAGCGCGAATCGACTCGGAACGGTCGCGGCCGGGTGGCTATCTTCATCGAAGTCGAGGGGGCCGGCGACTACCTCCCGAACTACAGCGGCAACCTCGACATCATGACCGCGGCGGCGGCACGGGTGGGTGCGACGATCGCGCGTCGCTTGCTCGACGAAGAGGAGCGGACATGACCTTCGGCGGTGGCCTCGACGTCCGCGTGACCGACACGTCGCTTCGAGATGGATCACACTCCGTTTCACATCGGTTCACCGAGCAG
>JBDTLT010000462.1:0-2920 GCA_039934635.1 Acidimicrobiales bacterium
CGATGGCGAGGTTGGCGACGCCGTAGGCGCGCGACAGCTTCCAGCACGATTGGAGATATTTGGATGTGCGTTCGGAGCCGAGCAGACTCCATGCCTCGTCGAGCACCTGCAGCCGTGGCGGTCCGTCGGCTCGAGCAAGGATTGCTTGGAGCCATGCCGTTGCCGCGATCATGACGAGTGTTAGTGCGTCGCCGTCGTGATGCACGGCCGAGAGATCGACCACGAGACCGGGACCGTCCCAGTTGATGTTCACGGTCGTTGGGCCATCGAACATGCCGCGCAACGATCGATCGAGCAACTTGCCGAGGGCGTAGTACGCGGCCTCGACGTCGCGTGCCAGGGTCGCGGCATCGCTTCGGGCGGAGTCCACCATCTCTGCGGTCGGTTCGCCGATGATCTGCGCGACGTCCTTCAACGTGACGTCGTTGTTGGTGTTTCGTGCGAGGTGGGCGAGCGTCCAACCGAGGACAGCGTCTTCGATGGGGGTGAGATCGCGGTGCAGGACGGACCCGAGTAGTGCGCCGATCATCGTCGTTTGCCGACGAGCGAGTTCTTCAAGGCCATCGGTCAACGCAGCAGGACCCGGGTCGAGCGGATTGATACGCGCTGACCCGCCGGGATACAACTTGATCACATCGAGCCCGAGAGCTTCGGCGAGCGGGAGGTACTCGCCCTTCGGGTCGACGATGGCGACCCACCGTCCGAATACTCCAACAGAACGATGAATGAACACTTTGGCGGTGGCGCTCTTGCCGACGCCGGGCTCGCCGGCGATCAACATGTTCGGGTTCGTGATGACGCCCGCTTGGTAGGCCTCGAACGGGTCGTAGGCGAACGCGCCGCCACCGCTGAGGACGTTGGTGCCGAGATAGACGCCGGGCACCGCGAGCCCCGATTCGGCGAGGAATGGATACGCCGAGCACAGATGCGCGGTGGTCGCCCGATGGCGCGGGATGCGGAGGCGGCGGCCGACCAGTGCGGAGTTCAAGCGAATCGCTTCGTGGCGAGGCCACGTCCGACCGGCAACATGAGCGCGAGCGCGAGGTCGTGGCGGCCATCGAGGCGGCGCAGTTCGAGTCCTGACTGCGCGGCGGCTTGTTCGTACTCGCCACATGACCGTTGGAGTGAATCGAGATCGGACGCGGTGACAATCACGAATCCGGTGTATTCGAACTCTCCGAAGCCCCCAACGAGCTCGGCTTCGCGTTCGAGCACGTCGGCTTCGACCCGTCGGTGGCGCGCCCCGATGCGAAAGCCAGAGCGAGATCGTTGTTCCTCGTCTGATGCGAGCTTGACTGTCTGCTTGTCGATCTCGCGTCGTGCTCGTGAAGGTGCGACGGGCTCATAGAGCACTGAGATGGTGCGGATGCCGCCCGCGTGCAGCATCAGGGGCTCCATCCATCCCGGTGGGACGTCGAGTCGGGGCCACTCGGCTATCGAGTAGGCGACGTGGAACGCACCATCGACTCGTACGTGGGTTAGCGCAGCGTCGATCGACAGCGGGCCAGCGTTCGCAACACTGATGGTCCCGCTCAACTCGACAAGGCTTCGCCGTCGACGTGATGCCGGTCGAGCGATCGCGAATGGATCGAGACGTTCTCGCCACGCCTTCGCCAGTTGGGGAGCGGTCAGCGGCGCGTCGACGACGAGCCCTGCCGTTTCGAGGCGGGTCGTAAAGAGCCGAAGTTCGTCTCGGAGGCCATCCTCGAGTTCAGCTTCAGCATGCTGCTTCGACGTTCGGTGCAGTCGCAAACGTTTTCGTTCAAGCGTGATCGCCACGAGTACTTCGTGGTGAGTGGTTTGGTTCGCCATGACGTTGAGGAGGTCGCGGTAACTGGCGACGGCGGCAACGTTTGGCGCGGGGCACACGGCTGCCGCGAGGTGGTCGAAGTGGTCATCGAGCCGGGCGGGTGCAGACCATTCGATCCAGCGGATGCGTCCGACCGGACCACGTTCGCGGCAGAAGGTGGAGAGTGCGTCGCCCCACAGATCAAGCAGCCGTTCCTGGTCCGTTCGCTCGCAGAGGGCGAACTCGCGGCTGCATACACGCAACACGCCAGTCAACGATCCGTCACGTCGATCGAGGATCATGCCGATCTCGGAGTGGGAGCCGCCGACTGTCGCCCACGGCTCGAATCCAGCGATCTCGAGTCCGTGCAAGGTCGGTGGGAGGTCGGGCTGCGGCCTGGCGGGTTGGCGCGATGGGTGGCGAAAGCGTGGCGGAGCCGCGA
Source organism: Acidimicrobiales bacterium (assembly GCA_039934635.1). Lineage (GTDB taxonomy): Bacteria > Actinomycetota > Acidimicrobiia > Acidimicrobiales > WLNW01 > DATLFA01. The sequence continues at coordinate 2,232 of JBDTLT010000462.1, forward strand.
ACCACGACGTCCGATGTGTCGCCTGCGCGAAAAGCCAGCTCGCGATGACGGGTGCCGCGGCATGGACCGGTTCGCCCTGCCAGCGCGCGAACGCGAACCCGACGCCGGCGAGTAGCGGTAGTGCGGCGACTGGTAGTGGCGCGCCTCTGTTCAGGATTGAACCGCCTCCGACGATTCCGCAGGCGAGAGCGAGGCACTGCGCGCCTTGCAGCCCGAGGAGCCAACCGCTGCGGTCCCGCGCCCCGAATCGGTAAGTGCGTGGTTTGGATTCGCCGGTGCTCATGGCTGGTCTCTGCGGGGCGGCGGTTCCGGGCGCTTAGGTTGTCCACGGTCGCGGCCCGCAGATGGATCTCGGACAGTCCTTGAAGCTGATGGATCCGACTTGGATTTCTGCACCGTGTCGATTGCGGCTGCAGCGTCAGTCGATGACTTCTTCGCGATTGCAACGCCACCGGCGGCTGCGGCAACAACAGGTGCTGCCGCGCCGGCTCCAAGTGCGCTGCCCGCGGATGCTGAGCTGCCGGCTCCGCGACCGAGTGCCCATCCGCTCGCGCCCGAGGATCCTGCACCCCCCGCTTGCTGACCGCCGGCGAGCCTCGACAGCGAGCCGGCTTGGTTCATCGTTCCCATCGTGGAACCGGCGGCTCGTACCGGCGACCGCGACATCCCCTGTGCGACGACCGCTCCTT
>JBDTLT010000463.1:0-2906 GCA_039934635.1 Acidimicrobiales bacterium
GCAGAGAAAGAAGGCGACATGAAGGTTCGCAGTTCACTGAAGTCACTCAAGAGCGCACCGGGTTCCAAGATCGTGCGCAGGCGCGGCCACACCTACGTCATCAACAAGCTGAACCCGCGGCACAAGGCCCGTCAGGGCTGAACATCCGATTCGGCGCGCGACCCACGGTTGCGCGTCGACAATCCCGATCCACTCGACCAGGCGACCGCACGACAACAAGTGCGACGCTTCGGCATACGGCCCGTTGCACCGCCAAAGAGTAGCGAACAAGATGGTCGGCTATGGGGGAGATGCGGTGACCGCCGGTAACCAACCTCCGCCACCGACGGGTGCACCGGTTGATCTCGACTCGGGCGATCGGGCGCTGCTCGTGCATCTCGCCGAACGGCTCGCTTTCGCACTGAACGAGCTCGACGAACAGACGCCCGCGCTGGTCGCCGACACGGTCCGCTCAGGTCCGTGGGCCCCCTACTTCGACGCGCCCGTCGAGGCAGCACACGAAGAAGATGCAGCGCGCGATGACACCGTGTGGTTGGCCACTCGACGAACGTCGATCTTCGTCGGCCGTGAACACGGCCAGTGGATGCTCGGCGACGTGGGCAGCGACGAACCGGTCGATCCCGACAAGGAAGCCCCGCGCACGCCCGCTGTCGTCGAGGCGCTCGCCCGACAACTCACCGACGACCTCAATGCGAACACATCGACCGGGCCCCACGCGGCAGATCTGCTCTTCGATCCACGATGGCGGCACTACGTCGTCGGGGTGACGCGACAGTTGCGGTCAGCGCCCGGGGACCGCAGCGTCACGCTCGCCGATGGCCTCTGGCAGATCACCATCACCGAACACGGCCAAGGGTGGGAATGCGGCGGCGCCACACCGGATGTCGGCGTTGAGCCGATATCCGGATGGTGGACCGCTACCGGGCGCGAGCCTCCCGGTAGTACCAACGGCCTCGCGATCGCGGCGCTGGTGCTCGGCATCTTGTGGATGTCCGGTGTCGGGTCGATATTCGCGTTGTTCTTCGGCTACGTCGCGTTGAGTCAGATACGGGCCTCCGGCGGCCGTCAGGGCGGTCGTGGGCTCGCGGTCGCGGGCCTGGTTCTCGGCTGGGTCGGCGTCGCCTTGGCGGCGTTGCTGTTGCTTCGCCTGCTCGGTTGACGACGGGGGAACCAATTTCGGCGTCGATGCGTCCAATGTGTGATGAAGCTGTCGTGTCCCGTGCTTGCCATTGCGGCCCTCTGTATCGTCGTCACCGCGTGCGGCACGACAGAGCCGAGCGCTCCGGCTGGTGGTGCACAGGTCGCAACGACGGGCGCGCCTGCCGCGAAGACCTGTGCCCGTTGGTTGCGCGACGACGCCGTCGCGCCGGACTTGGCCGCGGCCGTCGCCGCCCTGCGAGCCAAGCTGGATCGCGACTTTCCGACGATGAACGTTTCGGTAGGCACCGATCACGCCTCACCACCGCGGATCCGGCTGCACGTCACCGATCGCCGCGACCAGATCGAAGCCGCCGCCCGCTCGGTGCTCGATCCGATGATGGCGTCGCGGCTTGTGGTCGAGTTGGTCCGGGACGACCCGCAGTCGTCGAACGAGCAGGTCTTCACGCAAGTGGTCGAATTTCTCACGACCGGCCCGGTGCCGATGACCGGGATGGGGATCAGCGTGGGCCTCGAAATCGTCATCGAGCTGAACAGTGAGACGCACGCCTGCGAACTGGCGGACGCACTCGCGCAGCGTTTTCCCGCTGATCCCGTGTTCGTCAAAGTGTGGCCGCCGGCCAGCCTCGCCGAGGAAGGCAAAAGCTTCTTCGGAACGTGGTTTCTCTCCGACCCCGCCGTGTCCCATGACGATCGACTGCGGCTCGACCTGAGTCGCGACGGCACGTTCCAAATGCGCGACAACTGCAACTACAAGACCGGTCGGTGGGCGATCGAAAACAACGCTGCCGACACCATTTCGTTCCGCGACGCTGCAATCACGGCGATTGCCTGCCCGACTCGCCCCGACACCTTGGGAATGCCACGCCGCGCGCAGATCAACGCGGTAGCCGAACTAGTCGTGGAACAGATCAACCAGCGCCTTCTTACCTACACCCGATGAGAGCATCGTCGGTCAGCACGTGGATTCGTTGTCGAGCCGCACGCGGCGATCGCGAGAACAAGTATCGCGACGAGGGCGAGTCGTATCGTGCCGGCTACGAGGCGCATCGTGTGAACGCCACTGCTCGGGCCGATCCGTCCGGCCCTTCGTACACCGCGACGTGGCTCGGCCGGAGACCGGCACAGGCGGCGAAGAAGTCGCCGTACCGGGGCTGTGTCCGCAATTGCTCCGCAGCCACGAGATTGTCGGTGATCAACAGTGTGGTCAGGAGAACGGCTGCGTCGAGCAATGAGGCATCCGATGCGGCCGGGGCGGCAACATGAACGGCAGTTCCGATCGGACAGATGAACACACCCATTGTGAATGTCAAGCAGTCGCCTGACGGGGAGTATCCCGTGAGCGTGAACGGGGGCTGACACGCGCCTCCGGGCCACAGCAGCCGCATCACCGCTGTCGCATTCGAGAACCCACCAACGGGTCCTTGCTCGAGTGTTTTGAATCCCGTCTGATCGACAGCCGAGATGTTTGCGCAAGACGCGATCGTGATCGGTGTAATCGGTAGCGGTGCAGTGGTCGCGGGGCGCACGGTTGCAGTACTCGCGGTAACAGGCGTCGACGTAGTCGTCGTTCGTGTTGTGGGCGCGTCGCCGAGCGTTGACGACGGGGTCGATGATGGACGAGTCCCCGCTGATGTGTCGCCGCAGGCAACGGCGAGCCCCACCACGGCGATCACGGCAATGACGGCCCAGAGCGAACGCCCTGCGGTTCCCATGTGCCAGTGTGCCACGGTGGATTGGACGGTCCG
>JBDTLT010000464.1:0-2882 GCA_039934635.1 Acidimicrobiales bacterium
CGGGCTCGAGGAGATCTTGTTCAACCCGACCGGCGAGGGAGCGGCCACGTTCGTGTTACTCCGGTTCGACGACGCGACGACGCCATCGTCCGACGAGTTGATACTCGGCTTCCACACCGACGATGTCGACGCGCTGGCCGGTCGGGCGCTCGCGGCAGGCGGCACGTTGATGCGCGAGACACAGGACTTCCCCCATCTCGGCGTGCGAGTGGCATTCGTCGCCGACCTCGAGGGCCACCAGATCGAGGTCGTGCAAGTCGTGGAGTGACGCGCTCCGCGTCACGCGGGAGTATGCGCTGCGACGAAATCTTTGATGGCGGCGTCGGTCTGTTCGAGGAGCGCCTCGTCCTTCCACTGCTCGATCAGGGTTGCATGCGGCGCGAGCGCGGCAATCTCGCGTGACGTCGACTGCGGGTGATAGACGTCGTCGCCCATCAACACCAGCATCGGCGTTTGGCACGCCGCGACATCCTCACGGGTCGCCGACAACACGAACTCTCCGCCGTACATGTTGTCGGCAAACGCGGACCAGTCCGCGGCTGAAGCCTCGGGGTGATGCGGTGCGATATCGGTCGCCCATGCGTGGAACATCTCCATGAGCGTCTCGGTGTTGTCATCGATACCGACCGGTTGGAGCACGACCGCGGAGGCGAATCGTTCGGGCGCGGCGCGGAGAAGTCCCATGATGTAGGGCCCGCCGATGCACATGCCGATCACATGGCACTGATCGATCTGCAAGTGATCGAGCAGCGCGAGTTGATCCTGGGCGTAGGTCGTCCAATCGTCGGTCGCGCTGACCGGGGCCGTCGACGCGCCGGCGTTGCGCTGATCCATACCGATCACGCGGTAGTGATCGCGTAGCGCGGTGCGCGGGTTCCACGTCATGCGATTCCACAGATCATTGGCGGACCGCATCCCGCCGGGAGCGATGAGAAAGACCGGAAAGCCCTCTCCCTCGATCTGATAGTGGATGTGGACCGGCCCATTCACGAACATCGCCATGTGCGCTTTTCTAGCCCGGTCGAGCGGCGAGCCTCGAAAAACCGGTCGAGTCTCCTCGCCTGCATGGGGGTATAGTTGGGTGTATGCCGAAAATGCAGGTCTACCTACCCGACGAACTGTACGACCAGGTCAAGAAACAGGCGTCCCGGCTGAATGTCTCGGGTGTACTGCAGGAAGCGCTGGTGCAGCGGCTTGCTGAACTCGAACGGCGCGACGCTCTCGCGGCAGCGGTGGCCTCCTATGAAGACGAGTTCGGCTCGTTCACCGAGGAAGAGTTGAAGCGCCAGGCGGAAGAGGACAAGCGGGCGGTGACGCGGCCGAAGTCAAACAAGAAGGCCATCTCAGCCGCGTGACCAGACTGATACTCGCCGCGGGAGCATTCATCGCGCTCGACCGAAACGATCGGCCGATGTGGGCCCGCATGGTGCTTGCCCACCGATCCGAGCAACCGATCGTCACCCACGCCGGCATCATCGGTCAGATCTGGCGGAACCCTGCTCGTCAGGCTCGCCTTGCTCAAGCACTCAAAGCTGTCGATGTTCGCCCCCTCGGTCTCGAACTCGCGCAGGCAGCGGGACAACTCCTCGCAGCCGCCGGACGACATGATGTCCACGACGCCGCGCTCGCCCTTCTTTGCGAGCCCGACGACTTGCTCTTCACCAGCGACATCGATGACCTTGCGACACTGCTCGCGGAACGACGCGTGCGCTCGGTAGGGATCCTTCGCGTCTGAACCTTCGCTCGACGCGTTCACGCCGCCCACTGCGCATAGGACACCGAGATCGACAGGCTCTCGATTTGTCCATTGGGTCGGCTGATCTGCAGATCGCCCGGGCTGGTGCCCTGTTGCACGATGCCGAGGAGCCGACCGGTGCTTCGGCTGACGTCGACACAAGTGAAGTACGGCAATCCTTCCAGGCGACGCATTCCCAACGGCGAGACGTCGACGATGAACGGCGGCGCGTTTGCGCCGCCCCCATTCGCATCGGTCGCGAGCATCGAGGTGTTGTCGAGCCACACGGGCGACCCGAGTGCACGGTTGCCCCACAGCTCACCGACGCGAAGCCCGGTCGCATCGACATCGACGATGCGAACGAAGCTGGCGTCCTCGCCCCACGAGGTGATCGCGATGCGTTGTCCATCGGGTGCCCAACGCATCGTTCCGAGGCGGCCGACTTCGGCGGAGCGTTCTCGGCCAGTCGCAAGTTCGCGCACGACGAGTCGTTGCACGGGAACGCCCGCGCCGAACGCAATCAACTGACCGTCGACCGACACGGCGGGATTGGCCGCGTTGTCGGCGAACTTCGTGGCGCGTCCTCCGGCGAGAGGCACCTTCCATATCGACGGCGTGGCCGGATCACCCTGCCAAACCGTGAAGTAGGTCTGTTCCGCCGAGATCGCGATCGCGCCGAAGACGTGGGCGGCGCTGCGATTCGGGACTGCATCGAGCACATGCAGTGGCCGCGGCCGACCGTCCTCGATCACGATCAAATCGTCGATGGCCGGATCGATGGCGACGATCGTCGGCACCGCGTCACTCGTTGCCGTCCGCCATGTGACGGCCGTGGGTAGTGACGCCGTCGCCGTCGAGCCACTCGAGGTCGTCGAGGTCCTCGAGGTCGGTGCCGGCGCGGCGTTGCCACCATCCGGAAGCTCAGATGCCCCGCATCCGGCGAGCGAAACCGCGATGCACAAGAGCCCGCAGACCCGCACCGGCGCTCGTCTCAGCGACATGTCAATTCGACGATTGTACGACCCGTTTTCTTCCGTTCGGGGGTGGACGAGTTCGGGGGTGGACGAGTTCGGGGGTGGACGAGTTCGGGGGGGGACGGCAATCAGTAGCGGGCGCCGAGCGCGGTGGGGATCGCGTCGAGGTCGGC
>JBDTLT010000465.1:0-2865 GCA_039934635.1 Acidimicrobiales bacterium
ACGATGCGGGGCAACAACCCGAGCGTGGCGGGCGTGCCGTCGAGGGCATTGCCACCGTGATTCGACACGACGATCGCGTCGGCACCGCTGTCGACGGCGCGGCGGGCGTCGTCACGGTTGAGGATGCCTTTGATGATGATCGGACCGGACCATTGCTTCCTGATCCAGGCGAAGTCGGCCCACGTCGGCGCGGCTTGGCGCATCGACCGAGAGGCCGCGGCCGCACTCAGCGGTGGGCCGTGGCGGTCGACGCGGACATTGGGCACGTCGAGGCGCAAGCCGTCGCGGGCGAAGTCGTACAACCACCGCGGGCGCACGATCAGCTCGGGTGCGTACGACAACGCGTTCTGCATCGTGACCCGCTGAGGGATGACGCCGCCGCGCAGCGCCCGCTCGCGTCCCGCCGCGGCGGCCAGGTCGACGGTGACGATGAGCGCGCGGCACCCCGCGGCCTGCGCGCGTTCGATGGCGATCTCGGCGCCGGCACGGCCACCGGCGAAGTAGAGCTGATACCAGACAGGGCCGGACGATGCCGCCGCGACCGCCTCGATCGGGTAGTACGACAGGGTGCTCACGCCGACTGCGGTGCCCATGGCGCCCGCCGCCCGTGCCGCGCCGACTTCGCCGTCGCGATGCGCGAGCCGGATGTATCCCGCAGGGGCCAACACGACCGGTAACGCCAACTCTTGACCGACCACCGTCGTGCGAGTGTCGCGCTGGTCGTGAAGGACCGCGGCACGCGGGTTGAAGGTGACTTCGCCGAACGCGGCGCGGTTGGCCCGTACCGTGTACTCGTCCTCGGTACCGCCTTCGATGTAGCGGTAGACGCTGCGCGGCACGCGTCGTTTCGCGATGTGTTGAGCATGGTCGACGCTGTGAAAGCGCGGCTGCGATCGCATCCTCCTACAGTATGCGCCGACACCGCGAGAGGAGCATTCGTGACCGCAGACCCGGCGTACACCGAGTTGCCGAAGGTAGGGCCCTACGACGTCGAGATCGGAGGGGCACTGATCACAATGGTCGAGCCCCACCCGGGCACCGAGTACGCGTACAACCGTTGGTACGAAGACGACCACTTCTACTCCGGCGCGCTGGCGATGCCGTGGATGTTCGCGGGCAAGCGGTACGTCGCAACGCGCGACTTGCAGCTGCTTCGCTACCCAGAGTCGTCGCTCATCGCGTCACCCGTTACGGCTGGTTGCTACCTGCATCTCTATTGGATCTCGCAGGGGCGCATGGAAGATCACATCCGTTGGACGAGCTCGACCAACTATCGACTGCGCGACGACAAGCGCATCCACCTCGAGCGCTCCCATATCTTCACGTCATTCCAGGACTATCTGGGCTACACGACCAACGATGACCAAGGCCCCCGTGATATCCATTCGCTCGACCACGACTATCCCGGTGTCGTACTCGAGGTCATCGACGCCCACGAGAGCGTCGGCCGCGACGACCTCGACGCGTGGCTGCAGGCCGAGTACGTACCGTGGACCCAACGCGGCACCCATTCACCGGTCGCCATGACACTGCGATTCGCTCCGCAGCCGCTGCCACCAGACAAGCAACCCGAAGTCGCCGACATTCCCGGAATCGATCGACGCGTGACGTTGATCCACATCCTGAACGAAGACCCGCGGGTGCACTGGATGACACGCTTCGCGCGCCACGGCGCGCGCGTCGACGCCGGCGGCAAGGGCAAACTCGAGTTCTGCGCACCATTCATCGCCGTCGCACACGGCACGAACAAGTACGTCGACGAACTCCGCGAGACTGACTGACCGCCCCCGATGACACGCGGTAGACGGGGGGTTAGCCGAGGCTGAAACCGCCGTCGACGATCTGCACGGTGCCGGTCATGTAGGCGGATTCGTCGCTGGCAAGGAACAGCGCGACGCGGGCCACGTCTTGCGCGAGGCCGACACGGCCGAGCGGAAGGTGCGCCATCATCGCTTGCACCGCGGCGTCTTCGAGCAGGAGCTCACCGGCGCGGACCATCGGTGTATCGATGGCGCCCGGCGCGATCGCGTTGGCCCGGATGCCTCGAGGCCCGTACGTGACTGCGAGCGACATCGTCAGTGCAAGGACTCCGCCCTTGGCCATCGCGTAGGCGTGGCTCTGGCGCGATCCGCGCGTGCCCGCCAGCGACGACACGTTGATGATCGAACCGCCGCCACCGCGGATCATCGCGGGGATGGCGTACTTCGCGCACAGGTAGACACCCTTGAGGTTCACGTCGATGACGCGTTGCCACACCTCTTCGTCGAGATCGGCGACCGGCGCGTCGCCGCGATTGGGCAAGTAGATCGCCGCGTTGCTGTAGAGCACATCGAGTGCGCCATAGGAGCCAACCGTGCGGTCCACCATGTTCGCGACGTCACTGGCGTCGGCCACGTTGCCGACGATCGACAGGCACACGCCGTCGACGTCGGCGACGAGGCGCGCCGTCTCGGCAAGACCCTGTTCGTTGACGTCGCTCATGGCGACGCGCGCACCCTCGCGTGCGAACTCGACGGCCGCCGCCTGGCCCATGCCGCTGCCCGCTCCGGTGATGAGCGCCACCTTGTTCTTCAGTCGCATGAGGTCGCTCTCTCTATGCCAGATATTTGGCGAACCACGACAAGGTATCGGTCCACGCTCGTACCGCGACCGACTCGTTGTAGGCACCGCCGGTGTCGTTGTTGAACGCGTGACCGGCACCGTCCCACACGCGCTTTTCGTAGGTCTTGCCCGCGATGTTCGCTTCGAGTGTCACGATCGACGCGTTGACCCGCGAATCGGTGGCGCCGTAGTGGGCCAAAATTGCGGCGGCGGTGTTGGCCATCTGCGACTCGGGGCTCGGTGGCGTGCCGTAGTACGGCACCG
>JBDTLT010000466.1:0-2862 GCA_039934635.1 Acidimicrobiales bacterium
TCGCCGATCGCATCGAGGAGCGACGCCGGCACGCCGGACGCCTTCATGATGTGCGGCTGCTGCCCGAGGTACTGCGTGACCAGCAACCGGGCGTTGTCGAGGGCATGAGCGCGGTCCTCGTCGACCGAGCACACCACGAGCTGGGGCCGATCGATGTCGTCGATGCTGCGACCGGCCTTGGCGGCACCGCGGGCGAGATGCTCCATCGCAGTGGCGTTGTACGCGGGGGACACGAGGTAGTTGAGCACAGCACCGTCGGCGATCTCGCCGGTGAGCTCCATCATCTGCATGCCGGTGGCACCGATGTAGATGGGCACGTCTTTGGGGCGGCGCTCTTGGTAGACGTAGTCGAGCTCGACGCCGTCGAGATGCACGTACTCGCCGTCGAAGGTGACGGTCTCGTTGGCGAGCAACGCCCGTACCGTCGTGACCACTTCGCGCATCACCGTGAGCGGTCGGCGCCGGTCGATGCCGACCTTCTTGGCGAGCGGATCCCACCATGCGCCGATGCCGAGGATCATCCGGCCGGGCGCGAGATCGTCGAGCGTCGAGAATGTTGCGGCGAGGCGCGCCGGGTTGCGGGTCCAGCAGTCGATGACCCCCGAGCCGATCTTGATGCGATCGGTCACCGTCGCGAACGCGGCCATCGGCACGCAGCACTCGCGCACGAGACGGCTGTCGGCCTGCCACACCGCGTCGAACCCCTGTGCTTCTGCGTACTGGACGTACTCCATCGCTTCGCGTATCGGATGCGCGTCTTGTAGGTACAGCGCCACGCCTGGGCCGGATGCGTTGGTCATGTCTTCGCGCCTTTCGTCAGAGGTTGTCCAGCGCGGCGAACAGCCGCTGCGCTTGCTCGCCTGCTTTCGCGCGCACTTCGGCCAAGTCGACGCGTGTCGGTGTGCCATCGCGCAATGCGGGTTCGCCGCCGATGGTGACGTCGAGCGCGCGCATGCCGGGGGTGAATGCGACGTGCCATGGCGAGTCGGCGTGGTCATAGTTCCAGCGCACGGTGTCGTCGAGCGCTTCGGGCATGAGTGCGTAGCCCTGCTCGAGCCAGGTCCACACCGTGTCGGGGGTGGCGGTGACGTCGTCCTCGCGCAGGCGGACATAGGTGAGCCGCAACTCTTCGAGCATGTCCGCGCCGATACCGTCGGTGCCGAGCACGATGGCGTTGGGCCGCAGCGCGGGGTGCGCGTAGCCCACGGCGTTGTTCATGTTGCTGCGGCTGTTGTGCGCGATCGTGCCGGGCAGCGGCCGATCGAGGTGCACGCAGTGCACGAGAAGCCAGTCGTCGCGGGCCAACGATTGCAGGCGTGAACCCGCATCCGCGTCGACGCGATCTTCGCTGACGTGGATGTGTACGCCGACCCCTAGGCGCCGCGCCAGATCGGCACTGGCCTCGAGCGTGTCGTCGGCGCACGTGAACGCGGCGTGCACGCCAACCATGCCTCGACCACCGCCGCTTATGAAGCGCTCGCATTCGGCGAGGCCGCGCGCAGCCGCGCCCGTGGACGAAGCCGGCGGCCACGCGCCGGCGTAGGGCGTGCCGTCGTCGTTCCACCGATCGGTGACGCCGTACGCGGTGGTCACGCGCACACCGACCGACGCGCACGCATCGGCGATGACCGACAGCGAGCCTTCGATCGCATTGGGCGACTCGTGATGGTCGATGATGGCGGTGGTGCCGCTCATGAGGGCCTCGACCGCACCGAGCGTGGCCGACCAGCGCAACATCTCGAGATCGAGCGCGGTGTCGACTCGCCACCACACCTGTTGCAGGATCTCGGTGAAATTGGTAGGAATCTTGGGTGTCGCGGGCATGCCGCGGGCGAGTGCCGAATACAGGTGGTGATGGCCGCAGACCAGTCCAGCGGTCGTATCAGTCATCGCCGGTATCCGCGGCGCGCATGGGCAGCGTCGCGCGCCACGTGCCGTCGAGGTCGTGCAATGCCGCGGCGACCGCGCCGGCGGTGGGTACGAGGCCGATCTCGCCGACACCCTTGATGCCGTAGGGGGCACGTGGTTGTGGCACCTCGATGAGCATGACGTCGATCGGCGGCACATCCTTCGCGCGCAAGATGCCGAGCGAGCGCAGCGTCATGTTGATCGGGAAGCCGCGGTCGTCGGCGGGGAACTCTTCGGTGAGCGCGTAGCCGAGGCCCATGTGCACCGAGCCCTCGATCTGCCCTTCGCACAACGTCGGGTTGACCGCTCGCCCGACATCGTGGGCGGCGATGACGCGTTCGACCTTGCCGGTGTCGCGGTCGATCACCGCCATCTGAGCGGCGTAGCCGAACGCGGAGTGGATGATCGGGTTTTCGACACCGTCGGTGATCTTGTTGGTCCAGTCGACGCGGAATTCGCCCTCGTAGTCGACGTCGATCTTGCAGCCATCGGCGAGTGCGGCGCGGCAGGCATCGGCGACCGAACCCGCACCCATGAGCGTGCCCCGTGAACCGGTTGTCTGACCGGCGCCGAGCTCACGCGTCGTATCGACGACCACCTTGATGCGCGCCGGGTCGATGGCGAGCTCTTGCGCCGCGACCTGAAGCGCAACGGTGTGGATGCCTTGGCCCATTTCGGTCCAGCAGTGCCGTACCTCGACGGTGCCGTCGGGGGCGAAGCGTACGACCGCCCGGGCGATCTCCTTGAAGCCGTTGCCGAGGCCGCTGTTCTTGAGGCCGAGCCCGAGACCGACTGCTTTGCCGGCCTCGCGGGCCTGCTCGTAGGCGGGCTTCACCGCGTCGAGGCAGCGCTCGGCGCCGGCGCATCCGTCGTCCATGATCTGACCGGGCCCCCACAGCTCGCCGGGGCGGATGACGTTGCGCTTGCGCATCTCCCAGCCGCTGATGCCGACGG
>JBDTLT010000467.1:0-2859 GCA_039934635.1 Acidimicrobiales bacterium
CCACCAAGCACTGAGAGCGCTAGCCAACCGCCTCGTCGCCATCCTCCACGGATGCATCCAACACCGCACCCTCTACAACGAACACACCGCCTGGGCACACCGAACACCGGCACCCGAACGAAAAGCCGCTTGACACCTTGCGCCCCTGGGGTGTCTAGACGAGAGCCAAGGATCAGTCGACCGAGGCGACTTCGTAGTCGTCGAGGTCGACGTCTTTGGTCCACGCCCAGTACGTGGGGATCGGCCACGGCGACAAGGTGTAGATGCGCCCGTCGGGGTTCTTGTAGTGAGAATGCTTGACGGACCAATGCGCCCACACCATCTGTGAGATCTCGTCCTCGTACCGTTTGCGGTACGCGTCGTGGACCTCTTGTCGTGGCTCCATCGTGCGATGACGTCCATCGAGCAACAGTCGCAAGGCCTTCATGATGTAGTTCACCTGGCACTCGGATTGGAAGATCAGGCTGCCTCCGTGGGCCAAGTTCGTGCCTGGCCCGTACAGACAGAAGAGATTCGGGAAATGCGGCACCGTGATGCCGAGGTACGCGGTCGGCTCGGTCCCCCATTGGTCGCGGAGCACGCGTCCGCCTCGTCCGACGATCGTCATCGGCCAGAGGTAGTCGTTGTGCAAGAAGCCGGTCGCGTAACAGATCACGTCGGCGGGATAGAAGGCACCGTCGACGGTCACGACACCGTTCTCGACGATGCGTTCGATAGCGGTGCGAACGAGCTCGACGTTTGGTTTCTTGAGACACTCGAGCCACGACCCGTTGTCCTGCAGCGTGCGTTTGGCGGTGGCCGGATAGTCGGGCATGACGCGGGCGAGCAGGTCGGGGTCGTCGCCGACTTGTTGGATGATCCAGCGACTGAACACTTCCCTCGTCTGCCGGCTCGACTCGCTGATCGCCAACCCGTCACTGTCGTCGAAGTTGGGGTCTCGGCGCGAACGTTCGATGGTCAGACCCGAGCCCGGGTAGAACGTGAGGAAGCGGAACCAACGGCCGTAGAACGGGAGGTGCCGAATCGCCCACCGCTCACCTTCGGGGACCGGCTCGTGGTACTTGTCGTTGGGGAACATCCACTGCGCGGTGCGCTGGAACACGGTCAGCTGGTCGACTTCGTCGGCAATCGTCGGCGCGATCTGAAAGCCGCTGGCGCCCGCGCCGATGAGCGCGAATCGCTTGCCGCGAATGTCGACACTCGCGTCCCATCGCGCGGAGTGGAACGACGGTCCGGCGAAGTCGTGCATGCCGGGGATGTCGGGTGTGTGAGGGTTGTTCAGCGAACCGACGGCGCTGATGACAGCGAATGCGTCGAGCGTCTCGGAGCCGCCGCCGACGTTGCACACCTCGACCGCCCAGCGGCCGGTGCTCTCGTCGAATCGCGCGGAGGTGACTTCGGTGTTGAAGCGGCAATGCGCGTCGACGCCATACTTCTGCATCACGCGCTCGAAGTACTCGCGTAGCTCGGGATGTTGCGAGAAGTACTCGGTCCAATGGTCGGCCGGTTCGAACGAATAGCAATAGAAGTGGCTGCCGATATCGACGCGTGCGCCCGGGTACCGGTTGTCCCACCAGGTGCCACCGGGGCCGGCGTTCTTCTCGACGATCGTGTACGGCAGACCCGCCTGTTCGAGGCGGATGCCGGCCAACAACCCGGCCTCACCGCAGCCGATCACGATGACGTGCGCGTCGGCCTTCACCTCGGCCGGGATCTCGTCGCCCCACGTGATCGCGCCGGCATCGGAGCCGTCGAGATGAAGGTCCTCGAGGAACATCGGCACGACCTCGGCCGCGACCGGCGCGCACGCGAGATACGACATCATCTCGTGCACGAGCTCGGGCGACGGCGGGGGCGGGAGCACGCAGTTGTTGTCACGGAAGGCAACGATCACGGGCAGCGCGCGCCGGCGCGCTTCGGCCTTGGTCGCTTCGCTCATGTACCCCTGGTACTCGTTCAAGGCGGACCCCGTCGGGCGGATGTCGCCCCGGATCCACGACGGGTCACCGGTGATGTGGACCATCGAACACATCAACGCGGGGATGCTGACGTCCTCGAGAACCCGGGCGATCGCGGCATCGTCATCGTCGAACGGAGCGCCGGCGTGGGGGTTGCGTTCAGCTGCCATGCATTTCGTCTCCTCGATGCGGCGGGGCGATCCGCGCCGAGCCCCCTCACCGACGGCAGTATGCCAGGCTGGCCGCTCGGCGGACCTCGTCTACGCTGCCCGTATGCGACCCTCCATCGAAGTGACACGCACCGGCACGATCAACGCGGCACCCGAAAAGGTCTGGGCCACGATCGCCGACTTCGGTAGCGCACATACCTATTTTCCGTCGATCGTCGAGTGCACACTCGAGGGCTCGGGCATCGGGGCGCGTCGTCACCTGCGCACCGACGACGGGGGCACCACCATCTCGGAGCTCATCGAACTGGACGACGCCAAGATGGCCATGGGTTACCGCGTGATCGAGTCGAGCGTGCCGATCGAGGAGTACAGCTCGCGACTCGTGGTCCGGCCGGCTGCGAACGGCTGCGAAGTCACCTACTCGAGCCGCTGCCAAGTCCGCGAGGGCACCGAACCGGCCGACCTCGAGAATTTCCTATCAGCGCAACTCGATTCGGCGATCGGCGGATTGCGCGAGATCCACGAAGACTGACCGCGCGAGACGCAGCAACAGGTGCGACGCGTTTGGTCGTGAGGCAGGTTTGAGGTTGCACTGACTTGGGGGACTGTGTCCTCCTCGACGTTGACCCTGAGGTGACCGTGGCGAAGCTCTGGACATCATTGTTTGCTGTTGTGCTCGCGGCCATCGCCTACTTCGTGCGGTGGGTGATACGAACCGCAGCGGCCGCACC
>JBDTLT010000468.1:0-2850 GCA_039934635.1 Acidimicrobiales bacterium
GAATCAGTCACGATCGACTGGATAGCAGGTTCTCGGCTCGCTCGCGCAAGTCGTCCAACGCGTCGAGTTGGCGCGCGGCGCGGCGCATCTGCCGCTGTGCCCGCTGACGGGTGCTGGCGCCGGGGTCGGCGGCGAAATACCAGTCGCCGTCAAGATGGTCGGCGAGGTAGCGGCTGGCCAGCTCCAGCGCGAGCACGATGCCGGCGATCGGGACCACTACCTGCTCGGCCCGGGCCAACGGCTGGCGCCAACCGCTGAGGAAACCGCTCCAGGTGCGCTCGACGGTCACCGGGTCGAGCGGCGAGTCATCGTCGTCGTCGGCTATTGCCGAACGAACGAGCTCGCCGAGGTCGTAGCCGAGACGGCCCGGCCCCACCGTGTCGAGATCGATGACGCAGGGCAGCTTGGGTGAGTGGCGCAGCAGATTGGCGGGCTTCGCATCGTTGTGCACGAGCCGCGGCGGTTGACGCGACCACATCGCGAACTCGTCCAACGAACGAACCTGCGCGACCAACCGTCGTAACAGCGCGATGTCGGCTTCGCAGGCAACGACTCGTCCGCCGCGATCCGCCGCGACCACGCGGTCGAACTGGCGCATCCGGTGGCCGAAGTCATGGAAGCGCGCGATCGCCGGTGCGAACTGCGTGGCGTCGATTGCGTCGAGCGCTCGATCGAACGCGCCGAAGGCAAACGCAACGTCGTGCATCGCCTGTGGCGAGCGCGTTGGCGGCACCCGTCCCTCGACGTACGCGTACGCCCGCCAGATGCCACCCGCCCCGTCGACGAACCAAGGCTCGCCCGACCGTGTCTTTCGCACGGTCAAGGTGCGCACGTCGCGCGACCGCACCAAGCGAGACGCGTTCACGAAATTGCGGGCGGCAACGGTCGGATCTTTGAACACCCCGCCGTTGATGCGCTGAACGACGAAGCGATGATCGCCCGTTGCGACGAGCCACGAGTCGTTCACGTGACCCTCGGTCAGTGGACGCAGCAGTCGTGGGCGGCGGAAATAGGCGTTCAGCGCCTGATCGCGTGCGACTGCCATCGGAGATCCGCGAATTTGTTGGTCGAGTAGAGCGTGCGACACAGCGATCGCTGCAACTTGCCCGATGACGTTTTGGGCAACGTGCCCGAGCCGACGAGCACGATGTCCTTCGGCGGTAGGCCGATGGTCTCGATGACTCGCTGCGCCATGTGCCGGGCGACGTCGTGCGGTTCGTCCGAGTTGGTCTCGGCCACGATCACGATGGCCTCTTTGCCGCGCGCACTGTCGACGCCGAAGGCCACGACGTTGCCGGCGCGCACACCGTCGAGATCGCCCACCGCCCGTTCGACCTCTTCGGGGAAGATGTTGCGTCCGCCGATGATGATCACGTCCTTGATGCGGCCACACATCACCATCTCGCCGTCGACGAGATACGCAAGATCGCCCGTGCGCAGCCATTCGCCGTCGAAGAGCTCGTAGTTGGCTTCGGGACGCTTGTAGTAGCCCGTCGTGACCGAACTGCCGCGGATCTGCAGTTCGCCAACTTCGCGGTCGGCGCGCACTTCGCCGGATTGGAGATCGACGATGCGCAACTCCAACCCGGGCACCGCGCGGCCCAAGAACGCGAGCTCTCGCCCCGCCGCACTTTCGCACGGCACCGCGCGACGTTCGAGCTCGAGCGCGTCACGGTCGACGCGATCGACGCGCAGACCACGCAGCGGTTCGGCGAACGTGCCGGCGATGACGAGCTCGGCCATGCCGAATGCGGGATACACCGCGCCCGGTCGCAGCCCGTGGGGTGCCGCGGCATCGACGAATCGTTGCACCGCCGCGCAGTCGACGGGCTCGGCACCGTTCAGCGCGATGCGCATCGGGGACAGGTCGAGCGTCTCGCTGCGCGCCAGCGCGCGCGTCGCCAACACCCACGCGAAGTTGGGCCCGGCAGTGGCGGTGCCGCGATACGTCGACATCCAACGCATCCATCGCGCGGGGTCGCCGAGGAACTCCTGCGGTGCGCCGAGCACCAACTCGACGCCGCTCGACATGGGCAGGATGAGAAAGCCGACGAGGCCCATGTCGTGATACAGCGGCAGCCACGAGACCATCACTTCGTCGGCCACGAGTTCGGCCGCGGTTGCGATCGCATCGAGGTTCGCGCACACCGTGCGGTGCGGCAGCATGACGCCCTTGGGTTCGGCGGTCGATCCGCTGGTGAATTGCAACACCGCGAGCGAGTCGGCCGACGGTTCGACAACGACGAACGACGTCGCTTCACCGGCGGTGAGTTCGCCGAACGTGAGTACCGGCGGCATACCGGCGAGCGACACGAACGGGACGAACTCCGCATCGATGAGCAGCAGCGCCACGTCCGCGTGTTGGATGCGCTGCCGGGTCTGTTCGACGAACTCGTCGATCGACGCCAGGCGCATCGGCAGCGGCAGCACCACCGTCGTCGCCCCCGCCAACCACACGGCCTCGATGGCCGTGACCAGCGGCCGTGTCGTCGGCCCCAGGATGGCGACGTGCGACCCGGGACCTATCCCCCGCTGCTGCAAGACGGCCGCGTAGCCGAGAGCGTCGGTGTAGAGATCGGACCAGCTCACACGGGTGCCGACGTCGCCCGATATGAAGGTCACGCCCGCCGGCGAATGCGCGGCCGCGTGATGAATGCGGCCGGTCAGCGTGGGGGCGAGCACGGTCGAAGATCCTAGGGCCCCGAATGACCTGGACTGATCGTGGAACACGGTTAGCCCCCGGCGCAGGGGCTGGTAGAATGACCGTTCCTCTCGGGGCTATAGCTCAGTTGGTAGAGCGCTTCCATGGCATGGAAGAGGTCTGGAGTTCGATTCTCCATAGCTCCACTC
>JBDTLT010000469.1:0-2849 GCA_039934635.1 Acidimicrobiales bacterium
AGGCGGCGCACGCGCAGATAGAGCGCGGCGACGATCGCGGCAACGACGCAGAGTCCGCCGACGAAGAAGGGGAGCGGGTTGGTGCCGTCATCCGGAATGGTCATGTCGAGTCGATAGGCGATCGGCGGCGCGTCGCGAGCAATCGCCACACCGGCGACTGCGACGCCGGCGACAGAGGAGTCGACGGTTTGTGCTGCGGGTGCCACGGTCGACTCGGATCGTTCGATGGACCGCGACTCGCCGATCTGTACCGCGGGCTCGTCCGAGCTCACGGTGGCGGACGCGTTGTCGATCGTGACCACCGACAGCAGCGCACTGATCGCGACGAATATCGCACCAAGCCGCGCACCTGGGCGTTGCCAGGATCGATGGGTCGTCACGAGAGGCCTTCGCGGTCGGGACTGCGAAGAGCAGCCGGTTGTGTTCCAAGAGCACATCGGTCGAGGGGCGACAGATGTGAGCGGAACCGTCCTGCGCGGTCGCCGGTACGCTCGGGGCTTACGGGGTGATCTGCCCCAATAGAGGAGTCACTGTGACCTTCGTGTTCTCGTTCGACCACAAGTACGACACGAATCCCATGAAGCTCAAGGATTTGCTCGGAGGCAAGGGCGCCAATCTGGCCGAGATGACGTCGGTGCTCGAATTGCCGGTGCCGCCCGGGTTCACCATCACGACCGACGCCTGCCGGGCATGGTTGGTCGGTGGCTGGCCCGAAGGACTGGATCTCGAAATCGAACAACACGTCGCCGAGCTCGAGCGCCGCATGGGGTTGCGTCTCGGCGATCCGGGCGATCCGTTGCTCGTCAGCGTTCGCTCGGGGGCCAAGTTTTCGATGCCCGGCATGATGGATACGGTCTTGGACCTCGGCTTGAACGATCGATCCGTCGAAGGGTTGGCGGCCCGCACCGACCGTCGCTTCGCGTACGACTCGTATCGCCGCTTCTTGTCGTTGTTCGGTTCGGTCGTGCTGGGTGTCCCGCGCGAGCGATTCGAAGACGAGCTCGCGTTGGCCAAGAAGGAGAGCGGCGCCGCGACCGATGCCGATCTCCCCGCAGCAGTGCTCGAGCAACTGGCCGCGCGATATAGCGCCGTGATCGAGGAAGCGACCGGGTCTCCGTTTCCCGCAGATCCGCGCGCGCAACTGCGCCTCGCGGTCGAAGCCGTCTTTCATTCGTGGTCCGGAGCGCGGGCAGTCGCATATCGCACGCGCGAGCACATACCGCACGATCTGGGTACGGCGGTCAACGTTCAGGTCATGGTCTACGGCAATCGCGACGAGAACTCGGGCACGGGGGTCGGGTTCACTCGCAATCCGACGACCGGTGAGCCAGGTGCGTTTGGTGACTTCTTGGTGAACGCGCAGGGCGAGGACGTGGTCTCGGGCACACGCGTAACACAACCGATCTCCGCGCTCGGTGAGCGCTTCCCCCAGATCTATGTCGAGTTGGTCGACATCTTCCGCCGCCTCGAGCTCCACTACCGCGACATGCTCGACACCGAATTCACCATCGAACGCGGTCATCTCTGGATGCTGCAGACGCGCGCCGGCAAGCGCACCGGTGCTGCGGCGTTGCGCATCGCCGTCGACATGGCGCACGAACCCGCGATCGCGTTGACGCCCGCCGAGGCGATATCGCTCGTGCGCCCCGAACACCTCGAACAGCTCCTGCATCCGCAACTCGATGCCAAGGGCAGCACTGTGCTGACGCGCGGCCTGTCGGCGTCGCCGGGTGCCGCGGTAGGACAAGTCTGCTTCACCGCCGACGACGCGGTGCGACTGCACCGCGACGGTAAGCACGTGATCCTCGTTCGCAGCGAGACCTCACCAGAGGATGTCCACGGCATGCAGGTCGCGGCCGGCATTCTCACGGCACGGGGCGGGCTCGTCAGCCATGCCGCGGTTGTCGCGCGTGGGTGGGGCATCCCTGCGGTCGTCGGCGCCGAACAGGTGCTCATCGGCCCGGACGGCGACCGCTTCATGGTCGGCAACACCGTGGTCCACGAGGGCGACACGATTTCCGTCGACGGTACGACCGGCGCAGTGTTTCTCGGCGCGGTGCCGCTCGTCGAGGCGTCGACACCGCCCGAACTCGAGCAGGTTCTCACGTGGGCCGACGAGGTGCGCAGGGACCTCGCCGGCATGCAGGTGTGGACCAACGCCGACACCGGAGCCGACGCCGCGAGGGCTCGCTCGTTTGGTGCGGTTGGCATCGGGCTGTGCCGCACCGAGCACATGTTCCTCGGCGATCGACTGCCGGTAGTGCGGCGCATGATCATCGCGTCGACACCCGACGAAGAGATGGCCGCGCTGGCCGAACTGGTCGAGGTGCAACGCCAAGACTTCGAAGAGATCTTCGCGGCGATGGATGGCCTGCCGGTGGTGGTGCGCCTGCTCGACCCGCCACTGCACGAGTTCCTGCCTCGGTTCGAAGAGATCACCGAGCGCGAAGCCGAAGGCGGTCTCGACGACGAGACTCGCGTGCTGTTCGCGGCGGCCCGCAGTTGGCACGAGGAAAACCCGATGCTGGGCACGCGTGGCGTGCGCCTCGGGGTGCTGAAGACGGGGCTCTACGCGATGCAGACCCGCGCCGTCATGCAGGCTGCCGCCAACCGTCAACGAGCCGGCGGCCATCCGGTCGTCAAGATCATGGTGCCGCTGGTGGTGACCAAAGAAGAGTTCGCGCTCGTGCGCGGGTGGATCGACGACGAGATCGCCGCGACCCAGTCGACGCTCCCGGCGCCGCTCGACGTTGCGGTGGGCACCATGATCGAGACGCCGCGGGCCGCGTTGCGTGCCGACGACATCGCGGAGGTCGCCGACTTCTTCTCGTTCGGCACCAACGACCTCA
>JBDTLT010000470.1:0-2846 GCA_039934635.1 Acidimicrobiales bacterium
GTCGCCGACGAGCAGTGGACGCAGCTCGACGATTGGATGCGCGAGCACCCCATCGATGTCGACTGGGTGATCAGCCGCATCCACCGAGCGGCTGCAGCCTGACGCCGCCGTCCGGTAGTATTGAACACGTCATGAAGAGCGGCCCTCCGGGGCCCAGCAACCTGGTACGGACAAACCAAGGTGCTTCCACGAAAGTGGCATGTGGCCCCGCGAGGGGCAACAAAGTGTCCGAGTTCGCTCGGCCAAAGCCTCGACGTCCATCACTCGATTGCTGCAGATCCAACAAGGAGCAGCACCAAAATGGGCCACACCGCAACGGTCGGGCACGATCAAACCGAATATGTTGTCGGGCCGGACTCTGACCTGCCGCCACTCGACGGTACGCCCGTCTCGGCGGCAGTCGGAGTGCTCGGCTGGCATCACCTCGATCCCATCTTGCTCGCCGCCCTCGCGCTGCAAGCACCGCTCCTGCTCGTGGGCGACCACGGCACGGCCAAGACGTTCCTTGTCGAGCAACTCGCCGAAGCGATCAAGGCGGAGTTCCGTCATTACAACGCGGCATTGCTCAACTATGACGACCTCGTTGGCATCCCCCTGCCCGACGAGGCTGGCGGGTTGCGATTCGTCGGAACTCCGGGGGCGATCTGGGGAGCCGAGTTCGCGTTCTTCGACGAGGTGAACCGCTGCCGGCCTGACCTGCAGAACAAGATGTTCCCGATCGTCCACGAGCGCCGCGTTGCCGGCGTCGCGCTGCCGTCACTTCGACACCGGTGGGCAGCGATGAACCCGCCGAACACCGACGACGAAGTCACCGGCTACCTCGGAACCGAACTGCTCGACACGGCACTTGCCGATCGGTTCTGGTTCGTGGTGCGCGTCCCCGGCTGGAGCGACCTGAGCAGGCCCGAGCGTCTGGCGCTCAGCACCGGCGCGGCGACACCCACCGACCGAGCCGGCGCCGAGATGATCCCGTCGCTAGTGGCCGAGATCGAACGCCGGCTTCCGGTCGCCGAGTCAACGCACTCGCCGTACATCGGTCGGTACGTCGTCACCCTCGTCGAGTTGCTCCGCCAAGCCGAGATCCCGCTCAGCCCGCGTCGGGCCCGGCTACTGGTCCGCTCCATCATCGCGGTGCACACCGCGGCCGCTGTTGCCGGCCATGTGCTCACCCTTCGCGACGCGGCAGAGTTGACGTTGCTGAACGGCTTGCCGCAATGGGCGGAGCCGACGCTGCCATCCAGCGCGCAGGTGGTGGCCGCCCACGTGCAGTCGTGGACGGTGACCGGCAACGAGCACGACCCGGCGATGCGCGCCATCCTCGAAGAGGGCGACACCGTGAGCCGTGTACGTCTTGGGCTCGACCTCGGAGTCGACGAACCGACGCTCGCGCGTTTGGTGACTGGCGCGTTGGCGTCACAACCCACCGATGCAAACCGAATCGCCCTCGCCGTGGTGTTCGCCCGCGCTCTCACCGACCACGCACTCACACCTGCGGCGTGGTCTCCGATCGCCGAGTTCGCCGGCAGGGTTCTGCGGCCCACTAGCCACACCACACACGTTGCGCCCGGTCCACGGCTCGAGGCATGGCGAAGCGCGTCGGCATGGTTGGCCAGGCAGTGCGACGCCGACCACCCCACCGCCGTTCTCGAGGGCGCCCTCGTCAACGCCTGCGGACCGGAGTTGCTCGTCGGGATCTACGTGCCCTACTTCATCGCCACGTTCCGGCGCACGTGCGAACAGTTCGGGGTGACCGGATGACAGCGATCGATCTCACCGAAAGCCCGAGTAGCCGGCTGTTGCACAACATGTCGGCTCGTCCGCGCACCGCGGTGACTCGCACCGTTGCCCCGACGCGAGGCGACTGGGCGGCTTTCAAATGGAGTGCGGCACCACCGACGCTCGATCCCCATCAAAGGCGCGCGCTCGACGTGTGGTGGGAACGCTTCGCATTACGAGGAGCGGCACTCGTCTACGCCCGAAGCGGGATGGCTACCTCGACCGTGCGGGTAACCGTCTGCCGCAACGACGAACTCACTCTCAACGTGCTTCTACGCAGTCGTGGCTCGTTGCTGATCGCCGAAATGCCGTTACTCGATCACCCTGACGCACTGCGCGGGATCGAACTGCTCACCGATGACCTTCGACTCATGAAAGCCGTACTCCAATGACATCCTCCGAAAGCCCGCTCGCCCTCCGCCTGGCCCGCTGCCTGCCTGGTGCGTCGTTCGAACTCGAGGCCCTGACCCGATTGATCGGTATCGAGGAGACCACCTCGGTGCCGACGGCCTCGGTCACGTGCCGCGGACGTGCTCGCCTGCTCGTCAACCCGGAGTTCGTGGCGACCTACTGCCGACGCGATGAGCACCTGTTCTTGTTGGTGATGCACGAGTTGTGGCACGTGCTGATGGGCCACACGACCCTGTACCCGCGGCTGACGGGGGCGCACAACATCGCCTTCGATGCGATCATCAATGCCGGCCTGGCCCGCCAACATCCCGAGGCTGCGTTCCGTGGGTTCTTCGAAGCGATCAACCCAGCGGACACGTTTCCGGCGCTTCTGCTGCGACCGCCGGTCGGATGGCCGCACGCACCGAACCGCCGGCTTGCCGGCCCGGCCGGTACGAACGAAATCATGCGCCGCCTCTATCCGCGTTCGAGCACGTCGCGCACCGAACCAACCTACGACGAGCTCCTCGCGCTCATCAACAGAGGTTCCCCGAGGACGCCGGCGACGGCGCCCGTACTGATCGGCAATCACGCCTCCGACGACGGGTCGCCGCTCGACGACGAACTGTTCGGCGACGTGATCCGCAAGATCGTCGCCGGTTGGCCACCACCACCAATTC
>JBDTLT010000471.1:0-2828 GCA_039934635.1 Acidimicrobiales bacterium
CCACCGGAGGCCCACTGGAGAAGAACGGTGGCGCCGTCGAGGCGGATCATGCGCGGGCCACGGTAGGGCACCGGCCCGAATCCGCAGCAATCGGACCCGTTAGCCTCACCTTCGGGATAGGGGGGTGGGCGTGGCGGATCGAGAGGGGCGCCTCGACACGAAGGTCGCGATCGTGACCGGCGGGTCGTCGGGCATCGGGGAGGCCATTGTCGGTCGCTTTGCCCGCGAAGGGGCCCGGGTCGTGTTCTGCGGGCGCAACGAGGGCACCGGGTCGACCGTCGAGCGGGCCGTGCGCGCCGACCCGATCGCGGCGAGCGCCGGCGGCGACGCGACGTTCATGCAGTGCGACGTCACCGACGAGACCGCGGTCGACACGCTCGTACAACGGACCGTGGATTTCTACGGCCGCGTCGACATCATCGTCGCGAATGCCGGGACCGGGGGTGGCCAACTCTGGCCCGACGAACCGACGGAGGTATGGGACGGCTTCGTCAGGCTCAACCTCAACGGCATGATGTTCCTCTGCCGCGCCGCGTGGCCCCACCTCATTGCCAGCGGCGCCGGATCAGCCATCGCGATCACGTCGCTCTCCGCGTGGATGGGCATCGGCCGCGACCAATTGGCCAAGATGGGTGGCGCCCCGTCCGCCTCGTATCAAGCTTCGAAGGCAGCGATGGAAGGCCTTGTGGTCCACCTTGCCGGCCGCGGTGGCGAACACAATGTGCGCGTCAACGGAATTCGTCCGGGCCGCATCCTCACCGACAAGTTCCGTGCGTGGTTGGGCGACGACGGGATCTTTTGGAATCACTACAAAGAGGCACAACTCATCAAGCGTCACGGCAACGTCGATGACATCGCCAATGCGGCGCTGTTCCTCGCCTCCGACGAATCGACATTCATCACCGGCACTGTGCTCGACGTCAACGGCGGCGCAGTCGTAAGACTCTGAAGGTGTGCGCATGCGCGCTGCAGTACTCAACGAACAGAAGACGTTCGACATCGTCGAGCACCCCGACCCGGCACCCGGTGCATCCGATCTCGTGTTGCGCGTCGAAGCGTGCGGCATCTGCGGCTCTGATCTCAAGGCCGCGGGCGGCATGCCCGTCGGGCTGGTCATGGGCCATGAGTTCTGCGGCGAGATCGTGGCGATGGGACCCGACGCCGCCGGCTCGTGGAAGATCGGCGACCGCGTCGCGTCGCTGCCGCTCATCGGCTGCGGCACGTGCCTCGCATGCCTGCAAGGCGACATCGTGCACTGCGAGCGGGGCGCCGACCCGATCGGCGTCGGGGGTAGCAGCGGCGCATACGCGGAGTACATCAAGGTCGGCAGCCGCGAGACGTTCCTGCTACCCGAATCGTTCGGGCACGGTGACGGTGCGCTCGTCGAACCATTGGCCGTAGGTCTGCACGCGGTCGACCGGGCCCAGTTGGGACGCGGCGACAACGTGTTGATCATCGGCGGCGGACCGGTCGGGATGGCAGTCACGTTGTGGGCGCGTCACTTCGGTGCGCGCGAGATCATCGTGAGTGATCCAGTCGCGGCCCGCCGCGATCAGTGCGGACGTCTCGGCGCGACGGCCGGCATCGACCCGGCGAAGACCGAATCGGTGCCCGAGTCGTATCGTCGTGCGGTCGGCAGCTTGCCCGACGTGGTGTTCGAATGCGTGGGCGTGCCCGGCATGGTGCAGGCATCGATCGATGCCGCGACGGTGCACGGCAAAGTCGTCATCGTGGGCGTGTGCAGCAAGCCCGACCCGTTTGTGCCGATCGTGGCGCTCATGAAAGAGCTCACCATGCACTTCGTCGTTTACTACCGCAGCGCGGATTACCGCTACACGATCGACATGGTGAACGCCGGCCGTATCAACGCGCTGCCGATGGTCTCCGAACGGATTGGCCTCGACGAGTTCCCCGCGATGTTCGAAGCGCTCAAGCATCCGACGACACAGTGCAAGGTGCTCGTCCTGCCCTGATGCTGCGAGGCGGCGCCGACTACTGTCGCACGCTTCCGCGCATGCGCGCCCGTAGGGCCGCGTCGGTGACGAACACCGGCACGTTGTCGGCATCGAAGAACGCCGGCTTCGCCAACGCACCACCGTCGAGCACGAGTGTGTGTCCGGAGATGTACGACGAGAGGTCCGACAACAAGAACAGCGCGGCTCCCGCAATGTCATCGGGCACCGCGCGCCGCCCGAGCGGCACCGCGGCGCGCTCTGACCGAGCCATCTCCTCGGGGTCGGCCGCCGGGCGCGTCTGCACGCCGCCGGGCGCGACCGTGTTCACCCGGATGCCGAGCGGCCCCCACTCGACGGCCTCGGTGCGGGCGAGCGCGATGAGTGCCGCCTTGGCCGCGCCATAGAGCGCGTGGAACGGTGACGAGGCCAACCCGGTCGCCGCGCTGACCGACACGATCGAACCACCGAGCTTGTCGGCTGCCATCGCGGACGCGACGCACTGGTGCACCACGACCGCGCTGCGCAGGTTGCGGTCGAGGATCGAGTCGTAGGTGGCAACACCGAAGTCGATCATCGGGCCGAATTCGTCGGGGTGCACACCACCCACCAGGCACAGCGCACCATCGACGCGTCCGAAGCGCGCCACCGCGCGTGCCACCAACGCGCGTACCTGATCGATGTCGCCGACGTCCGCGATCTCGGCGACGTGTGCTGCCTGCGCTTCGCTCTGTGCTGCGAGCGCGTCGCCCAGCGCCGCGAGCCGACCGGCATCGTTGTCGACGAGAACGAGCGTGGCCCCCGCCTCCGCGAGGCGCTGCGCCACGATCGAACCGATCGCGCCCCCGGCACCCGCCACCAACACCGTACGATCGT
>JBDTLT010000472.1:0-2814 GCA_039934635.1 Acidimicrobiales bacterium
GGCCGCGCGAATCCCAAGGAGACCCCAAATGCATCCCGCAGATGAACAACCCAAGCGATCGCTGAGTCGTAAGCGTCTGATCACCGCGGCTCTCGTCGCAGGCGCCCTGGTCGGCTCGGCTGGCGTCGCCGCGGCAGCGACCAGTTCGATCACTACGACGCAGGCACCCGCCACCGCCGACGGCACCACGACATCGAAGGTGGGCAGCAACGAAGACCCGACTCACGAAGCGAGTGAGACCCCCGAACAGGAAGCGGCCGAAGACGCTGGCTTGGGGCATCGTGGCGGCGGTCGCGGCAGCAACGAGGACCCGGCGCACGAAGCAACAGAGACGGCCGAGCGCGAAGCAGCCGAGCACGCCCAGACAGGGTCAACTCCGACTGCGCCGAGCACAGCGTCGCCGTCGACTGCGAGTTGACAACGTCCCGGCAATCTGGCGCAGCGGGCCGCCCGTCGAGGCGACCCGCTGCGCGCTGTCGCGGCGATGTGTCTACAGGTCTGCCGGCGTAGGACCCTGAACGCCAGTGCGGCGGGAACGAGCGACTGTGCAGCGCGGCGTGCGTGATGAAGATGTCTACGTGGACCGTCAACGCGCCAACATCCGTTGCGACGGTGCAGCGACGGTTAAAGCTTGTCGTCGGCGACCATGAGGCAATGCGAACCACTCGGCCGGTGCACGCCGCCCGTAGCCTGAGGGCATGTCTCAACGGCTGCTTGTGGTCGAAGACGACGAGACGATCGGGTCGACGTTGTCGCGTGCGCTGGAGGCGCACGGCTATGACGTCGTGTGGGTCTGCACCGGGGCGGAGGCGCTTGCTGCTTTGGTCGATGTAGATCTGGTGTTGTTGGATCTGGGGTTGCCCGATCTCGACGGTGTCGAGGTGTGTCGGCGGATTCGTCGCGTCGATGCGTTGTTGCCGGTGGTGATGTTGACTGCCCGTCAGTCGCAAGTCGATGTCGTGATGGGCCTTGACGCGGGTGCGGTGGACTATGTCCGTAAACCGTTTGATCTGGCCGAGTTGTTGGCTCGGATACGTGTGCAGCTTCGTACCGTCGCGGCGGCCTCGGATCCGGTGGTGGAGGTGGGCGATGTCCGGGCCGATCCCGGCGCGCGCCGCGTGTGGGTCGATGGCTTGGAAGTGGAGTTGCGCGTCAAAGAGTTCGATGTGTTGGTGTTGTTGATGACCGAGGCGGGCCGCGTCGTCACGCGTGAGCGGCTGATGAACGACGTGTGGGACGAGCATTGGTTCGGGTCCACGAAGACACTCGACGTGACCATGACATCGTTACGGCGCAAACTCGGTGAGGCCGCGGGTACCCAGAGTCGTATCACGCCGCTACGCGGCGTCGGCTACCGCTACGAGCGCCCGTGAAGCGGCGCATCGTCGTCGCCATCGTGACGGTGGCGGGGCTGGTGGTGCTGGCGTTTGGGATACCGCTCGCAATGGTGATCGATCGGCAATTCGAAGGTCAAACGGTGTTGCGGTTGGAGCGCGCGGCGATCCTCGCGGCGCGCGACATCCCGGCCGGGTGGCGGCCGGGCGATCCACTCGTGATCGACCCGCCCAGCCACGACACATCCTTGGGTGTCTACGACGCGCACGCGATTCGTGTGTCAGGCGAGGGTCCCGAGATCGGCGATCAGGCAGTTCATACCGCTCTGGCTAACGGCATTGGTGAATCGGAAGGCGATGAGTCCTATGTGATCGGTGTGCCGGTGACACAGGGCGGCGCAGTGGTTGCGGTGGTGCGGGCCGAGCAGCGTCTGGAGGTGACCGATCGGCGGATTCGGGCAGCGTGGGCCTCGATGGGGCTGTTGGCGTTTCTCGTGGTGGGCGCGTCGACTCTGCTCGCTCGGCGTCTGGCCCGACGTATCGCGGTGCCGGTCGAGGCGCTCGGTATCAACGCCGGGCTGCTCGGTACCGATACATCGACTATCGCGTTGCCGCGGTCAGGGATGGCAGAGATCGACGACGTCGCCGCGGCCCTTGAGGACGCGGCTATGCGCGTTGCCGAATCAGTCGACCGGGAACGAGCATTCTCGGCCGAAGTTTCCCACCAACTTCGCACACCGATCACCGGTCTGCGGCTGTTGATCGACACCGAGAAACTAGCGCCGCGGGATGATCCGACCCTCATCTTGCGCGACGCCGCAGTGGTCATTGGTCGCCTCGAGGCGACAGTCGATGAATTGCTTTCACTCGCGCGGAACCGTCCAACCGATCGAGTCGCCCTCGATCCGAACGGGGTCCTCGCCGATGTCGAGCAGCGGTGGAGGCCGGTGTTTGCCCGCTCGGGACGCGCGATGCGCGTCGTTCCTCAGCGCGCCGACGACATCGTCGTGGTGGCGTCGCGCAGCGCGCTCGGCCACATACTCGATGTGTTGGTCGATAACGCGCTGCATCACGGTGCCGGCGCGGTGACGATCTCATGCGAGCCCGTCGACGGAGGCGTCGCACTGCGCGTCGCCGACGAGGGCCAACTCGGCGAGACGAGTCCTGAGTCGCTGTTCACCGCACCTACGTACAGTCGCTCCGACAGGGGCGTCGTCGCGCGTCGCGGCATCGGCTTGGGCCTGGCTCGACGACTCGCGCAAGCCGAAGGCGGCGAACTCGCCTGTACCTCGGTAGGGCCAACGACCTTCTCCGTGCTGCTCGCTCATATTTAACCGTCGC
Source organism: Acidimicrobiales bacterium (assembly GCA_039934635.1). GTDB lineage: Bacteria > Actinomycetota > Acidimicrobiia > Acidimicrobiales > WLNW01 > DATLFA01. The sequence continues at coordinate 2,676 of JBDTLT010000472.1, forward strand.
TGCACCGTCGCTTCGGCGAGCCCGAACCGACACCTAGGTACGTTCGCCCTCATGACACGGACGAAGGAGCAGTAGGCAAATGGGCATCACGCGTCCGAACACACCAACCAGCGCCACGCTCGATGGTGCGCAGCTCGTC
>JBDTLT010000473.1:0-2797 GCA_039934635.1 Acidimicrobiales bacterium
GAGCGCTTCCATGGCATGGAAGAGGTCTGGAGTTCGATTCTCCATAGCTCCACTCAGAGGCCCTGGTCAGAGTGGGTGTCTGCCGCTGGGTCGACCGAGTCGCTCCTCTTGGTGAGTTACGCGGTGAGTTACGCCCAACGATCGAACGTCTGGGAAGCGACTTCCAGCACCTGCCCGAGTTGGACGTCGACCGGCGCGATCACGCGTCGTGTGCGCACATCGATCGGCGTCCTCACGCAGCCGACATCGACGCGAACGGCGGCTCATAGAAATGCTGACCTGTGGGTATCCCCACACCGTATAGTCGCTGGTCATGATGTTGTTTTTCGAGGGGCGGCCCGGTGAGGCGCTCGGTTTCATCCCGATCGACTGCAGATCGTGCGGACGATATGGCTGGATAGTTGTCGGCTTAGCGATCGATGCCAAGTGTTTGTTGTCGTGATGTCGGGAGTTCGGCTGCGCGGTCGACTGTGTGGAGTTCGAGTCGGTGAGCGTGTTCTCGTCTCGTCGGCTCGGTGAGGTAGATGTCGTTGCTGAGTCGTCCTCGTGAGAGTGCGACGTAGCCCAGTTCGCGGTAGAGGTCGCCGGTGCCGAGCACGTAGGCGCGGTCGGAGGTGATGCCCTGCGCTTTGTGGATGGTGATGGCGTAGCCGTGTACTACGTGGCCATCTTGGAGGTACGAAGCCGAGATTCGTCGGGGCTTGCCGTGGTCGGGTCGGATGGTGATCTCGCCGCTTCGCCCATGGATTTTGGTGATGGTGGCGAGGGTGCCGTTGCGGACGCCGAGGTCGTAGTCGTTGCGAAGTGTGACGACGCGATCGCCGCGTTGGAACGATGTGCCGTCGATCGTGAGCACCGCGCCACGGAGGCCGCCGTCGGCGGCGAGTTGTGTGCGCGCGAGGTTGTTGATTTGTTCGACGTCGCTGCGTCGAGGGGCGAGCATGATCGCCTGGTCGCCGTTTCGGGTCGCGGTGCGCCACGCGTCGACGAGTTGACGCTGCGCGGTGTCGGAGTCGGGTGCGGTGTGGATGTGTCCGTGCTCGGCGTAAGCGGTGAGCGCCTGTTCCACGTTGCCATGGCGCAACTCGATGAGCGCGAGCCGTTCCCATGGCTGGTGTTGTCGCCGATTCTCGGTGAGCTCGATCGGCGGAATTCGGGCGGCGAGGCCCCGGAGTAGTCCGCCGGCTTCGATCTCGGGTAGTTGGTGGTAGTCGCCGACGAGCACGACTTTCGCGCCGCCGGCAGCGGCCGCGTCGAGGATCGGCGTGAGTTGTCGTGTGCCCGCCATGCCGGCTTCGTCGATGACAAGGACGTCGCGGGCGGTGAGCGGTCGCCGCTGAAGATCCGCAACGAGCTTCGTGATGGTTTGCGACGGGATGCGAGTGTTGGTTTCGAGTTCTTGCGCGGCGCGCCCGGCGAGCGCGGCGCCCTGCACGCGATATCCGCCGCGTCGCCACACCTCGCGGGCACAGCCCAGCGCATAGGTCTTTCCCGTCCCGGCGGCGGCGACCACGACGTCGACGCCATTGCCGGACGTGGTGAGGCTCGCGACGAGTCTCGCTTGTTCGCCGGCGATCGTCGGATACAGCGCGAACACTGAGCGCATCCTCGACGACGCCACCCCACCGGCGCCTTCGTTGATGCGGGCGACGGCGGTGCTCGTGAGGCGGGTTTCGATGTCGAGGAGCTCACGGGTCGAGTAGCGCAACGTGGCGTCGGTCGTGGTGAGCGAGACGACATCGCTTCGGCTGTGGAGGAACGAATCGGCGTGGGTCTCGATGCTCTGCGCCGTCGCACCGGTCGGTGCGTACAGCGCTATCGCCCGGACGACATCGCCTCTATCGAACGTCGAGGCATGCTCAGTGAGCCCGAGCGGGCTGGCGAGGTGGTCGTGCACCAGCTGGGCATGGTGTTGCCCGAACTCGAGCGGCGCGGCGCGACCGAGAATCCTGACGAGTTGCGCAGGATCGAAGCCGAGCTCGCGTGCTTGTCGGTGCCACTGCGCGAACAAGGTGGTCGAGTCGATATCGAGCTTCGGCCCGCGAGTATCGAGCACCGCTCGTCGCGCCGCGGATGGTCTCGTCTCTCCGAGTATCTCGAGTCGCTCTTCAATCTCCGCTCGCCGCGTCGAGAACTCACGCAGCACCTCGACGGGAATGCCGTCGACCTCGGCGCTGCCGCGCTGCACCGACGTCCATCCGACGCCGAGAACCGTTGTGAGCTGGTGGCGGAGCTCGGTTTGGTAGAGATAGCCGGCGGTGCGCGCATGACGGTAGAGGTGCCGTCCGTCGAGGGTCCCCCACCGTCCATCGATGCCCTTCACAATGTTCGGGACGAGTACGTGGGTGTGCAGTTGCGGGTCGCCGTTGCGCGAGGTGCGATGCCGGAACCCCGCCGCGATCAACCCGTTCGTCGGGATCACCTCCGCTCCGCCGTGCCCACGACGCGTGAATGCTGCGTTGCGTTCGATGTAGTCCAACGCCGCGTCGACCGCGCGTTGATGGGCATCACGCACCGCGAGGTTCACGCCGGGATCGCCGAGCGCCCACAGCACGCTGACGGATTTCGGCGCCGAGAACGTGAGATCGAACCCGGCAATCTTGCGATTCCTGGTGTTGGCGAGCTTGTAGGAATCAGTCGGGCCGTGCGCTTGCAGTACCGCGCGCAGCTGCGCCGCGTCGACGTCACCGTCGAGGCCGAGCTGATGTGACGACGCCAACCAACGACCCGGCGCTTCGCCGGCACCGGCGTAGTAGTCCTCGATCCCTTGCGCGACCTGATCGACGTAGTACTTCTG
>JBDTLT010000474.1:0-2775 GCA_039934635.1 Acidimicrobiales bacterium
TCCGCAGACGGAGCTGTATCCGCAATTGCGCGATCGTGGCCTCGAGCTCAACGAGACGCTCTCGCAGGACATCAATCGCGTGCAGACCGCACTGCGCCCGCTGCTGGCGCTGCTCGCGACCTTCGGGTTCGTCGTTCTGATCGGCGCCGCCATTGGATCGTTCCAAGTCGTTGCCCGAGGGACCGTCGCGTGGAACACCGACGACCGCACGCTGCAGGTGCTCGGCCTGACGCCACTGCAAGTAATCGCGGTGAGAGTTGCCGGCGCCATGGTCGCCGCCGTGACCGCCGCACTCACTTCAGTCGTGGTCATGGCCGTGGCCTCACCGCTCGCGCCACTCGGACCGCTCCATGGGTCCGACCCCGGTGTCGGCGTGCATCTCGATCTGTCGGTCCTCTTCGCCGGCACCGCGGTGATTCTCGTCATCGCCGCCGCGACAGCAATCCTGGCCGACGTGCGAGCGACTACCACGGGCGGACGCAACCGCGGTCGCTCCCGCCCGGTGACCTTGTTCAAGTCACGTCCGACCGCGTTGGCCGGACTGAGCTTCGCCAACCCGAGTGGTGGGCGCAGCCCTGGCAGAGCATGGAGCTCGATAGCGTTCGCGGTCGCCGCAGTCGCGCTCACCGCGGGCGTCGTCACGGTCGGTACATCGGCCAGGGCGCTCGTCAACGAACCAAAGCGCTATGGCTTCGACTGGGATCTCGTCGCGCTGAATGCGTTCGGAAACCAAAACCCCGATGCGCTGCAGTCCATCCTCGCCGACGACCCCGACGTCACTGCCGCAACCGGATTCACCTCCAACATCTATGCCATCGACTCGACGTTCGTCGTACCCGGGTTCGCGATCACAAGCGTCAAAGGAGCAATGCAACCGACATTGATCTCGGGTCGTCAAGTTCGCGCGGCGAACGAAGTGGTGCTCGGTCGCGAAACGCTGCGGTCGATCGGCGCGGACATCGGTGACGAGATCACGATCGATGAGCTCACGCTCGCGGGTACCTCCTCGGCCGCGGCAACGGTGCGCATCGTGGGCACCGTCACGTTCCCACCGGTGAGCCAAAGCGGCAATGACCAAGCTCGACTCGGCGTCGGCATTCTCATGACGTCGCAGACGAGAGACGGTCTCGGCGTCGAGCGCGACGATCCCGAGTGGACTGCGATCCGTCTGGCCGTCGGGGTTCGACCCGATGCGTTCATCGCGGCGCACCCCGACGGCATCCCGACGGAGGGCGGCGCACCGACAGAATGGTTCGCGAGCGCGGCACCGGCCGAGGTTCGCCAGCTCGACGTCGTGCTCGGGCTGCTTGTCGGCGCGGCATCCGTCAGCTTTGTCATGGCGCTCGCCATAGTGTTGTACGCGCTGCTCTCGCAAGTGCATTCCTACCGACGCGACATGGCCGTGTTGCATGCCGTCGGGTTGACGCGCAGACAGCTCTCCATGGTGGTGGCGTGGCAATCGGCACCGCTCACTCTCGCCAGCAGCGTGATCGGCATACCCATCGGCATTTGGGTGGCGCGACAGCAATACGCCGGTTTCGCGCGCCGGCTCGGTGTGATCGAATCTCCCTCGACCCCACCGCTGTTGATGATCGGTCTCGTACTGGGCGTGCTGGTGGCACTCGGCCTCAGCGTCGCGGTGGCCATGATGATGGTCGGCCGCAGCGATCCCGCCGCCTCACTCCGCAACGGATGATGGGGGGCATGGTGTCGGACTTTGGTGAGCGTCACAGCGAGCATCGCGCTCCAGTGAGCAGGCGACTCTTCAACTGGCTGTTCCGCAATCGTCAGACGAACGAGATCACGATCGGCCAGTTCCCCAACGTCTCGCTGTGGACCTTCTTGGTCACCGTCGTGTTGCGGTGGATCGTGCCCGACGGCGCCGTCCACACCGGCAGTTCCTGGGTCGGTGCCGCCGCGCTCGGGTGGTGGTCCACCGACGAAGTCTTGCGGGGCGTCAACCCGTGGCGCCGACTGCTCGGCGTGGCAGGATGCGCGTTCGTCGTGGCGCGAGTGACCTCGTTGTTGCGTTGATCGCACTGGTAGCTTCGCCGCAGATTGCTGGGACTAGTTCGATATTGCGAGGCTCTGTTGCTCGACATGACGATGCGTTTCGACTTGCGGGTGCCGCCGTTCGCGGACACCACGTACGCCACGCAATATCAGACTGCGCTCGAGATGGTGGACTGGGCCGAAACCGTCGGCGTCTCGGGCATCACGTTGTCCGAGCATCACGGCGACCCTGCGGGCTTCATGTCCGCGCCCCTCACCGTCGCGGCCGCAGTGCTCGCGCGCACCAAGCGCCTCACCGTCACCGTCTCTGCGGCGTTGGTACCGCTGCACGATCCCGTGCGTCTCGCCGAACAAATGGCGACCATCGATTGCATGACACCGGGGCGACTCTCGGTTGTGCTCGGCGCCGGCTATCGCAAGGTCGAATTCGAAATGGCCGGTATCGATCGAGCGCAACGCGGCAAGCTGGTCGAGGAATGCTACGAAGTCTGCCGTAGCGCGTGGAAGGGCGAGCCGTTCGATTGGCGCGGGCGCACCGTTCTCGTCACGCCGGCACCAAGCACACCCGATGGACCGCACCTCGCGATCGGAGGCAAGACCGAGATCGCGGCGCGCCGGGCGGCTCGCCTCGACGCTCCGTTCTCCCCCGCCACTGCAGATCGTGGGCTGTCCGAGCTGTACCGATCCGAGTGCGTCCGCTTGGGCCACGAGCCGAGGTTGGAAGGCATGGGCGTCAAGCCGATGATGCCCGGCTTCGTGATG
>JBDTLT010000475.1:0-2760 GCA_039934635.1 Acidimicrobiales bacterium
GCGTACGCCTCTCGCGCGATTACGGGGAACGGCCGAGCTGGCACTCGCCGGCCCACCCGACGTCGATCGCTACCGGGAAGCCCTGGCCGATTGCGTGGAGGAGAGCGACCGCGTCCTCGTGATGCTCAACACCCTGATGGACATCTCAGAAGCCGAGAGCGGAGCCATGCTGCTGCGGCGGGAGCCCGTCCGCCTTGCTGAGATTGTCGCGCGCGCGGTGGATCTCTACCAGGAGGTGGCGGACACCAAGGGCGTGGCGCTTGCGGTGGTCGCCCCGGCGGGGGACGCGGTGGTCTCGGCCGACCGAACGCGCATGGAACAAGTCGCCGCCAATCTGATTGACAACGCGTTGAAATACACCCCTGCCGGCGGACGCGTCACCGTCGAATACCGCGAGGACGGAGGCCGCGCGCTCCTGCGCGTTGCCGACACGGGGCCGGGCATCCCGGCGGACGAACTGCACCGGATCTGGGACCGGCTCTTCCGTGGCGACGTCAGCCGAACCGAGCGGGGCCTTGGCCTCGGCCTCAGCCTCGTGAAGGCCATCGTCGAGGCGCACGGCGGGACCGCCAGCGCCGCAAGCGAGCCCGGTCACGGCGCGGTCTTCACGATCGCGCTGCCGCTTGCATAGCGACACTCGACGTTAGACGTTTGACCGGGAATCAAGAATTACATCGATGTAATGCGCCTGATACGGCCTCGAAAGCGCCCGGGTCGTCTTAGTGGTATGACTACAAATCTTCGACCCACTCAGCGAGCGACGCGCGCGGTGCTCGGCGTCCTTGCGGCCCTTCTCCTGGTTTCCGGTGCGGCCTGGCACGGCTTCGCCGCTGAAACGCATTCCTCGGTTGCCCTCGCGGCGACTGTGACCACGCCCATCGCCCACGCGGTGGCCGGCGGCCGCGATTCTTACGCGGACGTCGTTGACGTCGTTGCTCCGGCGGTCGTGACCGTTCGCGTCCAGGGACGCGCTCAGGTCTCGCCGACCCAGTTCCAGGTCCCCGACGACGATTTCTTCGGTCAGTTCTTTGGCGCGCCCGGCCAGAACGGCCGTCGCGGGTCGACACCGCGCACCCTCCCGCGTCAGCGGCAGAACGCGTTGGGATCCGGGGTCGTGGTAACCACCGACGGCTACGTGCTGACCAACAACCACGTCGTGGACGGTGCTGAAACGGTCACGGTCGACTTCACCGACGGCCGCTCGCTGACCGCGAAGATCATCGGCACCGACAAAGCGAGCGACCTCGCGCTGCTCAAGGTAGCCGACACCGGCTTCAAGGCCGTAGCACTCGGCGACTCGGACAGCGTGAAGGTGGGCGACGTCGTGCTCGCGGTCGGCAATCCCCTCAACGTCGGGCAGACGGTGACGATGGGGATCATCAGCGCGAAGGGGCGGTCCACGAGTGTCGGCGACGGCAGCTACGAGGACTTCCTCCAGACCGACGCACCGATCAACCACGGCAACTCCGGCGGTGCGCTCGTCAACATGAAGGGCGAACTCGTCGGGATCAACTCGCAGATCCTGTCGGAGTCAGGCGGCAACATCGGCATCGGCTTCTCGATTCCGGTGAACATGGCGAAGCACGTGATGGACGATCTGCGCACCAAGGGCAAGGTGACGCGCGCGCAGCTCGGTGTGAGCGTGCAGACCGTGACGCCGGACATCGCTGCGAGCCTGGGCCTCAAGCAAAACGGCGGCGCGATCATTGGGTCAGTCGGCGACGGCAGCGCGGCCGAACGCGCGGGCCTGCGCCGGGGCGACGTCATCATGTCGTTTAACGGGCAGGCGGTGCAGGACACCAACTCTCTGCGTAATCGCGTCGCCGACGCGGGTCCCGGCAACACCGCCGACGTCGTCATCGTCCGCGACGGCGCCGAGAAGAAGATCGCCGTGAAACTGGACGAGGCCAAAAGCGATCGCACGACCGGTCGCGGCGAAAACGGTGAGGAGCAAGGCGGCGCCGATTCGCCCGCCCTTGGCATCTCGGTCGCACCCAACGCCAAGGGGCCGGGGCTGGTCATCCAGGACGTTGATCCCGAGGGCCGCGCCGCCGACGCGGGGCTGCGCCAGGGCGACGTGATTCAGGAGGTCAACCGGCAGGCCGTGACCTCGATCGATGAACTCCGCGTGGCCGTGCGGAAGACGACCGACAAGCCGACGCTGCTCCTGATCGACCGCAACGGTGCCACCGTTTTCGTCACGGTGAAGCAGGCCAACGGCTAACCAGATCGGCGCACTCGACTCAGACGGCTGAGGGCATTCACCAGCGGGATGCCGTCAGCCGTCTTTGTGCGTTTTACTTCCTGGACATCCTGGTGATCGCCACCACCAGGAACACCACCACCAGTAACCCGATAACCGTCCAGAGCCCCATGCCCCCGCCCATCCAACCGCCGCCATTGTTCATCATAGAGAACTCCTTTCTTGATTCCGATCCGCCCACTTGCTGCCTCGGACGACACCATCTCGATCAAGCGCAGCGCCATCGCGGCGCTATCCGTTCCACTGCCAGTTCCGGATCTCCGGCATGTCCTGGCCGTATGTGTCGATGTACTGTTTGTGCGCGATCAGCTTGTCCTTGAGCTGTTGCTTCAAATAGATGCCCTTGTCGCCCGTCTGAGGCAGGCGGTCGATGGTGTCCATGACGAGGTGGAAGCGGTCGAGCTCGTTCAGCACCGTCATGTCAAAGGGCGTCGTGATCGTGCCCTCTTCCTTGTAGCCGCGAACGTGGATGTTGTCGTGATTGGTGCGCCTATAGG
>JBDTLT010000476.1:0-2722 GCA_039934635.1 Acidimicrobiales bacterium
TGGCGACCATGTCAGCTGGAATTCGGAGGCCGGTCGCGTGAGGGGCACCATTACCAAAGTGATTACCTCCGAGATCGAGTTCAAGGGTTACAAAGTTCATGCAAGTAAGGAGGAGCCGCAGTACCAGATCAAGAGTGACAAGACGGAGCACATCGCGATGCACAAAGGCTCAGCGCTCACAAGGATCTCGGGCTGAGAGGGTTCACGCCGCGGTTGATCGCGCGCAGGCTAGCCATTCGGTCCATGAGTCAGGACGAGTCAAGTACTCGCACGATTTTCACCATCGGTCATTCGACGCGGACGATCGAGGATTTTGTCGCGCTGCTGCGACAGGTCGACGTGGATCTGCTTATAGACGTGCGCTCCATTCCGGGCTCGCGCGCGATGCCGCAGTTCAACGTCGATACGCTGCCCGACTCTCTCGCAGCTGAACGTATCGGTTACCAGCATCTGGGCGCACTAGGCGGGCGACGTCACCATCAGAAGGGTGCGCCGCCATCTACGAATACGCTCTGGCGGGTCCTGGCTTTTCGTAACTATGCGGATTATGCCGAGACCGATGCGTTCCGCGCCGGCTTCGACGAGCTGCTAGCGCGTGCCCGTGAGCATCGTTGCGCGATCATGTGCGCCGAGGCCGTGTGGTGGCGGTGCCATCGCCGCATCATCTCCGATTACCTGTTGGCCCGCGACATTCCGGTGCAGCACATCATGGGACTCGGCAAAATTACGGTGGCGACCCTCACACCAGGTGCGCTCGTTGTGGCCGACGGGACGCTGCGCTACCCAGCCTCTACCTAAGCCGCATTTACGATTTTACGCGGGACGTCACGCTCGCGAATGCATACTGGCAGCTACAACGCGAGCAATCCGTCGACTACCGGCGAACCAGCCGAAGGTGTTGCAAGGCCCTTGCGGTCGGCGGGACTTCGAGTAGACACCCGGCGAATACAAGGCTCGCCCCTTACCGTGCAACCAGAACGGCGCGGAGGAATCACCGCGCGCCCAAGTCAGAGGTAATCGATGTCGCGCGCGTGGTCTCGCCAGACCGCGGGAGGGACGAGCAAAACGGGTATTGACAACCGAGCCGTGACGGCGGCCGACAATGAACCCCAAATTGATTCGCCGTGCTCGCGGGATGCCCGCGTTCCGAGGATCACCAGCTCAGCGTCCGAATCGATTGCTTGTCGTAAAATCGCCGTGACCGGGTCTGGATTCGTAACTGTGAGTTTTTCCACTGTGACGCCGGCCCAGCCAGCGGCATTGCGCTGGAGAACGTCGACATCGTGGTCAACTGATCGCTGCATTCGCGCCGAAGCGCGAGCGGCACCTACGCCAGTATCGACGTGGAGGGCGGTCAGCGCTGCACCGGCGCCCGTCGGAGATCGCTCTCGAAGCGCGGAAGACCAAGAGAGCGCCACGAGCAACGAGCCTCGTGCTGCTTCCGACTTGTCGATGGCAACAAGCGCCTTCTGTATCGGAATTGAAAGCGGCCGAGTGACGACTAGGATAGGAACGAGAGTGTGTGTGATGCATGCGTAGGCCGTGCTGCCGACCGGGCGGTCCGAAGCCGACCCCCGCTCTCCGCCGCGCCGCCCAAGCACAACAACATCCGCCTTCAGCTTGTCGGCAAGTGATGAAATGGCGCGACGTGGTTCTCCGAAAATGAGATGGGTCTTCGGTTGCGTCGTGACACCCGCGCGGTCGAGCGTTTTTCCGATCTCGTGCTCGTATTCGGCCCGACGGCTGCTCTCCGTGGCCAGCTCATCCTGAGGTGACGCGACGTGAGTAACGTGCAGTCTTGTTCCAGCCGCCTCGGCCAGCCGCATGGCCGTTTCGAGCGCGGCATCCGAGGTCTCTGTGAGATCGGTAGCGACGAGAATTGTTTCAAGTGGTAACAGGCGCATGGGCGGATTCTCGATGCTATGGGCATACCAAAGTAGTCAAGTCGTCGGTCGCGCGTGCGGCGCGACAATGACGCTCCTGTACCATCATCTGCGACGAACGTACCAGCGACAGAATGTAATTCCACCGGTACACTCTTCAACGTGGCAGCGAGCCGCCTACAAGTACGAGGAGTTACGACGACGAACGCGATTGCGCGGGAACGAGGAACGGAGAAGACAGGTCAACAGGCGGGGAAGCCAATGCGCGGCGTTCTTCGGTTGGACCAGAGCGTGAGCTGGACGGCACGCGGCCGCTCCTCACCGAGAACAGCAACGTTACGCTCGACTGTACGGTAACCGAGTCGGTCGGGACGCGCTCTCTCTACGGTGCTAGAGGAATTCTATGCAGATGGGCATGATTGGACTTGGGCGCATGGGCGCGAACATGGTGCGTCGTCTCATGCGAGGCGGCCACACGTGCGTGGTGTACGACGCGCAACCGAAGGCGGTGCAGGCGCTCGCGGGCGAGGGCGCGCACGGTGCGGCGACACTGGACGACTTCGTGGCGCAGCTCTCGACCCCTCGAACGGTTTGGCTGATGGTGCCAGCGGGCGCGGTGGACGAAACGCTTGATGAGCTCCTCTCGAAGCTGAGCGCCGGCGACGTCGTGGTGGACGGTGGAAACTCCTACTATCGCGACGACCTTAGCCGTGCCAAACGGCTCGCCGACGCTGACCTCCACCACGTCGACTGCGGAACGAGTGGCGGTGTTATGGGTCTCGACCGGGGGTATTGTCTGATGATCGGCGGCGAGCCTGACATCGTGCAACGGCTCGATC
>JBDTLT010000477.1:0-2703 GCA_039934635.1 Acidimicrobiales bacterium
ATCAGTGATGTGATCGTCGCGTAGGTGACGTCGACGGCGATATTGGTGGCTGTGCCGATCACGAACAGTGCCGGGCCGACGAGCGTGGCCGAGATCGGCACCAGCGCCCGGAGCACGATCCGTGACGTGCCGTTGCTCGTCGACGCGTTCCGTAAGGGCTCGAATGCCGGGCACGCGGCGGCCGCCGCGGCCACCGTGCCGACGACGAGGGCCAGCCACCCGTCGTACGCGTTGGCGTTCGCCGAGCTCGAGAACCCGAACCAGATCAACAATGGGCCGAGCGCGGCGTGCGCGGCCAAGGCCAACGTGAGGAACATGAACGACGGGCCGCGGATCAATGAGTCGAGCAGGCGTAGCCGCACCGATGCCAACAACATCGCACCGGTGAGACCCATCACCGTGACGCCACAGACTGCGATGGTGTTCGACTGTTGCAGCTTCGGCAATACCCACAGCCCCCACGCGGCCAATGTGACCGACGCCGCGACGAGGAAAGCTTCGCTGATGATCTCGCCACCGAGGCGGCGCAGCCGGTCGCGGACCATGCGAGCTGTCGCCCCGGCGATGAATACCGCGCCGATCACCGCGCCGAGCGCGCGCTGTTGGATATCGCTCGTTGCGGCAACGGACCCGAAAACGGCCGCTGCTGCCGCGAAGAGCAGCCAGCCGGGTGCGGTCAGCTCGCGGAGCCGACGCAGTGGCAGGCGCGCGCTGAGCGCCGCCGTCAGTTCGATGGCGCCGATAGCCGCGACGAAGACACGATGGTTGTGTTGGAAGAACGGGAAGAATCCGGCGCCCAGCAAACCGACGCAGAGGATGATTGCGCTGGTGCGATACGAACTCCCTGCGCGCGCGGGCGTAGCTCGTCTACCCACGATCGACAAGGATGAGGATGTCATCAACTCTGAACCCGACTGTGCCGTCGAGAACGGCTCGACCTAAAGATCGGCGTCACAGCGGTGGGCTTGAGCAGGCAAATGGCCTAGTTCGTCTTACTGTTCTTCAGCCCGATGCCACAAAATCGAGGAAGCCGTCGACCAGCAGGTCAGCCGCGGGCAGCGATGCCTCGACTATCGCGGCTGCTCTGGCGGATATCAACGCCGGGTCGGCGCCGGCCGCGGCGAACTCGTCGTCACTGCGATGGCGTCCGTCGAGCCAATCGTGCACGATGTCGCAGTCGACTTCGGGATGGAACTGCACGCCGAGGGAACGTCCATGGCGAAACGCTTGTGGTGCGACGGTCGACCTTGCAAGTTCGGTGGCGCCCTTCGGAAGTGTGAACCGGTCACTGTGCCACTGAAACCAAGGTCCGGATTTGATCCACGCCACGTCGGTCTCCACGTAGTGCCAACCGATCTCGGGTCGGGGCGCCCGCGACACGGTGCCTCCCAGGGCAGCGGCAAGGGCCTGCGCGCCGAAGCACACGCCGAGTATCGGGATGCCCGCGGCCTGCGCGTCGCGCAACAACGTGAGTTCGCGATCGATCCACGTGCCGATCGACTCGTTGTCGTATACGGACCACGGCGCGCCCATCGTGACGATCAGGTCGTACCCCTCATGGGCGGGAAAGTGAGTGTACGAAACCGGCTTTACCGGATCGGACACGACGACGAACGGGTCGTTCTCGTAGCCGCGCTCGCGCAAGCGCTGACCTACCCGCCCCGCGCCTTCGTGCACGCTGTGGCAGATGACCAGTGCTCGTTGCGCCGTCACCGGGCGGTCATGGCACGCCATGCTTCTTGAATTCGCTGCGCTTCGGATTGCGGATCGCGATACCACTGGGCGGACCACACCCGGTGCACATCCCACCCGAGACGCTGCAATGCCTCGGGCCGCAGCCGATCTCGGTCGCGCGTCGTGCGGGCTTCGCTGTAGGTCTGCGCGTCGCATTCGACCGCGAGCCCGCGCGAGCCGTCGGTGGGATGGGCCAGCGCGAAGTCGACGCGGTACATCGACTGCCCGACCATCGGGGTCACGGGGAGGCTGAGCGAAGCCATCCAGCCGCGCACGTGCTCGAGGAACGGATCGAGAGCGACGCCGCTCGCTCCGCGCGCCGCCGCGCCGCCGCTCGAATCGGCATAGACCATGTAGTCCCTCAGCAGCGCCACGCCTCTTGCATTGGTGCGGCCGAGATCGATATCGGTCGTTACGAACGAGCTCACCAACGTCATGCGGCGTCGTGCCCGTGTGATGGCGACGTTGAGGCGTCGTTCGCCACCACTCTGGTTGAGCGGGCCGAAGTTGTGCGAGAGACGACCGTTGGCGCTCTTGGCGTAGCCGATCGACAACACGATTGCGTCGCGCTCGTCGCCTTGCACCCGCTCGAGATTCTTGACGAAGAACCGCTCTTCTGCGTCGTCGTCGAAGAACGACTCGAGTTCGTCGCCATCGGGCGCGGCGACGCGGGCTTTGCGCAAGGCTTCGGTGATGCGCTCGGCATGCACGATGCCCATCGCGATCACGCCGAGTGTCTCGCCGGGACGAGTGCGCGCGTGCTCGAGGACGAGCTGGACCACGCGGCCGACTTCGTCTGTTGCACTTTCGGCGGCGTCGTACGCGCTGTCGACAACGATGTGCACGAGGCACGGTGGCAGTGTCGTCGCCACACCGAGCACCATCGGGCTCGGGAAGGTGGTCAGTGTGTTCTCGTAGAAGCGGGCGTTTGAAAAGCCGATAAGGCGTTCGTCGAGACTGCGGTAGTGC
>JBDTLT010000478.1:0-2668 GCA_039934635.1 Acidimicrobiales bacterium
TCTCGCCAAGCCGAACCTTGGTACGACCCCCGCGGATTCCTCCTGCACGTCCGCGAGCAACGACTGGCCGGGTTCTGCTGGACCAAGGTGCACCAAGCCATCGCCACCGACCCGGCGATGGGCGAGATCTACGCGGTCGCGGTCGACCCCGACTTCCACGGCCGCGGCATCGCCGTGCCCCTCACCTTGGCCGGCTTGCAATGGCTCGCCGCGCGAGGGCCGCGCACCGGCATGCTCTACGTCGAACACGACAACTCCGCCGCAGTCGCGACCTATCGCCGCATCGGATTCACCGTCCATCACGCCGACCGCGCCTACGAACTCGACGTGACACCGTGACCCGCCGCCAACCCAGCGCCACGAAGTCCAGTGCCACGAAGTCCGGCGCCACGCGCTATCTGGTCGACCGCGCGCACATCACCGAACTGTTGGCGGACACGCCTCGCTATCGCGTCGATCAACTGTGGCGTGGACTCTACGAACAGTGCCTCCCACTCGATGGACTCACCGCACTTCCACGCGCACTGCGCGAATCATTGGCTGCGGCAGTGCCCCTGGCGCTCGACCAAGTGATCGAGTCGGTCAGCGACGACGGCGAGACGGTGAAGTTGTTGTGGCAACTCGGTGACGGCGCGTTGATCGAAACGGTCCTGATGCACTACCGCGACCGCTCCACCATCTGCGTCAGCACGCAAGCGGGTTGTGCGATGGGGTGCACGTTCTGCGCCACCGGTCAGGCCGGCTACCAGCGCAGCCTCGACGTCGGCGAGATCGTCGAGCAGGTCTTGCGGGCTCGACATCGGTCGCAGCTGGCACCCGGTGAACATCCCAACGTGGTGTTCATGGGCATGGGCGAACCGTTCGCCAACTACGACAACATGTGGGCGGCCATCGAGCGGCTACACGACGATGCAGGATGGTCGGCGCGCAACTTCACCGTGTCGACCGTCGGCATCATTCCGGGCATCCGGCGGCTCTCCCACGAACGGCTGCCGGTCAATTTGGCGGTGTCATTGCACGCCGCCAACGACGAACTGCGCAACAGCCTCGTGCCGATCAATCGCCGCTACCCGATCGCCGATCTCATGGAGGCGTGCCGCGACTATTTCGCAGCGAAGGGGCGGCGCGTGTCGTTCGAATGGGCGTTGATCGACGGGGTCAACGACCGTCAGCGCGACGCCGAAGAGTTCGCCGCGATCGCCCGCGAGTTGCGGGCGCACATCAACCTGATCCCACTCAATCCGACGCCGGGCTACGAAGTGCGCGGCACGCCGATGCCCCGCGTGCTGGCGTTCCGCGATCGCCTCCGTGCGCTGGGCGCCAATGCCACCGTGCGCCGCAACCGCGGCACCGACATCGATGCCGCCTGCGGCCAATTGCGCGCAGCCGCCATCGACCAACCGGTGTTGGCGCCGCGTCGCGCCGCCGACCGAAGCGGCTCGGCGAGAGCAGCTGCTGAAAGACTGCCCTCATGACCTTGCCGCAAGGCGAAGAGAAAGCCCGCGCCGTACGGTCGATGTTCGACGCGATCGCGCCGCGCTATGACCTCGTCAACCGGGTGATGACGTTCCGCATGGATGTCGGCTGGCGGCGTCGGACAATCCGCGAGCTCTCGCTCTCCCCCGGATCCCGCGTGCTCGATCTCGCTTGTGGCACCGGCGACTTCTGTCGCGAGCTCACGCAGCGAGACCTTGCGCCCATCGGTATCGACTTCTCGTGGGGCATGCTGTCCGCCGCGCGGACCGATGCGCCGCTGGTGCAGGGCGACGCACTCTGTCTACCCGTGCCCGAACGATCGGTCGACGGGGTGACTTGTGGATTCGCGCTGCGCAACTTCGTCGAACTCGAACCGTTCTTCGCCGAACTGGCGCGAGTTGTGCGCCCCGGCGGACGAATTGCGCTGCTCGAAGTCGCCGAGCCGGCCAACCCGATCCTACGTACGGGACACCGCGTATATTTCGGCAGGGTGGTGCCGGTGATCGGCAAGTTGCTCTCCGACGGCGCGGCCTATCGCTACCTCCCCAAATCGGTGGCATATCTCCCCACGCCACCGACGATGTTGCACATGATCGAGCTCGCCGGCTTTTCCGACGTGCAACGCATCTTGCTGTCGGGAGGCATCACGCAACTCATCGTCGGGACCCGCACGTGAGGGCCATCGTTCATCGCATCGATCACGACATCGATGCTGCGGCGCTCGCCGACCACGCGATGTTGTGGCTCCACGACGGGTTCGCGCTCGCCGCGCTCGGCCAAGCGGCGACCATCGACGTGCCCGCCAACGAACGCGTCACCGCGGCCGACCGTGCCGGCGACGTGTTGTCGGCCATCGAGTGCGACGGTGACATCGACGCCTACGGCACCGGGCCATTGGCGTTCGCGGCATTGCCGTTCGCCACCGAACGTGCCGCGACGATCGTGATTCCCGAGATCATCTACGGGCGCGATCTCGGTGGTACCCGTTGGATCACCTGGATCGGCGACGGTCCCGCGCCGTCGAGCGATGAGCTCGTCGCGCGGTTGACGACGTCCGACGGTCCGCACGAACACCCGCGCACGTTCACCGTGACATCGGCCCGTACCGAACAGAGTTGGCGGGCGTCGGTGGCGGCGGTGCGCGACCACCTGCGCGCCGGCCATGCCCGCAAAGCCGTGATGGCCCGCGAGC
>JBDTLT010000479.1:0-2648 GCA_039934635.1 Acidimicrobiales bacterium
TGCCCAGCGCGGTGCACGTCGCGGGCATCCAAGAGGGCAAGGGACTCGGCGCCGTCGTCGTCGGGCCAACGGTGGTGGATCCGATGGTGGTCGACCCGACGGTGGCGGATGCGATGGTGGTGGGGCCGGGACTACGCGTGGTGCCCGCGTCGGTGGCGACGAGCGGGCTCTTGTCGCGGACGAGCGCGAACAACACGGCAATGACTACGGCGGTCAACGCGACGAAGGCCAGTATGTAGGCCCGCTGGGATTTGTGCGGCAGGGGTCCCGGCGTGGTGACCACCGGTTGCGGGACGGGTTCGGTCGCCGCCAGTCCGAGCGCCGCCAGCCACGCGTTGACGGCGACCGACGCCGACGCCTCGTCGATTTCGGTCGCGACTTGTTGGCGCGTCGCCGGCCAACTGGGAGCCGGATTCGTCCGAAGACCGACTTCGTACGCGCGCACAGCGGCGTCGATCACCCGCCGATACGCGCGGCCCTCGCCTGCGGCGTCATCGAGCAGCATCGCGCGAAGACGCGCCGGCGACCCGTCGCCACCGGTCTCTTGCATGAACGACCGCAGCGTGGCCTGCAGGTCGAAGGGCACTACGTCGCCTTCACTGCGAACGAATCATGTACTTCCAAGTTGGGGCCGGCGTACACGATGAGCTTTGTCGCGTCGGTGGGGACGCCGCTGAACGCAAGGCACTTTGTCGTGCCCAATACTCCTGCGCCTTCTTGCGAGCGACCGAGTTCTTTGGTGTACAGAACCTTCGTCGCCGACCTGATGTAGATCTCCACATGGGCCTTGGCGTCGACGCCCGTCCAGGTCAGAGCGAAGTCGACTGCGGTGTCATCCGACTTCCCCAGTTTGCGCAACGGGCACCCGGCCGGCGCGCGTGTATCGGCCACGAACTTTTCGGTGCCCGTCAATGGTGTCAGATAGGTCGCGAGGTCACCGGACTTGTTCGCGCGTGCGGCGTCGATCACGCGGCGAGCGAGGTCGATGGGACGGGCTTGACTGCTTTCCGTGTCGCCGCGCGTGGGCATACCGAAGATCTGATTGTTGCGCGCCACCAGTCCGCCCGAATTGCCTGGTTGAGTATTGCGGCCGAGGTTGATCCACCCGTATCGTTCCTCGAGCACCGGATCCTCGGCGTACGACGTGACCTCGTTCGAGTCCGCGTCTTGTTGCACGTTGAAGAACTTCGCTTCGTCCGTGCTGCCCGTCACGCCGGGATAGCCGAACACATCGACCGCGGTCTTCGATGGCAGCGCGCCCGGCGTCGGCAGTTCCGCGCACGGGAGTTGCAGCGACTTGGCATCGCGAATCGCCTCGCCGTCCACGATCTTCGGGTACGTGCCGGAGGCCTTCGCGACGATGCGCAGTGCGGCCGCGTCGACGTAGCCGTCATACGTCACGACTTCGGCCTTGTAGCGCACTTCGACAATACCGTCGGGATCGTCGGCCGGTGGGTAGGCGAGATAGAGCGCTTTGTTCGCTGGTTCGGCTTCGCCGTAGAGCAATCCTTGACCGGGTGCGTCGGGCTGAGCGACATGGGCGTTCGTCAGCACGAGGTTGTCGCCACAGATCACCGTCGAACTGCCCTTGGCGGCCTGTCCGCTTTGGTCCACGGCGATCACGAGCCCAGTGGCGCGCTTCATGCGGGGCACGTCATTGCCGGCGGCATTGTCCAGCCCGCCGCCGCCACCGCCGTCGCGCGTCGCCAACGCAATGCCGGCGATCAGCACAGCCAACACCACGCCGGCACCGAGCAATACCTTGGGCGACAAACGACGGCGATGCGCGCCGGCGGCCTCGACCACGATGCGTTCGCCGGTCTCGGGCGAGCCGAGCCAAATGTCGAATTGGCCCGCCAATTTTTGTTTCTTGATCCGCACGCCGTCGACATACGTGCCGCGTCGTGAACCGAGGTCCTCGAGCTGCCATACCTTGCCGTCGAAGAACACGCGAGCGTGGCGCCGGCTGACGAACTCGTTGGTTTGCGTTGTCTGCAGGTCGGCGTCGGTGCCGCGGCCGACGATCAGCTGCGTGCCGGGGGCAAGCTCGCGCGTAGTGCCGGCCGGGTAGGTCACGCGCAACACCTCGCCGACCGGAGGAGGCAGCGTGACGCCGCCGGGCGCTCGCAGAGTTTCGGGACCGAGCTGTTCGTCGGGCTGCCGCGCTGGTTGGTCAGGCGAGGCCGCGTCGAGCGTGGGTGGAATCGACGGGTGTAGCTCGATGCGCGCGCCGGTCTGGGGGTCGGCGAGCCACACGGTGAGATCGCGATCCACGGTGACCTTGCTCACTCGCGCACCATCGACGTAGGTGCCGTGCGTGCTGTGGTCGGTCAAGAGCCAGCGGCCATCGGCGTACTCGAGCGTCGCGTGCGACTTGCTGACAGAGGGGTGCGCGACGATGAGCTCGGCCTCGGCCCGGCCGAGGCGCACTGGTGAGTCGGCCGGCGTGAACGTCGTCGACACGTCGCCGACGATGATCACTATCGACTGGTCCAGAGTCATGGTTTCTTGCTCCTGCGGGGGCGCCGTAGTGATCGGGTCTGATTTTGCGCGGGTTCTGGTGCCGAGCTCGGTGCATCATTGCCGATCGACGAGCCGGCGGATGCCGCGATGAGCAGCGCCATGCTGGTGTCGTCGCCGAATTCACT
>JBDTLT010000480.1:0-2618 GCA_039934635.1 Acidimicrobiales bacterium
TTCGCCGTCGGGTACGCGTTCGCGTACGGCAAGGGCAACGACTTCATCGGCTACAAGGGTTGGTTTCTGGGTGACGAGGCTGCCAGTTACGGCAATCTCAGCACGCCGGTGTTCTTCTTGTTTCAGGTGGCGTTCGCCGCGACAGCCGCGACGATCGTGTCAGGCGCAATGGCCGAGCGGACGAAGTTCAAGGCCTACCTGGTCTACAGCATCTTCATTTCCGCGATCATCTATCCCGTTGTCGTCCACTGGCAGTGGGGTGGCGGCTGGCTGGTGCAGATGGACACGCCGTTCCACGACTTCGCCGGGTCGACTCTGGTGCATATGACGGGCGGCGTGGCGGCCCTGATGGGCGCAATGATTCTCGGCCCGCGCTATGGCAAATTCGGCCCCGACGGCAAGGCCCGTGCCATTCCCGGTCATAACATTCCCTTCGCGGTGCTTGGCACGTTCATATTGTTGGTCGGCTGGTACGGGTTCAACCCGGGTTCTGAGTTGGCGGCCGATGGCGCCATCGGCGGCATCGCCGTGAACACCACGATCGCCGCCGCGGCCGGCGCGATCGCGGCGATGACCACGATCTGGATCAAGTCGGGCAAGCCCGACGTGTCGATGACGGCCAACGGGATGTTGGCCGGACTCGTGGCCATCACGGCCGGTTGCGCCGCAGTCAGCACCGTCGGGTCGCTCATCATCGGCGGTGTCGCTGGTGTGATCGTCGTCGGCAGCGTGTTCTTCTTCGAGCGGGTCAAGATCGACGACCCGGTCGGCGCGATCTCGGTGCACGGCGTGTGCGGTGCGTTCGGCACGTTGTGTGTGGGCTTGTTCGCAACGGCTGACTCGGAGGGCTTCTGGAAGCAGGGTTTGTTGTACGGCGGCAACGCCGATCAACTCCTCAGCCAACTCATCGGTGTCGTAGCTGTCGGCGCGTTCGTCGCAGTAACGGCGGGCGCGTTGTTCTTGGCGATCAAAGCAACGATCGGTTTGCGTGTGCCCTACGAAGAAGAGGTCGCAGGCCTCGACGTCGCGGAGCACGGAGCAGCCGGTTACACCTACGAGGCCGCCGACGCCGCCCGATTGACGGCATAGTCCTTGCGCAAGGGTCCCACTGCAGGCGCTTACGCTCTGTCTGCGGTGGGACAGCGACTGGCCGGGCGGCGCTCTCCTCGCGCCGCCCGGCCGGTAACCTCGATCTAGAATACGCGCAGGCTCCGAGCCTGCATTCAATAACATTGAACAAGGCGAGCCGGGAAGTCTGGTCGGCACTCATCCTCAGGGAGCCAAAGTGTCGACCACCAAACGCGATCGCGCGCCGCGCCGTCCACTTGCCGAATTCATCCGCAGTGAGACAACCGGCGGCATCGTGCTCGCGCTCGCGACTGTTGCCGCGCTCGTTTGGGCCAACGCCGCCCCCGGATCGTACGACGACCTGTGGTCGACCACGCTCGGGCCGCATTCGCCGCTCCACCTCGATCTCAGCCTGCACGCCTGGGTCAATGACGCGCTGATGGCCGTCTTCTTCTTCGTCGTCGGCCTCGAGATCAAGCGTGAACTCGTGGTCGGCGAGCTCACCAGCGCACGTGATGCGGCGATGCCCGCGATCGCCGCGTTGGGGGGCATGGTGGTGCCCGCTCTCATCTATTTCGCGTTCAATGCGAGTGGCACTGGAGGTGACGGCTGGGGCATCCCGATGGCCACCGACATTGCATTCGTCCTCGGCGCGCTCAGCCTGCTTGGTTCACGCGCTCCCACTGGGCTGCGATTGTTCTTGCTCGCGGTCGCGATCATCGATGACATCGGCGCCATCATCGTGATTGCCCTTTTCTATTCGGACGGTATCGACTTTGCCGCGCTTGCTGGCGCGGCGGGCATGGTTCTCGTGGTCGTGGCGATGCGGAAACTGCACATCGTCTCGCCGCTCGCGTACGTTGCGCCAGCGTTGGTGCTCTGGTTCTTGCTTCACGAATCGGGCGTCCACGCAACGATCGCCGGTGTCGCGTTGGGGTTGCTCACGCCGGCACGCCCGCTCGCCGGTCGGGCCGTCCTCGACGATCTCGAACATCGGTTGCATCCCATTTCCGCGTTGGCAATCGTGCCGCTCTTCGCGCTGGCCAACGCGGGTGTGACGTTGAGTTCAGACGCATTGCGCGACGCTGCCACTAGCACGATTGCATGGGGTGTCGTGCTCGGTCTGCTCGTCGGTAAGACCGTCGGCATCACGGGCGCCACTTTGTTGGCCCGCCGTATGCGTGTCGGCTCTTTGCCGGCCGACGTAGAAACCCGTCATCTGATCGGCGGAGCTGCCCTGGCCGGCATCGGCTTCACTGTTGCGCTGTTTGTCGCCGATCTGACCTTCGGCGGCACCGAGAACCTCGCAGTCGCCAAGATCGCCATCCTCATCGCCTCGATCCTCGCCGGCAGTCTCGGCGCGGTTGTGCTTTCCCGTCGCGCTGGGGTCCCAGCTGCACCCGAGTAATCCGAGCGCCCCCTGACGCCGTGGAGTCAGCGGTCGAGGCTTTTCTCCGGCGTGTAATCTCAGGTCAAATCACGAAGGAGACGTCGGCCGGATGCGAGCTCACTCGCCGGCGAGGCTCTCGATGGTGCGCACGCGGCGCGCA
>JBDTLT010000481.1:0-2615 GCA_039934635.1 Acidimicrobiales bacterium
CGCGTCGCTGCCACGTCGCTCGATGCGACATTCGCGGCGGCGAGTGCAGAAGCACTCGGCACGCTGGTGTACGTCAACCTCGCGATGGCCGATCACGCGGAGCGCGTCGCCGCGCAACCGGTCGACGGGGTGGGGTTGTTGCGCGCCGAGTTCATGTTGACCGAAGCGCTCGGCGGTCGTCATCCGCGCCGGGTGCTCGCCACCGGTGGCCAGGCGGAGTTCCTCGATGCCATGGCGTCGTCGCTGCTGCGCATCACGCGCGCATTTCAGCCGCGTCCGGTGATCTACCGCACGATCGATTTCCGTTCCAACGAGTTCAGGGGTCTGGAAGGAGGCGACGAGTTCGAACCGACCGAGAACAACCCGATGATCGGCTACCGCGGCTGCTATCGCTACGTTCGTGAGCCGGACCTCTTCGAGCTCGAGCTCGAGCTATTGGCGCGGGTGCGCGAAGAGACCCCGAACTTGCACTTGATGATCCCGTTCGTGCGCACCAAGTGGGAGCTCGAGGCGTGTCTCGAGCTCGTCGACAAAAGCCCGTTGGGCCGTCAGCGTGGGCTGAAGCGATGGGTGATGGCCGAGGTGCCCTCCGTCGTCTACAACATCGCCACGTACGCATCGCTCGGCATCGACGGCGTCTCGATCGGTTCGAACGATCTGACGCAGTTGATGCTCGGTGTCGATCGTGACTCCGAAATCTGCTCCGAGCTCTTCGACGAAGAAGACCCGGCGGTGCTCGGCGCGATCGAGCAGATCATCACCGCCTGCCGTGCAGCCAATCTCACTTCGTCACTCTGCGGGCAAGCACCATCGAATCGTCCGCGCTTCGCCGAGCACCTCGTCCGCTTCGGCATCACATCGGTATCGGTGAACCCCGACGCGGTCGACGTCACTCGTCGCGTGATCGCCGGGGCCGAGCGGCGCTTGCTGTTGGCGGCGGCGCGGCGATGATCGACGGGCGCCGGAATTAGGGGCCAGGAACCTGAGGGTCAGAAACCTGGAGGTCAGAAACCTGCAGGACCGCGGCGCCGCGCACGTGGCCCGCGGCGAGGTCGCGTAGCGCGTCGTTGGCGCGGGCGAGTGGGTAGAGATCGGTTTGGGTCACGATCGGTATCTGCGGCGCGAGCGCGAGCAGCTCGGTCACATCCGCACGGGTCACGTTGGCCACGCTGCGCAGTGCGCGCTCCCACCAAAGGAGCCCGTAGTCGAATTCGGGCATGCGATCGAGGTGGATCGCGTTCACGACCACGATGCCGCCGCGATCGACGGCCTCGAGCGCGGCGACGACCACGTCGCCCGACGGGGCAAAGGTGATCGCCGCGTCGAGCGCGACGGGTGGCCGCGCAGAATAGGGACCGGCCCATGTCGCCCCCAGTGCGAGGGCTCGGTCTTGTTCGGCCGCGCTGCGCGTGACGACGTACACGTCGCAGCCCCGGTGTTTCGCTACCTGGATAACGATGGTCGCCGACGCGCCGAATCCGTAGAGGCCGAGTCGCATGCCCGCTGACGCGCCGGCGACGCGCAGGCATCGGTAGCCGATGACCCCGCCGCACAACAGCGGTGCGACCGCCACGTCGTCGTAGCCGCGGGGGAGTGGATACACGAAATCGTGTCGAGCGCGCATCGATTGCGCGTAGCCGCCGTCGACGTCCCACCCCGTGAAGGTGGCTTCGACGCAGAGATTCTCTCGGCCGGTCGAGCAGAAGCGGCAGTGCCCGCACGTGCCGGCAATCCAGGCCACGCCGACTCGGTCGCCGGCGTGCAGATCGGTGACATCGGCGCCCACCGTCGCGATCGTCCCGACGACCTGGTGGCCGGGAACGATCGGGAGGTGCTTGGCTGCGAGGTCGCCTTCGCAGATTTGCAGGTCGGTACGACACACCCCACATGCGTGCACGTCGATCAGTACATCGGTGGCTCCCACACGAGGAGCGTCGACCTCGTCGATGACCAGGCGATCGGTACGGACCGGTCCGGGCTGGTGCAAGACCGCGGCGCGCATGCGTTGCTCGGTCACCGCACCACGTTCGTGGTGCGAAGGAACTCGGGTTCGGCAATGCCGGTGCCGCCGCCGATGAGTGCGTACACCGCGTCACCGTCGACCGTCTCTTGTTCGAGCAGCAGGAGCATGAGCTGATCCAACTCGTGGCGGTGCTCTTGTAGGACGAGTTCGGCGCGCTCTTGCGCATGGATCACCAAGCGCGACACCTCGGCATCGATGGCGCGTTGTGTCGCGTCGGAGAATTCGTGACCGCTGGCGGCCCCCATGCCCAAGTAGTCCTTCGCCGCCGGATAGCCGACGGGGCCCACCACCTCGCTCATACCGAACTCTCGCACCATGCGAGTGGCGATCTCGGCGGCCTTCGCGAGGTCGTCGGCCGCACCGCTCGACGCCTCGCCGATGGCGACGAGCTCACCGGCGCGCCCACCGAGCAATGATGCCAGCGCGGTGAGCAGGAAGCTCTCTGAATACAGGTGGCGGTCGTCGAGGGGTAACTGCTCGGTCGCGCCGAGTGCGGGCCCCGACGACCGGCAGGGTGCGCAGTCGGTTGCCTCCGAGGGCGGCCGCTTGGGGGTCTCGGTTCGCTGGCATCCACTTCAAAATACTTGTCCGT
>JBDTLT010000482.1:0-2608 GCA_039934635.1 Acidimicrobiales bacterium
TGTCGCTTGCCAGCGACATGGGACCGGGTAGTGGGTGGTTTTGCCAGTTGCATGGGACCACTTGTGTTGCCAGTTATGGGACCACCGTGAGGGTCCACCAACGCCGGCCGAGGAGTCATTCGGCTGGGTCTTCGATCAGGAGGCCCGATGGCGTTCAGGGAGGTTTCGGTGGTTCAGGTGAAAGAGGCGTTGCGTCGGTGGTTGCGCGGTGACGGCGAGCGGCCGATCGCGCAGGGTGTCGGCGTCGATCGCAAGACGGCGAGGCGGTATATCGCGGCGGCGGTCGAGTGTGGACTCGACCGTTGCGGTGGCGAGGAGCAACTCACTGACGAGTTGATCGGGCAGGTGGTTGAGCGGGTGCGCCCGCATCGCGTTGACGGCCACGGCGAGGCGTGGCGGCGGCTGCTGGCCGAGGAGGAGCGGATCAAGGAGTGGGTGCGCCAGGACCTGACGGTGGTGAAGATCGGGATCTTGCTCGCGCGGCGCGGGGTGGTGGTTCCGCACCGCACGTTGGCGCGTTTCGCGGTGGCGCGTTGTGGGGCGGGCCGGCGTTCGACGACGGTGCGGGTGGACGACCCGCCGCCGGGTGTCGAGTTGCAGGTCGACTTCGGCCGGTTGGGGTTGGTCGCTGACGGCGAGCGTCGCCGGGTGTGTTGGGCGTTGATCTTCACCGCGTGTTTCAGCCGCCATTGTTTTGTGTGGCCGACGTTGTCTCAGAGCACTGAGGACGTCATCGCCGGGTTCGAGGCGGCGTGGATGTATTTCGGTGGGGTGTTCCCGGTGGTGATCCCCGACAACATGCGCTCGATCGTGGTGGCGGCGGAGAACACGGCGCCGCGTTTCAACGATGTGTTCTTGGAGTACGCGCAGTCGAGGGGCTTCGTCGTCGACGCGGCGCGTGTCGCGACACCGACCGATAAACCTCGCGTCGAGCGCACTGTGCCCTATGTGCGTAACAACTTCTTCGCCGGTGAGACGTTTGTTGATCTCGCCGATGTGAGAGCGCGCGCCACAAGGTGGTGCAGCGACACCGCGGGCATGCGCATCCATGGCAGCACCCAGTGCCGGCCGATCGAGGAGTTCCGTGCCAACGAGTTGCCGCTGTTGTTGCGCCTCCCGGACGCGACCTTCGATGTGCCGAGATGGTCACAACCCAAGGTGCATCGCGATTTCCATGTCGAAGTCGACAAGGCGTTGTACTCGGCTCCGCATCATTTCATCGGCCGTCACCTGAACGCGCGGCGGGACTCGACCACGGTGAAGTTGTATTTCCGTGGCGAGTTGGTGAAGGTCCATCCACGCAAAGCGCCCGGTCAGCGCTGCACTGACCCCGCTGACTATCCGACCGGCAAGGAGATTTACGCGACACGCGACCTCGACCGGCTCCGGGCCATGGCCGCCGCGCACGGCGACGCGATCGGCGTCTATGCGACGGCGCTGCTCGACAACCCGTTGCCGTGGACGAAGATGCGTCAGGTCTATCGGCTGCTCGGCCTGGTGAAGAAATGGGGAGCCACGCGTGTAGAGCAGGCGTGCCAGCGAGCGCTCGACGCCGAAGCCATCGACGTGAACCTTGTGTCGCGCATGTTGGAACGCGCTCGAGAAGACGCCGAGCCCGACGCTCGACCCGACCTCGTCGTCGTGCAAGGCCGCTTCTTTCGTAATCCGTCAGAGTTCGCGACGAAGGCGGCGCGCCGATGACGACACCAGCGCCGACCGTGTCACCCGAGCTCAAAACGCTGATGCGACGACTCAAGCTCGGACGTCTACTCGACACCTTGCCTGAACGTATGGCGCTCGCCCGTCAACACGACCTCACTCACACTCAGTTCCTCGAGCAGCTGTTCTCCGACGAAGTGCAACGACGCGACAGTGCCTCCGCCGGTCTGCGCGCGCGGCTCGCCAAGCTGGACCCGACGATGACGCTCGAAGCGTGGGACGACACCGCCGCGATCACCTACGACCGCGCAGTATGGAGCGAGCTCGTGTCGATGCGATTCATCGACCAAGCACGCAACGCGTTCATCCTCGGGCCCGTCGGCGTCGGCAAGACGTTCCTCGCCACCGCGCTCGGGCACATCGCATGCCGCCGTCGCATCAGCGTGCACTTCGAGCGCGCCGACCGACTACACAAACGCCTCAAAGCCACACGCCTCGACGCCAGCTACGACACCGAGATGCGCAAACTCATCGGAGTCGACCTGCTCATCATCGACGACTTCGCGCTGCAACCGCTCGACGCGACCGAGACCGCCGACATCTACGAGATCTGCGTCGAACGCCACCACAACACAGCAACAGTGCTGACCTCCAACCGCGACCCCAGCGAATGGCTCGCCGTCATGGCCGACCCGCTACTCGCCCAATCCGCGGTCGACCGGCTCCAAAGCGCAGCATGGGAACTCATCATCGAAGGCCAGTCCTACCGCCAACGCGAGAAACCCTCGATCGCAACCCCGACCGACGCCCCAACAACGACACGTCGACGACGCCGAACTTGACACACACCACCCGCCGCCGAGAACATCACCGACGGCCGGTCAACATGGACACAACGCGGTCCCATGCATCTGGCAACACGGCGGTCCCATCGGACTGGCAAGCGACA
>JBDTLT010000483.1:0-2590 GCA_039934635.1 Acidimicrobiales bacterium
ACCTCGATGCGGGGGAACCGGTCGAGCAACGCCCGCATGATCACGCTGACCTCTTTCTTGGCGAGATTCGCACCGAGGCAGTAGTGCGGGCCGCCACCGCCGAATGACACGTGCGGATTGGGGTTGCGGCGCAGATCGAAGCGGAACGGATCGGCGAACGCCGCATCGTCACGATTGCCCGACGGATACCAGAGCACCACGCGCCCACCACGTGGAATCGACACGCCGCCGATCTCGACATCGCGCGTCGCTGTGCGACCGAAATAGAGCACGGGGCTGGCCCAGCGGATCATCTCGTCGGTCGCCGACGCCATCACCGAGGGGTCGTCGCGCAACAATTGCATCTGGTCGGGATGCGCGATCAGTGCCATCAGACCTTGTGAGATCGCGTTGCGCGTCGTCTCACTGCCGGCCAATGCCAGAATGATGAAGAACATGTCGAGCTCGAGCTCGGACAGCGACGTCGGCTCCCCGTCGTCGCTGGCGACTTCGGCAGAGGTGAGCACGGTCCAGATGTCGTCGCCCGGGTTGTCCCGCTTTTGTGCGCCGAGCTGCTTCGCGTAGTCGAACAGATCGCGTTCGGCCGCGAGCCGGTCGTCGGGATCGAGGCCCGACGTGGGATCGAGGGCACGCAACATCATGTCGGTGCGGGCGAACACCCACTGCCGGTCTTCGTCGGGGATGCCCATGATGTCCGCGATGACATGCATCGGTAGTTGGTACGCGACCTCGGAGACGAACTCGACCGTGCCTCGCTCGGCCGCGGCGCTCACGATCTGATCGGCGCGCCGGCTCACATGTGCTTCGAGCTCTGCGATCATGCGCGGCGTGAAGCCGGCGCTGATCAGCCGGCGCAGCCTCGAGTGTTCGGGCGGATCCATCGACACGATCGTGTGGCCACGTCGTGCGGCCAATGTCGGCGCGATGCCGGAGCCGTCGTGCGCGCTGAAGGTCTGCCAATCGCGATTTGCGCGCGCGATCTCTGCGTGGCCGATGATCGACCAAAACGTGACCTCACCGTCGTGCGCATTGGTCAGGATGCGAACGGTGGGGTGGCGATGCACCGCGCCCGCCGCCCGCAACTCGCGAAACAGCTCGTGGGGGAACCCTTGCCGGTAGAGCGCCCCATCGGTGAGGTCGAGCTCCGCGATCTGGTTACTGCGCACAGCGCGAGATTACAGTGCCGCAGATGCTCGCCCGCAAAGCGTTTTTCTCGTTCACCGGCATCAACGATCCCGCCAAACACCGGGACTACAACGAGTGGCACCAACTCGACCACCGTCCCGAGAATCTGGCGTTGCCGGGTGTCGTCTGGGGGGAGCGCTGGGTGCACTCGCCCGACTGCGCGGCACTGGCGACGAAGTCGGGCACCTCGGTCGACGCCACGCAATACATCAATCTTTATTGGTACCGCGAGCCCTACGCACAGAGCATCAAGGAGTGGCAGGACCTCGCCGAGATTGCGTTCCAGTGGGGCCGCCGGCCCGACGTCGCGTGGACGACACGACCGTTGATGGGCTTCTTCTCGGTCATCAAGGGCTACGTCGATCCGCGGGTCTTGGTCGGTGCCGACGTGTTGCCTTTCCGACCGACCCGCGGTGTCTACGTGACGCTGACGCAACTACACGAACCCCATCATCCGGATACCGACGCCCTGCACGCGTGGTACGACCGCGAGCGCATCCCGCAGATCGTCGCTCTGCCGGGTGTCGCCGGGGCGTGGACATTCGCCAGCGACAGCACCACGCTCGATCCGCGCTGGCAATCCACACCCGGCAGCGTGACCTTCGACCCGATCGAGGGTCCGGACCGCGGCACGTTCCGGGCCCACGTGTACTTCCTCGACGGCGATCCCATCGAGGTCGCGACGGCCATCGCGGCACTCGCCGCGGTAGACAATTCGCACCACGAACGCACACTGTTTGCCGGCCCTTTGCACACGATCATCCCGTGGCAGTGGGATTGGTTCGACTGACGGCCGCGCTCTGGCGGCTCTGCCACCAGGGAAAAAGACTGAGCGATCACCACGAAATGGGTGGTATAGTCTCACCCAACACGATGAGAGCCCAGCGTGTTGAGCAGCCGGTTTCGGCCGCTCGGGAGCGATACTCCGGACCCTGGTAGCGCAGCATGCGAATCACTCCAGGAGCACGCCCATGGCCCGAGCCCAGGTTTCGTTGTCGGGAGCCAACCGTCCGCGCATCGTGACGGTATCCACAGTCGCCCATGGCGACACGCTGGTGGTGCAACTCCACGGTGATCACGACTGCTCCAACACGCCCACGCTGGCCGCGACGCTGGCGTCGGCCGTTGCGCGCGAACGCACCAACCTCATCGTCGATCTGAGCGAGGTGCAGTTCATCAACGCCGCCACGCTTCGTGTACTGACCGCCGCCGGCGAATTCGTGTCAGGAGAGGGCCGGACGTTCGCGTTGCGGTCACCGTCTCGTTCTGCTCGGCGAATCCTCGACCTCTGCGGTGCGCGTGGTCTTTGCGAACCCGAGGGCACGTGAACGGTGAGTGGCGAACGGCGCACCCGTTTGCTCGCGCACCTCATGGAAGGGACCACCGACCTTTCGACGAAACGACT
>JBDTLT010000484.1:0-2585 GCA_039934635.1 Acidimicrobiales bacterium
TGTCGGCGAACACGCCGTTGGCGAACCTGACGACATGCAGGTCTTGGGTCGCCTCTTTCGACAAGAAGTGGTCGATCCGATAGACCTGCGACTCATCGAAGACCTTGCGTACGATCGCGTCCAGTTTTGCGAAGGTCGACGACGAGGTGCCGAATGGCTTCTCGTAGACGATGCGCGCCCCGTGCGCGAGATCGTGGTTGCCGATGCTGGTCGTCAGCGGAGCGAACGCCGCTGGAGGCACCGCGAGGTAGTGGATGAGCTGCGAATCCGATCCGAGCTCGGCACGTGCATCCGCGATCTCGGCCACGAGTGCACCATGACCACCGGCTGTGAAGTCACCGCTGGCAAACCGCACTCGACTGGCGAAGCGATCCCATTGGGTCCGGTCGATCGGCGGACCGAAGTCGGCGATCGACCGACGCACATGCGCCGTGAAGCGGTCAGCGGTGAAGCCGCTCCTGCCGCTGCCGATCAACCGCCATCGGTCCGGAAGCAGACCAGTAGCGTCCAACTGGTAGAAGGCGGGAAGCACCATCCGCTTCGCCAGATCCCCTGTCGCGCCGAACAACACGAAGATCGTAGGACGGAGATTCGGTTCAGACATCACCTTCAGACTCGCACGCCAACTTGTCGTCGTGGGCGCGGCGAAGTTCCAAGCGCTGCTGTTCGCGCCGCGCGTTTGATGGCCCGGTTGGCGACCACGTCTGCCGAGCCTTCGATTGGATAATGGTTTCGTGATAACAATGGAATGTCCTTCTTGCGCCTATGGAAAGACTGGCCTGAGATGAGTGATCTGTGAGCATGCGTGTCCGCCGGGCAGGTCGCGTTGTCGCGGTCATCTCGCCGGCCGACCGGCTGCTCGGACGTGGAATCGCGCTGGAGTTGGCCGAGAGCCGCTTCGATGTGGCATTGATCGGTGACGACGAAGCGATTCTACGGGACATCGCCTTGGCGGTGCTTCACGTCGGTGGGCGCGTGCTTGCCGTTAAAGCGGGCACCGGCGGCTCGGACACAGTCTCCGCAGGGATTCATGAGATCTGCGATCGGCTCGGACCGATCGAGGTCTGGGTTGCGCTCGATGCCGACTGCCCCGCCGTTGACGCGAGCGACTCTCGAGGGTCCCCAGGTGTTCGTATTGTCGGAGCGGGGATGTTCGGATGGGGTCTCCTTGACGCGGTCGCCGTCATGAGCGAGCGGCACTGCGGGACCGTGATTTCGGTCGATTCGACGATGGCATTTATTCCCTCGGCAACGCGACCGGAGCTGTGCGCCGTTTCCTTCGCGCGTCGTGGGTTGCTCGCGTCGCTGCGACGCAGCGCGCTTGCGAGCGGCGGTGCCGTGCGGTTCTGCTCGGTCTATGCGAGCCTTCCCGTGTCGGGATCCGCTGATGTTGAGGGTGTCGCTCGGCAGGTCCGTCTGATTGCGCGGGCAGTGACTCGCTCGGCTGTTGATGGCCGGCGGCAACGGGTCGTGTCGCTGAGATCCTGGTGTGCTCTCGAGTTCGCACGGCTGTTCCCGGCAACGCTCGACCATTGGTGCGAGGCGCGGTCGGTGGGAGGCACCCACACGGTCGATCGGTCGTTTTGGCGCGACGCGAGCGGAGCCGTCCGAGCGAGGTGGGCTGAGGTGCTGCGCGGATGGTGGCCGTCGCCGCGGAGCTCCGGGTGAGCCGAGTCGGGGCGGTGCTCGATCGGGCGTTGAGCTCGGCAGTGTTGGGACCTCTTGCGGTCGCGGTGATCGCCTGCCTTGCGTGGTCGCTGTCGGACTCGGCCTCGGCGGGTGCTCGTCAAGTCAATCCGTCTGACGTGCGCACGGTCTATCTGCGTGATTGCGCCACATGCCATGCGCCAGATGGTTCCGGAACGAGTCGGGGACCGACGTTGCGGGGACAAGGTGCCGCGGGAGTTGACTTCATGTTGACGACGGGACGTATGCCCATCGCGACACCCAAGACTCAGCCGCGTCGCCGTGCGCCGTCGTATTCTGCAGACGTGATAGCCGCCCTCGACGACTACGTGGCGGTGTTGCAACAGGGTGGTCCGCGGGTCCCGACCGTCGACCTGGCCTCCGCGTCGTTGACCGCCGGCGGCTCGATCTACCGCGAGCAGTGTGCGGCTTGCCATCAAGCTGCCGGAGCGGGCGGTGTACTTCTCGGGCAGAACTCGCCATCGTTGCTGCCATCTACTCCTGTCCAGGTCGCGGAGGCGATCCGAAATGGCCCTGGGACGATGCCTGTGTTCGGTTCGACGGCTATCTCGGATGGTGATGTTGCAGCGGTTGCCAAGTACGTCGTGGCACTTCGACAGATCCACAACCCTGGCGGTTTGCCGCTCGGTCATTTGGGTCCGCTGCCGGAGGGAGCGATCGCCCTTCTCGCCATGGGTGTGGTCGTCCTCGCTATCCGGCAGATCGGATCACGAACGTGACGTCTGCACGACCCGGCCTGGAACGGCTGGCGCGGCGAGTCGTCGCCGGTGCGTTCATTGCGACCACGATGGCGGCCGTTGCGCTGGTCGCCACGTCGTTCGCGGGTCACTCGAGCACGCAGCTCGATGGTCTGCTCTACTTCGTGATCTTCGCCGGGC
>JBDTLT010000485.1:0-2574 GCA_039934635.1 Acidimicrobiales bacterium
GCGCAGGGTTTCGCCGGTGCAGTTGTCGCAGATGCCGCACGGCCCCGAGTCTTCGTCGTCGAGATAGCCGCGCAGGATCTGCATGCGACACGTGGTCGCTCGCGCGTAGTCGTTCATCTGTGTCTGTTCGGTGCGCCGCAACGCGGTGACCGACTCGACGCGGTCATGGTCGAACGCCCAGTCGTTGGTCGTGCGTGACCACTTGCGACCGTCGCGCTCGATGGCACCCTCGATCTCCAGCGTCTTGACCAACAACGCGAGTTGGCCGGGCCGCACGTTGACGGCCTCGAGCAGTTCGGCTTCGGACACCGGCTCGGCCCGCTCTTCGAGAATGCGCACGACGCGCAGCGCAAGATCTGACGGAGGAAACGCGGAGCGGATGAAGAAGTCTTGGATGTCGCGGTCCTCGGCGCCGCGCAACAGGATGCCGTTGGATTCGGACAGCCCGCGACCAGCGCGGCCGACCTGTTGGTAATACGCGATCGGCGACGACGGCGACTGGAAGTGGATCACGAACGCGAGGTCGGGCTTGTCGAAGCCCATACCGAGTGCTGATGTGGCGACGACGACCTTGACTTCGTTCGCGAGCAGCGCTTGCTCGATGACCGGACGAGCTTCGGCTTCGGTCTCGCCGCTGTAGGCAACGGCCTCGATGCCGCGCGAGCGCAACCAACCGGCGAGTCTCTCGGTGTCGGCGATCGTGAGGCAATAGACGATGCCCGTGCCCGGCAACTTGGGCAACATCTCGGCGAGCCACGCCATGCGCTCGGCCGGGCGGAGCAAGTCGAGCACGTGCAATCGCAAGCCGTCGCGACCGAGCGGGCCGCGTACTGGTGCAAGGCCCGAGCCCAGTTGTGTGTTGACATCGTCGACGACGCGGTTGTTGGCGGTGGCTGTGCAGCACAGCACCGGCACACCTTCGGGCAGGAGATCGAGCACGCGGATCAGCCGGCGATAGTCGGGGCGAAAGTCGTGGCCCCAGTCGGAGATGCAGTGCGCTTCGTCGATGACGAGCAGACCGCTGCGCCGACCGACCTCGGGTAACACCTCGGCGCGGAACTTGTCGTTGGCGAGACGCTCGGGCGAGATCAACAAGATGTCGAGCAGGCCGGCGTCGAGTTGTTCTTCGATGGCCTGCCAGTCGTCACGGTTCGCACTGTTGATCGTGGCGGCGCGCACGCCCATGCGGTCGGCGGCCTCGATCTGGTTGCGCATGAGTGCGAGCAGTGGCGACACGAGCAACGTCGGGCCGGCGCCCCGATCACGAAGCATGCGGGTGGCGATGAAGTAGACCGCGCTCTTGCCCCAGCCGGTGCGCTGCACGAGCAGCATGCGTTGGCGTTCGCCGACGAGGCGCTTGATGACGTCGATCTGGTCGGGGCGGAACTCGCTCGCGGGGTCGCCCGTGAGCTTGCGCAGCAGCGCCAGGGATTCTTGTCCGAGCGCATCGTCGTCATCCATGGAGGGCACTCTAGAGAGGGCGTGTGACAACGAGCGGCGAGGCCGCTCAGGGGCGGTGGTTGGTCATCGGGGACCGCCGCCGGGCGGCCTCCAGGTGAGGTCACGGCGGGCGTGGTGGAAGATGCGATCGACCGCGTCGGGGGTGAGCACGGCCGGGCGACTCGACAGCCACTTGACGATCTGCTTGCGCGCCACGACCTCGACGCCCTCGGGCTTTGCCTTCACTGTCATCGACGACGCCATCACGACGATGATCGGCGCGACGTTTACGTTGAACGCGCACGCCGCGCTCAACAGTTTCGTCGCCCGCTTCGCTTCGTGGCGCGAGTTGCGGAGGTAGTCGGTCTTCTGACCGTTGACCAAGAAGGACTTCTGGCCAACCCATACCTTGCCGTTCGAATGATTCTTGGTGTTCAACGTGAAGACGCCGCCCGGCCCGATGATCACATGGTCGATGTCGCTGCCCTTCTCACCGACCGGGATTGCGTGGAGCACGCACCAACCGTCGGGAAGCTTGTCCAGCCGGCGCGCCACCTCTTCTTCGCCGTCCGCACCCACGCGCCACGCTCGCTCGTTGTTGTGGACACCGAGCACGCGTCCGAGGAAAACACGGATCGGCGCGCGCTGCTTGATCTCGAGCGCACGAGCGCGTGCCTCGGCGCCGGGCTTGTTCGCCGTGAGGTCGTTCCACGCGACGCGAGGCTCTCCGCCACCGTCGGCGTCTGCCCGTTGGATATCACTCATCTGTCCCCATTCGATCGTGCAACGTGTACGCCGGCGCGGTGACGCGGTTCGCGCGGTCGACTGCTCTTGTGCGCGTAAACTCGCGCCAGCAACCCTGCGTTCGGAGCAGACATGGCCAGTATCGAGCGAGTCGAGAAGTCGATCCGCAACGTCGAGCGGTTTCGCGTGAGCATCCTTTACTCGACGCCGGGGCCGGCCAAAGGTCGCAACGTTCGTGGCGATCGGACCAACGTGAAGACCTACCGCTTTCAACGGGCTGCGCCGGGCGACTGGACCGTCAACGAATGGATGGAGAAGCGCTTCGAGACGGAGTATCCCGGCTTCTCCGTCGAGGTGCTCAACGACGCCGGCACGGTGGTGTCGGCCCGG
>JBDTLT010000486.1:0-2564 GCA_039934635.1 Acidimicrobiales bacterium
GGGGCTGGCGCCCGCAAGGGTGTGGGGGTTCAAGTCCCCCCTCCGACACCATCGTTAGTACACGCGTTGGGTCCGGCCTTCACATGGAGGCGGCCGTCGGCGTGGTAGCGGATTGAGACGTTGAGCTCCCTGGTAGACGGCTCGGCGGTCTTCTGGGTCGGCGGTTTGCAGGATCGCGACGATCCCTTTGAGTTGCTCGACGAGTGAGCGGATCTCTTCGGCGGTCATGCGGCTGTCGCTGCGCTTGCAGCGGAGTTGGAGTTCGGCGGCTTTGCGTTCGAGCTTTACTTCCTCGATCCATCCGGAGACGATTGAGGGGTCGGTGCCTGCTTCGAGGGCGGCGCGGTATCGGGCGAGTTTGGCGTCGCATTCCCCCGTGTCAAGTTTCTTGGACGGATTCGTTCTGATTTAGGGCATGGTTTTGAGGTAGGCGGTGGTGGGGGTGTCGAAGTTGAGGGCTTCGTGGGGTCGGACGTTGTTGTAGATGTCGCGGTAGTCGTTGACGGCGTCGGCGAGGGCTTGTCCGTGGGGGATTTCGATTCGATAGA
Organism: Acidimicrobiales bacterium; assembly: GCA_039934635.1. Lineage (GTDB taxonomy): Bacteria > Actinomycetota > Acidimicrobiia > Acidimicrobiales > WLNW01 > DATLFA01. The sequence goes on from JBDTLT010000486.1 coordinate 549, forward strand.
GGTGTTCGTATTTGAGCGATGCGTTGTAGCGCTCGACGACGCCGTTGTTTTCTGGTGCGTAGTGGCGGGTGCGGACGTGTTGGAGTTCGCTGCGGCTGGCGATGAAGCGGGCGAAATCGGCGGACTTGTAGGCGGGTCCGTTGTCGGTGACCACGGTGATGGGTGTGATTTCGCCGGTGTTGATGTCGACGCAGTCATGCAGCAGCGGGTAGCCGAGTAGTGCTTCCGCGTTGGCGATGGCGTGTTGCAGGGCGACGATGGCGTCGCCCGCCGCGGTGCGTGTGGACAGCGGCGCGGCGAGGCAGACCTTCGCTCACGCACGAGAAACCCACAACATGCGCGGGACAACCGAGAGCGTTCTTTGGATCCGGGCAATCTTGAGGGTGCGATGGAAATATGCGAGTGATGTCTCTTGACGGTGCGCAGTACTGTTTGCTACACAGTAGTGGTGGTCGACCGTTCGCAGTGGCTTCGTGGGGTGACAGAGTTGTTGGTGTTGGCTGTGCTGCAGCCGCGCGCGTCGTACGGCTACGAGTTGGTCGAGCGGTTGTCCGCGTTGGGCATCGACGATCTGTCGGAGGCGACTGTGTATGGAACGCTTCGCCGGCTCGAAGCGCAGGGCTTGTTGGTGTCGAGGCTCGCGGCGTCGCAGAGTGGTCCGGCGAGGCGCTATTACGAGGTCACGACGAAGGGAACTCGGTGGCGGCGCGAGACTGCGATGGAATGGTCCGCGTTCGTGTCGACGGTGGATCGCATCGTCGTGACGGCCGAACGCAAGCGCGGGGCGTCATGAACGTCTCCCAGGCCCCGCGTCTCCTCGAGTCGTTCGAGGAGGACTATTCGCGTCACGTGGCCTGGCACTTGCGCGATATCGAAGTGGGTCAGCGCCGTGAATTGCTCGACGAGGTGCGCGCGCATTTGCGTGATCGGCCGAGACCAGACAGTGAGCAGTCGCTGTGGGACGAGCTTGGTCCGCCGACACGGTATGTGAGTGAGTTGCGCGGTGTCCATGAACTGGGATCGGAGCGCACGGATTGGTGGGCTCGTTGGTTGGCGATCTCATCTCGCTGCCGTTGGACCAGACTTGTGGCAACGTCGGTGACTGTCGCGTTGGTGGTCGCGGGGGCGGCAACACTGCGGTGGTGGGTCACGTGGCAGACCGAGATGACGCCGGTCTCGTATGGCGTTTTGTTCGAGAGCAACGGTGTAATCGATAGCAGTGATTTTTCCGGTATCGAGCAGGTCGAACGATTCGAGAGTCGGTCCGTGGAGGTCGATCTCTCTGACCGTAGAGAAGTGGTGTTGAAGATCGGGATGTTGATGGGTCGCACGCCGCGCCGAGTGACGATTCCTGTGCTCGAGCAGCGGGCGGCCGAGACGCCGTCCGTCGTTGTCGTGTCGTCGATGATCACGCCGCAGTTTGGAACAGGTCCGAAGGGCGTCGAGCAGATACCGGGCTACTACAACGTCGAATTCCATCTACGCGCGAACTGCGCGTCAGCCGCAGCATCGCTCGGCCCGTATGCTGCCACAGTCGGCTCGGCGCGCGTCGAATACGAGGCCTTCGGACGCAGCCGCACTGCCGAGATCCAACTACTCGCAACCGTCCAATTCAGTTGGTCAGATCCGCGGTGCCCAAACTAAGCGCGCCGGCGAAAGCGAGTGAGTCGCAAGACATCGTCCGGATTCAGACAGATACGGAAGGTTGTCTGCGAGTATCGCCATATCTGTTCGACATGCAGCGTGACGTAAACGGTGGCTGCGTCGCCCGCAGAGCTCATGGCGCTAACCGACAATGTCGAACCAACCGGTGGTCGCAGCGCGTGGCGTTACCGTCTGTGTCGTTCCTCCGACACCACTAGTTAGTAGACGCGGCGAGTGCTTATCCTGACCTGCGCATGAGGAGGCTTGACGAGCTGAGCATCTCTCAGGCGCGGAGGATCGCGCTTGAGGCGCAGGGCTTCGGTGGGCCGCGTCCAAGCGGGCGAGTCAAAACGGGGGACTTGCGCCGCGTCT
>JBDTLT010000487.1:0-2560 GCA_039934635.1 Acidimicrobiales bacterium
GCGGATGCGCGGCGCCGCCGCCGGATCGCGCGACGTGATGCACATCTCGCCGACCGACTGCGGTCGCACCATGCCGATACCGAAGAACAACTGATCCGGCACGACGGTGAACATGGCGATCTCGATGTCGATGTTCTCCTGGACCGACGCGCCGCGCGACGCGATGGTGAGCATCGTCTGCACGGGCGGGTCGAGCGCACCGACAGCTTCGGCGCGCGCCTCGACCGCAACGACGATCATCGGATGATCGCGAAGGTTCTTACCGACCGCGGGTAGATCGGCCACCGCCGCAATGCCCAGCGCCGCAAGCTCGTCGGCGGGTCCGACACCCGAGCGCAAGAGGATCGCCGGGCTGCCATACGCGCCGGCGGCGAGCACGACCTCGTCGGCCGCGATCACCTCGCCACTGGCGAGCACCACACCACTCGCCCGACCGCCGGTGATCTCGACCCGATCGACGAGCACACCGGACCGCAGCGTGAGATTCGGCCGATGCCGCGCCGGGTTGAGATACGTGACCGCCGTGCTCTGACGGACGCCGTCGCGTTGATTGAGTGGGATAGGCCCGGCGCCGATCGCCCCCGGTGCGTTGTGATCTTCGACGCGCGCGATGCCGCACGCCGCGCACGCGTCGAGGAACGCCTGCTGCACTGGTCGCAACTGCTCGCCTTCGAATCGAAGGATCGGCAGCGGGCCATCGTGGCCGTGCCACTCTCCCGGCGCGGGATCGTTTTCGAGCATGCGGAAGAACGGCACCACGTCGGTCCACGACCATTCGTCGTTACCCGCCGCCACCCACCGGTCGAAGTCGCTCGGTGTCGATCGCATCGCGGACGTACCGTTGACCGCCGACGATCCCCCGACCACTTTGCCCCGCAGCACTGGGATCGCGGCCGACGTGCTGCCGAGATTCACCGCATCGGCGCGGGCCGTGACCCCGTCGGAGACGTAGCCCCAATCGTGGTCAGTGCCGGCGAACACGAAGGCGCTGCGGATGTCGTCGGGCGCGGCGTGCACGTCGGGATAGTCGGGCCCCGCCTCGAGCAACACCACCGCCGTGTCGGCGTCCTCGGTCAGGCGAGCCGCAACAACGCAACCCGCCGAACCCGCGCCGATCACCACAACTCTTCGCATCACAGCCCCCTCGTCCCCGACCCAGATCCTACGGCCCGAGCGGCCGTCGCAGAGCGGGGTTCATGTGAGCGGCGCGAACGATCGGTCGGCCAACGCGCCCATCGCGGATCGAGCCTGCTCCACCTGTTGGTGTGCGTCGCGGTAGAGCGACTGGACCTCGGCGGTGCCCGTGCCCCCCATCGCCTCGGCGAGCGCTTGGCACGCGCTCTTCAAGTACAACAGACGCCAGGCCTGCCAGGTGGCGAACTCGGGCGCGTCGGACGGCTGGCTGGTGAAGCTCAGGATGGCGAAGAGCGATCGCACACACTTCGAGACGCGGTGATAGCGCACCCGATGCAGATCGACGGCGGTGCCACTGACTTCGCCATAGCGAGCGAACAGGGAGGGCAGATGCGCGAAGGGCGTGACCATGTCGCGCACGCAGATCGCCGCCAGATCCTCCATCGGGTCGCCGAAATGGGAGATCTCCCAGTCGACGAGATGGGTTACTCGATCGCCTTCGAACATGAAATTGCCCGGGCCGGTATCGCCCTGGAGAAAACTCGGTCGCACCGCGGTTCGAGGGACGTTCGCGTAGAGCCACTCGCGGCTGAGCGTGACGATCGGATGGGCCACGTAACCGGCGTCGTCGAAGAGTTGCTCGCCGATTCGCAATTCGGTGAGCGCCATCTCATCGGCGGTGCGAGGAATTACCAATTCGTCGAGGCCGAGCGCGTCGGCATCGAGCGCGTGCAGGTCCGCGATCACTTCGATGAAGTGCCGGGCGATGCGGTCGCGGCGCGCGGTATCAGGGAGAGCGACGACGTCGCTGCGCCCATGCACCCGCTCGAGCAGCAGCACCTTGGCGTCGGGCTCGTAGGCCACGAATCGCGGCGTCGGCACACCCGCCCGGGTCAGCGCGGCGACGATGGTCGCCTCTCGTGCGAGGTCGTAGACCGAACTCAGGGCGGACGCCGGGCCGCGATCGCCGCGGGCGAACAGCTCGACGAGCGAGCCGTCGGGCCGGCGCACGTCGACGGTCCACATCGGCCGGGTGTGGACGAATCGTTCGGCGCGCGTCACCGTGCCGCCCGCGACGTCGCCCATCCAGGCGATGACCGCGGCAGCGATGACCGGGTCGATCACGTCAGTCGTAGATCGTGTGTTGCGCGTATTGCGTATCGAGCGATTGCCGTACTTTGACGATCTGCCCGTCGGCGACATCGACCACGTAGTAGTAGACGGTGTCGTAGTCACGACCTTTGCGCGTGCGTCCGGTGGCGTGATATTCGACGACCACGACGCCGGGCTCGGCAATGGTCCGCGTGACCTCGGATGTCACCGTCTCGAAGTCGTCGGTATGCGTGCCCAGGTAGACGTCGAAGATCGCATCGCGGCCCTCGAAGACACCCGATAGCGGCAGCGTGCCCGGGATGATCCAGACCGC
>JBDTLT010000488.1:0-2549 GCA_039934635.1 Acidimicrobiales bacterium
CGGTGGACCACTTGTCACGTAATGTTAGGTATGCCTATCATATGTTGATGTCAAAAGCGTCTCGTTTCGGTGGGCCGGCTGTACGGCAGCGTCGCTGAGCCATGGCCCTCGCCGTCGAGCGCCAGGTCGAGCCGGATGCCGTCACCGCCAAGCCGTTGCCGACCCCCCGGCGGCGCGGCCTCATCCACCGCCGGTCGCTGCGTACCCTCGGCCTGATCGTTGCCCTCGTCGCCTTGATGCTGGTAGTGCTGTGTTCGATCGCCGTCGGGTCCAAGCCGATCCCGTTTTCGACCGTGCTCGACGCGCTGTTCCACTATGACGCGTCGTCGAACGATCACTTGATCGTGCGTTCGTTGCGCATCCCCAGGACCCTCGTCGGCGTCATGGTGGGCGTCGCACTCGGGTTGGCGGGCGCGGTCATGCAGGGGGTGGCCCGCAACCCGCTGGCCGATCCCGGCATTCTCGGCGTCGAAGCAGGGGCATCGCTGTTCGTGGTGGTCGCCATCTACAGCTTCGGGATCAGCAGCTTGATCGGCTACGTGTGGTTCGCATTCGCGGGCGCCGCGATCACGTCGGTCGTGGTGTACTCACTGGGATCGTTGGGCCGAGAAGGCGCGACGCCGGTCAAGCTGGCGTTGGCGGGTGCGGCGATCACCGCGTTCTTGGGGTCGATCACGACGGCGATCCTGTTGATCGACGTGGCGACTCTTGATCAGTTCCGGTTCTGGGCGGTCGGTTCACTCTCGGGGCGCAACGGCACGATCGCGACACAGCTGGCACCGTTCATCATCGTCGGCACGGTCATGGCGTTGGCATCCGGTCGCATGCTGAACGCGATGGCGTTGGGCGATGACGTGGCTCGTTCGCTCGGACAACGGGTCGGTTTGGCACGGCTGTTCTCGGCGGCGTCGATCGTGTTGTTGGTGGGCGCGGCGACCGCGGCGGCGGGTCCGATCGCGTTCATCGGATTGACGGTGCCCCACATCGCACGCTCGATTACCGGTCCCGACTATCGGTGGGTGTTGCCGTACTCGGCCGCGCTCGCGCCGATCCTGCTGTTGGGTTCGGACATCATCGGACGCATCATTGCGCGCCCGGCCGAACTCCAAGTCGGCATCGTCACCGCGTTGGTCGGATCACCGTTCTTCGTCGCACTGGTGCGACGGCGCAAGATCGCCGAGCTCTGACCGCGATGACGATCACCGACATGCCCGTCGTCGTCGACAGCGCCCCTGCATCGGATCAACGCGTGATCGTGCGCAACGCGCGCACAACCGGCCGAGCCCGTGCGACCACGGTCTCGATAGTGCTGTTGGCCATCATCGCCGTGACCTTCTGTGTGTCGATCTCGGTCGGCGACTTTCCGATTCCGCTCCGCGATGTCGTGCCCGCGATCTTCGGGCACGGCAATCCCGACTCCGACTTCATCATCCGCGGGTTGCGGCTTCCGCGGGCGCTGACCGCAGTGCTCGTCGGTGCGGCGTTCGGCTTCTCCGGGGCGATCTTCCAGTCGTTGGCGCGTAACCCCCTCGCGTCACCGGACATCATCGGCATCACCGCCGGTGCGGCGACGTCGGCAGTGTTCGTGATCGTCGTGCTCCACGGCAGCGGTTTCATGGTGTCGATCGGCGCGCTCGGCGGCGGGCTGATCGCCGCGGCCGTGATCTACCTGCTGGCCTACAAGCGCGGCGTGTCGACATACCGCCTCGTCCTAGTGGGCATCGGCGTCGGGTCGGTATTGGGCTCGATCACCTCCTACCTGTTCACGCGGGCCGAGATCATCGACGCCCAGCGAGCCGCGGTGTGGTTGACCGGTTCGCTGAACGGCAGGGGCTGGGACCTTGTCCGGCCGGTCGGCCTTTCGATGCTGTTTCTGTTTCCCGCGGTGTTGATCCTGGCTCGGCCGTTGCGAGCGATGCAGATGGGCGACGACACGGCGAAGGGGCTTGGTGTTCGCGTCGAACGCTGTCGCGTCGCGCTCATCATCGTCGGCGTCGCGCTTGCGGCGGTCGCCACCGCGGCTGCCGGACCAATAGCGTTCGTCGCGTTCGTCGCTCCTCCGATCGCGCGACGACTGGTGCACGCACCGCTGACCCTCGTGCCCGCCGCAATGGTTGGTGCGCTGCTGTTGTTGCTGTCGGATCTTGTCGCGCGGCGGGCGTTCGCCCCGGTCGAGTTGCCCGTCGGGGTCGTCACCGGCGTGATCGGTGGCCCGTATCTGATGTGGCTCTTGGCGAGGGCCAACAAGATCGGCCGCGGAGGCTGACATGGCGGATTCGACCGACGAACAATCCGAACATCACACCCTGTCCGCTGAAGGTCTCACGCTCGCGTACGACAAGGTCGAGGTGGCTCGCGATCTGTCGGTCGCGATCCCCGCCGGCCGCATCACCTGCATCGTCGGCGCCAACGCGTGCGGCAAGTCGACCCTGCTACGCGCGTTGGCCCGGCTGCTCAAACCGAAGGCCGGCACGGTGCTCCTCGACGGAGAGAGCATCCACCGACTCCCTACCAAGGTGGTGGCGACGCGGTTGGGCATCCTCCCGCAG
>JBDTLT010000489.1:0-2546 GCA_039934635.1 Acidimicrobiales bacterium
GCGGGCGCGGCGGCACCGCGGGCGGCGGCCGCCCGCCGAAGCGCATCGGCCATCGCCGCGGCACTCGGATAGCGGTCGTGCGGTTCGCGCGCGAGCGCGCGGGCGATGACGGCATCGAGTGCGGGCGATACGTCGGGACGCGACGTGCGCACCGACGGCGCGTCGCGGTGCAGGCGCGCGAGCGCGAGCGCGTCGTCGTGGTCCGCGACGAAAGGGGACCGTCCAGCCAACATCTCGTACAGCACCGTGCCGAGTCCGTAGACGTCGCTGCGAGCGGTCGCCGGTTCACCGCGAACTTGTTCGGGCGCGACGTAGCGCGCGGTACCGACGTAGGTGCCCGCTTCGGTGAGATCGAGCGCGAAGCCGCTCTTTGCGATGCCGAAGTCGGTCATCTTCACGGAGCCGTCCTTGGCGACGATGATGTTGGCCGGCTTCACGTCGCGGTGAATGACTCCCGTGCTGTGCGCCGCGTGCAACGCGTCTGCGACGGCGGCCGCGATATGAATCGCGCGATCGATTGGGAGCGTGCCTCGTTGGTCGAGCACGAAACGCAACGTGCGTCCGTCGACGAGCTCCATCACGATGGCGTCGACGTCGGGCTGTGAGATCGTGTCGTACACCGTGACGATGGCGGGATGACGCAGCCGCGCGGTAGCGAGGCCTTCGGCGCGGAAACGTTCGATCATCGCGGCCCGGCGGAGATGCGGATGCAAGATCTTGACGGCGACCCGCCGCTGCAACAGTTCGTCGTCGGCTTCCCAGACCTCGGCCATCGCGCCGTGGCCCAACGATCGCACCAGCCGGTAGCGACCGGCCACCAGCGTGCTCGCGACGGTGCTCATCGGATGGTCAGCGTACGTGGAATGCCACGCCGACGATGCGCGGACCGCCGTGCGAGCCGATCACTGCACCGATCGGCCCGACCCGGACTTGTGTCAAATCGATGTCGGGTCGTAACAAATCGAGGAAATCCTCGATATCGGGCGCCTCGCTGTGGATGACATTGAGGTTGTCGACGGGATAGTGCTGCATCACTTGATCACGCAGCCATTGCAGCGCCTTCTTGCGCGTGCGGGTTTTGCCCGCCTCTTCGACGCGACCGCTCGAGATGTCGAGCAACGGCTTGATCGAGAGCATGCTTCCCAACATGGCTTGCGCGCCACCGATGCGACCGCCCTTCTTGAGGTACTCGAGCGTGTCGAGTGTGCCGTAGATGCGTTGGCGGCCCTTTAGTGCATCGACCTCTTTCACAATGGTCTCCGCGTCGGCGCCGTCGCGGGCGAGCGCGGCGGCGGTCAATACGAGTTGCCCGAGCCCGGCGGTGATCGAACGTGAATCGACGACGTGTACCGGGATGGCCGAAAAGCTCGACGCCGCGGTTTGCGCGGACTGCATGGTCGCCGAGAGTTCGCTCGACAAGTTGATGCTCACTATCGCTGATGCGCCGTCCGCGCGTAGCCGTTCATACGCTTGCGCGAATGCGCCGGGCGCGGGGGCCGCGGTCTGCGGCAGTTCGGCCGACAACGCCAGGCGCCGGTAGAACTCTGACACCGGCAGCTCGGTGCGGTCGATGAACTCTTCTTGGCCGAAGCGAATCGTGAGTGACACGACCTCGACTCCCCATTGCGCGACTTCGTCGTCGGTGAGATCGCACGCGCTATCGGTGACGATGCGGACGGTCATGCTGCTCCAGTCAGTTCGGTGGCAATTCTTGCGCGCTTCGTACTGCGATGGTGGCGTATCCACCAGGTGACCAACACGGCCAGTGCCGCGATCGAGATGCCGAGACCGACCCCCGAGAGCGCGACCGAGCGGATCTTGTAGCGCGCTGTGGTGAGTGTGATGACGCCGTCAGAGGAACGCACGGTGACGTCGACGGGAAATGAGCCGGGCGTGCGGGGGCGCACGCGCACCTTGAGCGGGTTGGTCCCCGGGTTCAACGTGTAGGGGATGATGCGCCCATCGGGGAAGTCGAGGCGCGGGTCACTCTGCAACTCGATGACGACGCTGAGGGCGGGGTTGGCGGGGTCGTTCTCGATGGTGATGGGAAAGAGGTCTTCGCGCGCGGTGAGGGTGAAGCGCAGCGCGCCGGTGATCGTGACACCTTTGCTGCCGCGCTCCACCGTCTGGATCACTTGGTTGAGGTACGCATCGCGTTCATTCGAATCGAGCCGATCGTCGCCCGACACGAGGAGCAACTCCCGCAATGGAGCGGTCTGGCCGGCACCCGAGCTGTCGAGTAGCGAACCGAAGCTGGTGAGCCGAGCGTGGGCCTCGCGCAGCGCGGTCGGATACTGGCCGAGGGCCTTCGGTAGTTCGGGTCGCAGCGTGCGGGTCAACGCGCCTTGCGCGGGAGTGGCGGTCGCGGTGTCGCTCTCCATGGCCGACGCGGGAAGGTTGAAGATCGATGTGAAGTTGCCCGTGCGCAGGATCGGGTTCGACTGCAACGCGTTGCTGATGACATTGAGGAACTGTGTGCTGGTGCTCCAATCGTCGGGCACCAACACGACCACTCCGTGGCGTTCGTCGCGCGCCGCGACCTCGCG
>JBDTLT010000490.1:0-2536 GCA_039934635.1 Acidimicrobiales bacterium
ACGCGACAGCGAGCGAGTGCATGCCGCCGGCCTCCGTGTGGGGATCTGTGAGCGCCTACCCGGAGCGCCTGATGAGTGGGTTGACACGTTGATCGACGCCTTCGATCGGCTACCTCCGTCGGGCAAATGGCTAGTCCACATCAACGGCGGCTCAACTTATTGGGACTCACACTCCCCGGACACGTTGATGAGCGAGATGATCGATGTAGTACTTGACGAGGTGTATTCAGGGGGTGTCGTGCGACCACTCACCAACGGCGCCTAGGCGATGCACCAGTCACCAGACTGGCCCTCGAGTGGCACCGTGACGATCACCTTTACGGTTTCGCAAATCGGCGGACTGCCGCGGCTCGGTTGGACGTATTCGGCCGATCCGCAGTTCGATGCGCGGAACGCAGTCACCCTGCTTCGCGACGTTGCAGATGAACTGGAGATTGACCTGCCGGACGAGAGCGCGTAGCGCCATATCTGCCGATCTCGCGCATCCTCACGATCACCCGTGTATCCGCGGTTCTGGGCTCACGATTGTGCTTGCGCACGCGCCGGACCGGGCAATATCAGCGTCGCGTCAGGGTGCACGGGTGAGTACGAGCCACGCGTTGAGGAGTGAGGATTTTCGTCGGCCTGGCAATGGAAGTCGTTAACATTCCGCCCGATGCGCGATGCCGCCGTACGAGATATACAGGTGCGGTCGGGGTCGTTCCGTCTCGCTGGCACCTTGAGCAATCCGGTTGAGTCGCCGATTGCCACGTTGCTGATGCATCCCGGTTCGGGACCATCCACCCGGGACAACGACGTGTACTTTCCCGAGATCCGTGCCCATCTCTTGAGGTCGGGAATTGCCGTTGCGTCGTTTGACAAGCGCGGCGTCGGGGGCTCAACCGGTGATTGGCGCGATGCTGGCATTGTCGAGCAAGCCGACGACGTCGCAGCCGCTGGCGATGCGTTGATCGGTGAAGGAGTCACCAGCCCGTTGGGAGTGTTCGGTCATAGCCAGGGTGGCTGGGTTGTGATCGAAGCAGCGAGTCGCGGCGCACCGGTCGCCTTTGTGATCTCGAACTCTGGTCCAGGGGTGACTGCGGGTGTGCAAGACCGCTTTTCACTGGGCAATGTCGCTCGTCGCGCTGGTCTGAAATCATCTGACGTGGACGAGTTACTTCACGGTTTCGATGTCGTCGTTGCACTGTTGCGTTCCGGCGCAAGCCTTGCCGAGGCGCGAACGAGACTCGGGGCACTCGGCCTGGACGGTGAACCGAGCCCGATCAGCTTTCTCGCCGATGATGAGCGGGAGTGGAACCTTGCTGGCCTAATCCTCGAACACGATCCTGTACCGGCGATGCGCAGCATCGGGGTCCCGCTTCTAGCCTTGTTCGGTGCGGACGACGAGGTCGTTCCGGTAGACGAGAGCGTGCGCTCCTTCCGCTCGAATGTTCATCCTCAGCTACTTTCTATTGCAGTGCTGGCGGGCGGTGATCATCGCGTCCAGGGGGGTAACCCGAAGCGGCTCGTTGATGGCTACGCCCGAACTCTCGTACGTTTCATCAGCAGTTGCTCTCGAACCTGAGCGCGAACCAGAGGAGCGCAGGCCTGGATCTCTCCGCTACGTCCGCAGCGAGGGCGCTCAGATCTGCCGATCTCGCGCATCTTTGACGATCACCCGTGTATCCGCCCTTCTGCGCTCTGATGCGCACTTGCGCCGGCGCGCCGGACCGGGCACTATGCGCTCTTTCACATGGGAGGCAATCGTGGACTTGCTGGACGCACTCGGCGCAGCGACGGAGGAGTTCGGCAAGCGCCTTGCGCTCGTACATGCCGACATGTGGACCTCGGCTACACCGTGTCCGGAATGGGATGTCAGCTACCTTGCCGCCCACGTCATCGGTGGAAACCGCTTCGCAATTGAAGTCCTCGCCGGACTGTCAGCAGCGGATGCCATCGAACAGGTGATGTCCACGCCGCAACTCGGCGACGATGCGATGGGTGCCTGGCGGTCAACGTCGCAGGCTCAAATCGCGGCGTTTCAGCTGCCCGACGTTCTGACCGAACACATCGATCACCCGCTCGGGGAGATCACGGGCTACCAGTTCCTCGAGTTCCGGGTGTATGACATCACCCTGCACGCCTGGGACCTGGCTCGCTCCATCGGTGCCGATGAAGAACTCGACTCGCGACTCGTCGACGCCGTCATCGGGATCGTCGAGCACGGGCCCCCTGGGATGGGTTTCGGCGTCAAGGCTCTCACGCTCGCAATGCTCGACGCATCGCCACAAGTACGGCTCCTCGACCTCTGCGGTCGACATTCGTAGCGCGCCAGAACCTTCCGATAGCTCCGCATCCCCGCTCGAACGAACGAACTTCTCGAAGGTGGACGCGGCACCACCGTCGCTGAGACGGTCAGCGAGTGACCACCGCGTGCGAGTGCGCTCCAGGCCTCGTGTCGGCGAGAATCGAAGAGCCGCACGCGCCAGATCTGCGCTCGTTGATCTGTGTTCGGCAACGTGCTTGCGTTGCCGCGCCGGAGCGGGCAATATGCGCT
>JBDTLT010000491.1:0-2525 GCA_039934635.1 Acidimicrobiales bacterium
TCACCGTCTTGAATCACCATGATGCGATGGCAAATGTCGAGCGTGGACAAGCGGTGAGCGATCACGATGACGGTTATCCGACGACCCAAGTCGCGAAGTGTCTGGCGTATGAGCGCCTCGGAGCGCGGATCGAGTGAGCTCGTTGGTTCATCGAGAATCAGTACCTGCGGATCATCGACCAAGGCCCGAGCGATGCACAGGCGCTGCTGCTGCCCGCCACTCAATGCTCCTCCGCGCTCGCCGACCTGGCTCTGATATCCCAACGGTCGCGCAACGATTTCTTCATGGAGGTGGGCCAGTCGTGCGGCCCGTTCGATGCTCTCATCAGAAACGTAGGGGCGGAAGAATCGAATGTTGTCGGCAATCGTGCCGGAGATGAGATGCGGGGTCTGCGGCACGAACGTCACCTGCTTGGCCCAATCAGAGGGCGCGAGAACGTCGAGCGCACGCCCATCGGCGAGCACGGCACCACGCGTAGGAACGCGCAAACCGAGCAGCAGTTGTACGAGCGTCGACTTGCCGCTTCCCGACGGGCCGACGATCCCCACGAGCTCCCTTGCCCCGATCGTCAGAGAGATATCGTTCAACACGGGCCGGCCGACCGCATATTCGAATGTCACTTCGCGCAGCTCTAGGGTCTTTAGCTCATCCACCGTTTGCTCTCCGTGCGCCGGCGCCGCGTCCGTGTAGCGCGTCAGCTCTGCGAAGAGGGTGTCGAGATAGGGAGCGCTGGACGCGATCGTCGCTCGCGCCGTTTGCAGAGTCTGCCCGTATGAGAGAGATCGCAACATCACGAGCATCACCGCGCCCAACGAGTCGAGCCGGCCCGACCCCGCACCCACGATCACCGCGAGTGCGCCAACGAGCGCAAGGTAGGCGAGCGCGGTGTAGAGCGGCAGGACGAGGCCTCTGAGCGACGACAGGCGTTGGCCGACAACGCGGTTGCTCTTGATCAGGCCGTCGATGCCCACGGACACTTGCGGTTGGACCTGAAAGGCGTTGACTTCCAGACCGAGCTGTGAGATCTCGCTGAGACTCGATGCAAGTTCCGTCCCAGACGCCGCGTACTTCGTCGACTGGCGCTTTATGGCCGCTCGAAACGGACGCAACGCCGAGCCGAGTAATCCGACCATGACGATGGCTACGACCGAAACAGCGGGGTCGATGGCAACGCCCGCGGCCAGCAGGGCCACCAGGCTGAAGAGCATCGTCACCATTTGCGTCAGGCTCGAAAGCAGCTCGACAACCTTGGTGATGAAGGTCGTCAGCAACTCCTGCAGACGCCCCGACTTCTCCGCCTGTTGTACCGGCCAAGCCGCATTGACGAAGGCCCGAGCGAGTGAACGTCTGATATCAGCAACAGCCGATGTGCCAAATCGCGCGGCGAGGAGTGCGCCGACAACTGACAGCACGGTGCGGACCACTGCGAGGGCGGTGCAGACGAGGAGTGCACCATTGATCGAGATCAACGAGCCGAGGGGGATTGCGACCTTCTCGTCACCATTGGTCAGCGCGAGCGTGGTCCGGACCACGATCACGAGGAACAGCGCTTCGGTCACTCCCGCCGCAAGGGACACGGCGGCGAGTCGAACGAGTGCCGACCAACGACCCGCCAGGAGACGGCGAACGCTGGAGTTCGAATCTGACACGCGCATCAGTGGTTTCAACGGAAGCCGTTTCCTTTTGTCGATGACTTGCGTGGACCACGCCGCGACAGGGGCACCAAAACCATCATCGATACGGCGGCGCCGATGGCCAATACCCAAATCGCGTCCGTGGTCACGCCACCATCTTTGGCTCTCGGGGACTCAACGAGTCGGTCGTCGGCAACGGGCAACGCTGCCTCGGTGTCGTCCGCAGGTTCGTTGGCGTGAATCGCTTGGTCCGCCTCGCCGCTAGTTTTGACCGAATTGTCGACGACCGTCGCGCCACGTTGCAGGGGAATAGTTCCTACCGCGCTCGGATGACTCGCGGTCGTTGGCGCCTGCGAACCTGCGGCTGCGGTGCGCGTCGTTGCGCTGCCTGAAGGCGTTGGTGTCGCTGCTTGCTGGGGCACTGTCGCCAGAGGAACCGGCTTCGCACACTTGTAGCCGTCGCTGTTCATTTCCCTGGCGGCGACGATGAACTGATTGCCCTCGATGACAGCGCCACAGGTCGATACCAGATTCACACCGATCATGTTGCGGCGAGGATCGAGACGCACGACGTTGCCACGTATTGTGACTCCGTCGAACCCCTCGATCTTGATGGCGGCGCCCGGCGCCGAATACGCGGTATCGGTCACGTTGTCGATGAACGAGAAGTTCGATCGTCGCCATGACTCCGGCGCCTTCAGGTCGACGTTCATCGTCTTGCCTCTGAGACGGTTATTGATGACGACGATGTCCTCAACGGGGGCGCCTCGCCCGTGACTGGCGACGAAGTTGTGACGACCAGTGCCCACGTCGTTGTCAGAAATGGTGACGCGCCGAGCGCCCCACTCGGGCCCGTTCGGTTCGATATCGAACGTCGAATGCCGTACGGCG
>JBDTLT010000492.1:0-2519 GCA_039934635.1 Acidimicrobiales bacterium
ACGCTATTTGCATGTTGCTGGCACGAGCAGCCGAGAATCTGTATTGGGCGGCGCGATATCTCGAGCGCGCAGAGGACACCGCGCGCATCGTTCGCGAGCACACCAACCTCATCGTCGACCTCCCGACGGTCGTCCCGGTGACATGGGCGCCGTTGTTGGCGATCACTGGCGAAGAGCTGACCTTCACCTCGCGCTTCGAACGCGCTGATGAGCTCTCCGTCTTGCGGTTTCTCGTCGCTGACCGCGAGAACCGCAGCAGCATCGTGTCCGCCATCGCGCAGGCACGCGAAAACCTGCGTGTCGTGCGCGAGCTCGTGCCCAACGAGTTGTGGCACGCGGTCAACGATCTGTACCTCTACATCGCGGGCAACAACGCGGAGGGTGTCGTGCGCGCGTCGCGTCGGCGATTCCTCGACCGCGTGATCTCCGAGTGTCAGCTCGCGGCCGGCATCACGTCGGGCACCATGAGCCGCAGCGAGCCGCACGCGTTCATCCGTCTCGGTACGTACATCGAGCGCTCCGACATGACCACGCGCGTGATCGATGTCAATGCCGCGACGATCGGCGCACAGGGCGAAGGCGTGATGCACGGCAACGTGCAGTGGGCGAGTGTGCTGCGATCGGTCGCCGGCCTGCAGATGTTCCGGCGTTCGACGAATGCCAGCGCCACCGGCTCGACCGTGGTCGCGTTCTTGTTCGCGGACGAACTGTTTCCTCGATCGGTGGTCTTCTGCGCCGAACAGGTGTCGCGCTCGTTGCGCACGTTGCCCGAGCCGGCAGCGCTCGTCGAGCAGTGCCGAGTACTCGGCTCGGTTGCTCGGTCGATCGAGATACAACCACTAGATCTGGTGAGCCTGCGCCGTTCGGTCGACGAAGTGCAACAGGCCAGCGCTGACCTCCACGCCGCCGTGACCGCGCAGTATTTCGCGGTCGGGGCAGAGGTATGAGCATCGATCGCCGGCCGCTGGGCGACAGCTATTCGAACGACGCGGGGCAATGGGACGCGTTGCGCGCGCCCGATGGATCGACCCGCGCACCGTGGGATCGGCTGTTGCCCCTGATCGGCACCGTCGATCTGAACCAACGCCAGCAACTCGCGGCTCGCCTCGTCGCGGCCGAGGGCGCGGCACAGTTGTTGCACGTCGATCGGATGGATCCCCGCTCGCCGCCGCCACTCGATCCGATCCCGTACTGCCTCGACGAGGCGTCGTGGCAGCAACTGAGCGCCGGTCTCGAGCAGCGAGTCCGGCTGTCCGATGCCGTCGTGCGCGACCTGTATGGACCGCGCCGATTGCTGCACGAGGCGGTGATTCCCGCGGAAATGATGTTGGGCGATCCCCGCTACGCCCGGGCCTGCCGTGCCATCACCACGCACGGCCCAGCGGTCACACTGCAAACCGTCGATGTCGTGCGCGACGGCGCCGGCGGTTTCGTGGCGGTCGGTGATCATGTCGACATCGCGGCTGGTTTGGGCCACGCCGCGTTCAACCGCGTCATCACCTCGCGAGCCATGCCCGAGGCGGCAACGGTCATGGCGCCGATGGCGCAGACCGAATGGTGGCAACGGCTGCGTGAAGCACTATCGGCGCTGGCCGCACCCGATCGAAACAGCCCACGGGTCGTCGTACTCGTCGCCGGTGTCGATGCGGTCGAGTACTTCGAATATGCGTACCTGGCAACCACGTTGGGCTACCACGTCGTGCAAGGTGACGACCTGGTCGTGCGGGGTGGCGGTGTGTTGTTGCGGTCGTTCGGCCAACTCGAGCCGGTCGACGTCGTACTCCGCGCCCTGCCGTCGGTCGAGTGCGATCCCTTGGAGTTGGCGATCGAACGATGGGGCGGCGGCGTACCCGGTCTCGCGATGGCCGCACGCGAACGCGGTGTCGCGCTCGCGAACGCGCTCGGGTCGGCCATCGGGGGCCATGTCGGTCTCGCCGCGTACGAGCAGTCGATCTGCGAACGTCTGCTCGGCGAGAGCCTGTTGTTGCCGACTGCCGCGAGCTACTGGTTAGGTGATGTCGCGCAGTGCGCGTACGCGCTCGCGCACCTCGAGGCGCTCGATCTCTACTGCGTCAACGACGATGCGTCGGTGACGATCACGCGAGGCTCCCGCATCTCCGAACAGGGCGTCGCCGAGCTGGCCGACTCGATCCGGCGCAATCCGCACCGCTACAGCGCGCGTGCGCTCGTCGCATCGGCAACGACACCCGCGCTCATCAACCGTTCACTCGTGCCGGTCGAGGTGGTCATCCGCACCGCGGTCGTCAACGGCAACGACGGTGCCGCAGTGCTGCCGGGCGGGGTGGCCCGCGCCCGCAACGCGTCGGTGACGAAGGATGTGTGGGTTCTTGCCAAGCAGTCGGTCTCGGTTGCCCGCACGCGGCCGATTGCGTTGCCGCAAGTCGACTTCCGCGGATCGTTGCCCACACGATCGGCCGAATCACTGTTCTGGTTGGGTCGCCACGCCGAGCGCACCGAAATGATCGCGAGGACGACGAACAGCATTGCGACCAGAGTCG
>JBDTLT010000493.1:0-2511 GCA_039934635.1 Acidimicrobiales bacterium
GCTGCACGTCGTAGCCCAGCTCCTCATTCGCCTTGGCCACTTGCGCCCCTTGGAACACGGGACAGAAGTTGGTCGTGCCGAATTCGACGGTCATTTCGTAAGCGACGCCTCTACGGTGATCTCGGGCACGCCGGCCAACGCTCTGCTGACGATGCAACCGGCCTTGGCCGCCTTGGCGTGCTCGATGAACGCCGCCTCGTCGATGCCCGACACGCGACCCACGGTGACGAGCTCGATCTTGGTGATGGTCGGCTTGTCGTCGACCCGCCGCAACGTCACGGTGGCGTCGGTATGCACCGAGTCGGCCGGGTGGCCGGCCTGAGCGAGCATGTTGGACAGCGACATCGTGAAGCACGCGGCATGCGCAGCCGCGATCAGCTGCTCGGGGTTGGAGCCCGGCCCGTCTTCGAACCGGGACTTGAACGTGAATCCCCCGGTGATCGAGTCACCTGCGGTGAATGTGCCACTGCCCGTCGGCAGGTCACCCTTCCACTCTGCACTTCCCTTTGCCGGCATTGACGAGCTCCTCGTAGTGGCGATCGGAAACGACGAACGATACTCGCGTGGAGCCGAACCGATGCAACGAGAACCGCTCGGCCCGAGTGTGCGTATGTGTCGGGGTGACCAAGAAAAACGAACTCAAATCGAAGAACCACCTGATCCGACTCGTCCATGGACAAGAGGTGCCGGCAACCGGCGTCTGGTCCATACCGCCTGAGACGGCATCCATTCACTTCACGCTTCGGCGCCCTTGTGCTCGTCCGATACGTGGCGAAGTCGGCCTCGACGACGGCGTCATCCTTGTCGCCGCCGACCCTCACGAATCGGTGGCGGCCATCTCGATGGACGCCGCCAGCCTGCGCACCGCGAGCCGTCGCCGCGACGCACGCGTGCGCGCTCGATGGCTGGCCGCTGACCGATACCCGACGATCGATCTGTTGGTCGACTCGGTGGAGCGCCAGACGCGCTGGGAGTGGACCGCTTTGGCAAGGCTGCGTCTGCGCAACACCACGACACCCGTCGCACTGTGTTTTACCTACGACGGCGTCGACGCGGCCGGCGACGCGAAGTTCCGCGCCCGCACCACGCTGCAAGTCGCCGGCCTTGGCATCGCCCGGCGCTGGTCACGTTGGTTCACTCGTGCGCTCTGGGTCGATATAAGTGTCGAGATCCGCGCACGGCGCATCGCCGACTTGGCCACCTTTGCCAGCGATCTGCGCCACCCGTCATCCTTCGTTGCGTAGCTCGAGCTGACAGAATCAGGCGATGACCGACGTCGCTTCCGAAAGCCCGCATCGCAATCCGTTGCACCGTGTCGCGATCGTCGGCGCATTCAACACACCTCAGGCAAAGCGGCTCGACGGGCACACCTCCGCGTCGGTGACGATGATGGCGATCCAGGGCGCACTCGACGATGCCGGACTGAGCTACCGCGACGTCGACGGACTTTCGGTCACTCCCACCGATCCGTCGAGGATCCAGAAAGACGAATCACTCGACTGGGCGTACCGCGCACGACTCGGCAACGTGTGGGCGGGCAGCGCCATGCTCGCCATTCCGGCGCTGCTCGAGGCCGCGCTCGCGATCGCGTCGGGGCAGTGCTCGACAGTCGTCATCGCCAGCGGGCAAGCAGGGCTCTACACCGATCGAACCGCTACCGCGCCGTGGACGCGGCCCGCCAACGAGTTCGTCCAATGTTGGGGGCTCTACACCGCAGCCGAATACGCGCTCGTCGCCCGCCGGCACATGCACCAGTTCGGCACGACTTCCGAGCAACTTGCGCTTGCTGCGGCAACGGTTCGTACGTACGGCGCGGCCAACCCTGCGGCAATCCACTTCGGCCGACACGTCACGGTCGAGACGGTGTTGTCGTCACCGTTGATCGCTGATCCGTTCCATCTGCTCGATTGCTCCATGACGAGCGAGGGCGGCGCCGGCATCGTGTTGACGACAGCCGAACGCGCGCGAGATCTCGACACTCGCGCCGCGTTCATATTCGGTGGGGCCGCCGAAGGGTGTGCTCCCGGTTACACGTACCCGCCGACGTACGAATTGGTCGGTGGTGTTGGACGCGGTGGGGCCGCCCGCGCGTTCGGTATGGCCGGCATCAAGCCGACCGATGTCGATGTATGCGAGCTGTATGACCCCTTCTCGTTCGAGTTGATCCGGCAGTTCGAAGCTTTCGGGTTCTGCGCCGAAGGTGAGGGCGGCCCCTTTGTCGAGTCCGGCGTCATGGCGCCCGGCGGCCAGTTCCCCACGTGCACCGACGGGGGCACGATGTCGCACAGCCACACCGGCGTATCGCAGATGTTGCAAAAGGTCGTGCAGGCGGTGCGACAAGTTCGCGGTGACGCACCCAACCAGGTAAAGGGCGCGGAGATCGCCATGTGCAGCTCTGCCGGTTCAGGGTCGATGTTCAACCCCGTGCTACTCGTCGGCAGCAGCCCCGCGAGCTGACGTGCCCCGTGCGCTGTGGGGACAGTACATGGGCGGTTCGCGGCGGCGTGCGGC
>JBDTLT010000494.1:0-2508 GCA_039934635.1 Acidimicrobiales bacterium
GACAACGTCGGTAGCCATCTCGCCTTCGGACGCGGGATTCATTTCTGCATTGGTGCCAGCCTCGCACGTCTCGAAGCCAGGGTTGCGCTGCAAGTCCTAACGCAACGCATCGAACGATGGTCGCTTTCGGACGACAACACTCTCGAGTACGAGCCGAGTTTCATCCTGAGGGGACTCAAATCGATCCATTTGGATTTCGTCGCCGCCTGATGGGTCAAGCGGCCGTTATTGACACGCCGTAAATCAAGGGAGGACCAGACCAACATGACGCAGCGCGAAACGTCGAACGGGGAGTTGGGATCGGAGCCGGACCCGCGCTTTTCATACGCGAATGAGCGCACGTTCTTGGCGTGGAACCGTACGGCCCTGGCGCTTGTGGCCGCGGGGTTGGGCGCTACGTCGTTGCTGCCCCAGTTCAAGGTGGCCGGGGGGCGACGCCTGATCGGAGTTCCGTTGATCGTGCTGGGCGCGCTGCTGTCGCTCGCCAGTTACCGGCGGTGGCAAGACAACGAACGAGCGATGCGCCTCGGTCAGCCTCTTCGCCGTTCATACCTCGGACTCGCTCTTGCGGTCGGCATCGCGTCCGCTGCCGTCATCGCTGCAATCGTGGCGGCCCTCGGTACGAGAGGATGATCTGGTGACCGACCCCTCACCATCAGCCGAAACGCCGCCTGACGACATCGAAGTTCCGGGGCTCGCCGGCCAACGAACCGACCTCGCGTGGAGCCGCACTGCGCTCGCCGCATCCGTTGCCGGTGCTGTGATCCTCCGGCGACTGTGGGAACACGTCAATCCGAACAACGGGCGTCTTATTGTCTCGACGTTGCTCGGCGTGGGCGGGATTGTATGGGTCACTGCCTTGACGTGGGCGCATGCCACTGCACGAACCACGTTGGAGGGACGCCGGATTGCCGACAAGACCGCGTTGCGGCGCGTCACCATTGCCACCACCATCTTCTGTCTTGCAGCGCTGATCCTGGCGATCCTGCCCGCTGAGAACTGACGCTGCCCGGTGACGAGGAGCGTATCGTCTGCGTTCGTGGACCGCGATCGCCATTGCTGTTCCCCGACCCGCGATGCAACGCCTGCGCGAGAGTCTGCCGACAACGACTTGGCGCGGGCAACTTCGTCGTACGTGCGATGGCTCGCGCTCGCAGGCGGCCCCTTCCGGATGGGTTCGGTCGGCGGCGCGGCTTACGCAACGGATGGTGAAGGCCCCGTCCACACTGTCGAGCTGTCGAGCTATCGCATCGCTGCGCACGCGGTCAGCAATGCCGAGTTCGGGGCGTTCGTCGACGCCACCGGACATGTGAGCGACGCAGAGCAGTTCGGCTGGTCGTTCGTGTTCTCCGGCCTCCTCTCCGCCGACGTCGCACCGACGCGAGCGGTCGTCGAGACGCCATGGTGGCGACAGGTGGAAGGCGCGGACTGGCGCCATCCCGAGGGACCGCACTCGGGGGTGAGTGATCGTGGCCGGCATCCTGTCGTCCACGCGTCGTGGCGCGACGCAGTTGCGTACTGCACGTGGGCTGGAACGCGCTTACCGACGGAGGCGGAGTGGGAGCATGCCGCGAGAGGTGGGCTCGAGAACTTCGACTACCCGTGGGGCGACGAACTTGAACCAGGCGGTCGCCACGCGATGAACGTGTTTCAGGGCCGCTTCCCCACCCTGAACACGGCCGCCGACGGATACGCCGGCACGGCCCCCGTCGACGCCTACAACCCCAACGGTTACGGCGCCTTCAACATGACGGGAAATGTGTGGGAGTGGTGCAACGATTGGTTCTCGCCGACGTACTACGTGGACAGCACGTTCCACGATCCGGCCGGACCCGCGTCGGGATCGCAACGCGTTGTTCGCGGCGGCTCGTACCTGTGTCACGACTCGTACTGCCGCCGGTACCGCGTCTCCGCACGCAGTTCCAACACACCGGACACTTCGACCGGCAACATCGGGTTCCGCGTCGCCACCGACGGCTAACCGAGAGCCCGTTTCACATGCGCGGAGTGGTCGAAGATCGGCGTGGCTCGGTTGTCAGCCCGCGGAGTTCCCTTTGAACAATCGACGACGACGTGATGATGACGTGGTCGGTCCACCAGCATTGATCACGACCGCGGTTGGCGATACGTTCGAGTGGTGCCCCTCACCGCAATCGATCGGCTCGAGATCTTCGAGCTTCCGGCTCGCTACGCCGACGCACTGGACCTCCGCGAGTCCGAGGGGCTGCGCTGGGTCTTTACTGACGACGCCGTGTGGGAAATAGTCGACGGTCGACGCTTGCTGGGGATTGACGAGATCATGGAGTTCATGGGGCGGCCCGATGTCCACCCTGGCGCCCACCTGATGACGAATATATACGTCAGCTCGGTCGACGAGGATGCCCTCGGCGGTGAGGTCGTCGTCGCCACGGCTGTCATTGTCGCGACCCGCGACAACGGGTTGGCGTCGTCGGGCGAGCCGACGTCGACCGTGGCCGCGTCGACGGCGCCCACTGTTGCGATAACGAC
>JBDTLT010000495.1:0-2508 GCA_039934635.1 Acidimicrobiales bacterium
CGGCCGCGTCCACAGCCCTCGCCCGTGATGCGCCTCGACGGCAAGGTTTGCCTCATCACCGGCGGCGCCCATGGCCACGGCGAGGCGGCGTCATTGTTGTTCACCGACGAGGGCGCCAGCGTGGTGGTCGCCGACGTCGATGACATCGCCGGCGTTGCCGTTGCATCGAGCGCAGGCGCGCGTTTCGAGCATCTCGACGTCACGTCGCCCGACAATTGGCAGCGGGTGGTCGACTCGGTCGTGAGTGGATTCGGACGTATCGACGTGCTCTACAACAGTGCCGGCATCGTCGCCTGGCACACGATGACCGAAACGCCGCTCGAGGTCTGGCAGCGAGTCATCGCCGTCAATCAAACCGGGCCGTTCCTGGGCATGCGCGCGGTCGCGCCGGTGATGAAGCGGCAGCGCAGTGGCTCGATCATCAACACGTCGTCGGTCGGCGGCCTGGGCGGATCGAGTCCGTGCTATGCCTACGGCGCGACGAAGTGGGCGTTGCGCGGCATGACTCGCGGCGCCGCACAGGAACTAGGCCCGTTCAATGTGCGTGTCAATGCCATATTGCCGGGCACCATTCGCAGCCGGATGATCGACGGGATGGACCTCGAGGCAATGGCGGCGTCGATCCCGTTGCGGCGCGTCGGCCTCCCCGCAGAGGTGGCCGAGCTCGCGTTGTGGCTGGCGTCGGACGACAGCACCTACGCCTCGGGCGCAGACTTTCTCTTGGATGGTGGGTCGAGGTCTTAGCGGTCTCGGCCTCGGCGAGGGTTGACAACTTCAGATATTAGGTACATGCTTACGTATCAGATATAGGCAACTGTATCTAAATCTCGGGAGAACCCTCATGCCCTACGCATTCATCCAAGACGTTCCGGTCAACGAAAAGATCTACGGCCAGATACGTACCATGATCGGCAGCGACACGCCCAAGGGTCTCGTCGCGCATCTCGCGTACAAGTACGAGGGCGGCCTTCGCTACGTCGATGTGTGGGACACACAAGACGACTGGCATCGCTTCCGCGACGCACGGGTCGAGCCGGCAGTGGGCGAGGTCCTCGCCGGCCTCGGCATCGCTCAGGATCCCACCCAGCCGAAGTTCGAAGGCATTGAACTGGTCGATTGCTGGCTCGGCGACCGGGCGTGACACGTCGGTAGTGCCGACGCCGACGAGCGCAAACGGTTGGCCCGTGGTTGCTCTCGGAGGACATCTTGGACAACATGGGGTGTGATTCTGCGGCGAGCCTCCATCGGTGAACCGCCCCTCGATCCGGTCGCGGACGCCGCAGCGGAAGCGGTTGTCGACATCGTCGGTGGCGCGACGGTCGAACTCTGTTACTCGCCGACGGGCACGGTGCCGCCGCCGACAGAGAGCGAACGCTCCCAGGCGTCGGCGACCGGTAAAGGCCCGGCCGGGTGGGACCTGACTGTCGTCGTGACTCTCGGAGAGCGCATAGCGCACCTCGTCGGCACCGACGAGCGGACGAGTCTCGCCGATCTTCTCCACGAACTACCTAAGGCGGCAGTGCGAGCGGTGACGCAGTTGCGCGCCCACGCCGACGGCAATATGTACGTCCCGGTGACGCCGGCGGTGCGCCGCGCGGTCCGCGACACCGTCGCCACAGAACTGCTCTCGGCGTACTTGCGCGACCGAGTCTCGACGGTGCGCGCCGACCTCGTCGGGGAGACGATCGAATACTTGATCGAGCTCAGCGGCACGCGCGTCGAGTCACACGACCTCACGCACGGCGTCGTCGTGGCCGATGTGTTGCGCGATTCGCCGCGCCTGGAGTTCGCGTATCCCGCCGACATCCGCGCCGCAAAGCGCGCGCCGCTGCTCTTCGATGGACAGCAATCACTGCTCGTCATCGACCCCTCCGGGCGAGCGCGTCGCGAGCTACAGCGCCATCGGTTCGAACACTTCATCGCCACCGCGGCACCGTCGCGAGTCGACGCACTCGATCTCGGCGAAAGTGGCTCGCTCGTCGCTGCAGCGACAAAGGTGCTCGGCGGCCTCGGGTTCTTCCTCCGCGCCGACCGCAGCATTTGGACCTTCGTCGACGGACGGCCGCTGCTCGTGCGACGCAGTGAACACTGGACCGCGTTTCCCCTCGAGCTCTCGACCAGTATCGGGGGCATGATCGGCGGCGGTTCGGTTGCCGCGCTCGTCACGCAAGCCGCGATCATGATTTCGGCCCGGCCACGCGGGGCCATTCTCGCCATCGTCGAAAACAGCTCCGACCTCGACGCGGTCGTGTCCGTCAAAGACCGCTACGACCTCCGCAACGACATCGATCCGTTGGCGATGCGGTTCGAGACGCGGCTGCATCATCTCATCGACGCCGACAATCTCGACGAGCACACTCTCGTGCGTCTCGCCATGCTCGACGGCGCGACGGTGCTCGACCGCGATGGGCGCCTGCTGGCGTACGGTGCCATCGTCAGCAGCGCGGACAGCGAACAAGAAGGTGCGCGCACGGCTGCCGCCAGGACGCTTTCAGAGACCGCGATGGT
>JBDTLT010000496.1:0-2506 GCA_039934635.1 Acidimicrobiales bacterium
GCACTGCTCGGCGAACCACGCGCCGTGCGCAGGGTGCACCGCTTCGAGCTCGTCTTGGTCGACGAGGTATTGGTTGATGAGCAAGAACATGGCGCGACCCTAGACCTGACCCACTCGGTCGGCGACTCCGGCAAGTGCATGTGCGAGGAACTGCGCACCCGCCGGCGACAACATGCCCGCGCGGTGCACGAGCACGACCTTGCGCCGCAGCGCAGGCCGCGTTCGCCGAACGATTGCCCCTTGCGTCGACGCCACGTCTGCGATCGCACTCGGAACGAACGCGGTGCCGGCGCCGGCGAGCACGAGCGGCACGAGCGCGTCGCGCTGTTCGGTTTCGACTGCGATGAGCGGTGTGATGCCCAGTTCACGCAACGCGTTGTCGACGAGATTGCGCATCGATGTGCCGGTGGGGGTCAGCAGCAGCGGCACGCCGTCGAGCGTGGCGAGATCGAGTACGTCAGTGTCGACCTCGCCCGAGTGCCGGCACACCGCAACGAGCTCTTGGTCGGCGAGCGCGTGCTCGACGAGACCATCGTTGGCCGGACCCTGCTCGGTGAAACCGAGCTCGCTGCGACCCGAACGCACGACGGCGGCAAGCTCGGTCGGGTCGGCGGGGGCGACGATGCGGACCGTGACGCGCGGGTGCGCTTGGTGAAAGCGTCCCGCAATGCCGGCGAGTGGGTCCGCGGCGAGCGTCGGCAGCGCGGCGACGTCGATACGCCCGGCGAGCACCCCCGTTACGGCGGCGACCGCAGCCGCCGCGATCTCGACATCGCGCAGTGCCTGGCGCGCGGGCTCGACGAGCGCCTCCCCCGCCGGGGTCAACACCACGCCCTTGCGCGACCGCACGAGCAAGGTGGCCCCCAGCTCTCGCTCGAGCTCTCGCACCCCGAGCGACAACGCCGGCTGCGCCACGAGGACGGCGGCCGCCGCCGCGGTGAAGCCGCCGTGATCGACCACCGCGAGGAAGAACCGTAACCGCCGCAGGTCCATAAGAGATTCGTATGATAACTCAACAAACCATGTCTTTGACTTCTGCCCCGTTTGGGCGTTCACTTGGCCTGTGGATAACACCGCACTGTTGCTCGCCGGACTCGGCATAGGGATCGTGTTCGGCCTGTTCGGGGCAGGCGGGTCGGCGTTCGCCACCCCGATCTTGGCGCTCATCGGCGTCCCTGGTATCGCCGCCGTGGCCTCTCCGCTACCGGCGATGCTCCCCGCCGCGCTGATCGGCGCCCGGCGCTCGATCCGGGCCGGTGCCCTCGACACGCGGATGGCCGGACTCGCCGTCGCCGGTGGCCTTCCCGGCGCGATCCTCGGTGCCCTGGCGTCGTCGCTCGTGGGCGGTCGAGGCCTGCTGCTGCTCTCCGGCGTCATGTTGCTCGCGGTCGGCGGGCGCGTGTTGATGCCCGACCCGGTCGACCATGACGCGCAGTGCGAACTCCGGCGCAACCGCAACTCGATCGTGCTCTCGGCATCGTTCGTCGTCGGCTTGCTCACGGGCTTGCTCGCCAACGGTGGCGGCTTCCTACTGGTGCCGTTGTTCGTCGTGATCTTCGGCCTGTCGACCAGACAGGCCGCCGGCACGAGCATGCTCGCGGTCGGCGCATTGACCGTGCCCACAATGATCACGCACAGCGCACTCGGTCATGTCGACTGGCATGTCGCGCTGCTCTTCGCGTTGGGCATGTTGCCCGGTTCGCTCGCCGGCGCGCAGTTGGGGTTACGAATCTCCGCCGACCGGGTGCGTCGCGCGTTCGGCGTCGTCCTCGTGCTCTTCGCCGGATGGTTCCTCGTCCATCAAGGCATCTGACCACGGAGCGTGCGTGATGTTCTTTCGCCAGTACCAACTCTCGTGTCTCTCGCTCTACAGCTACCTCATCGGCGACGAGACCACCGGCCGTGCGGTCGTCGTCGATCCATCGAAACGCATTTCCACGCCGACTTCTTGTCGGGACACCTCGAGCTCGCAGCGGCCACCGACGCGGTCATCTCCTACGGTGAAGCCGCCGTCGCCGACTACGCCATAGAACGACTTGCCGACGGTCAGCGCATTTCGCTCGGCCGCGTGATGTTGGAGATTCGCCACACTCCAGGTCACACGCCCGAGTCGATCTCGATCGTCGTCTGGGAACACGCCGACGACGAGACTCCATGGGCCGTGCTCACCGGTGACACGTTGTTCATCGGAGACGTCGGACGGCCCGATCTGTTCGCCGCCAGCGGACCGAGTGCCGACGAGCTCGCCCGCAAGTTGTACCGCTCACTACAGGAATCGATCCTGGTGCTGCCCGACTCCACCCGTGTCTTCCCCGCGCACGGTGCCGGATCGTCGTGTGGCAAACAACTGTCGTCGGCTGCGTCATCGACCATCGGCGAGCAACGTGCGACGAATTACGCGC
The DNA here is from genome assembly GCA_039934635.1 of Acidimicrobiales bacterium. Taxonomy (GTDB): domain Bacteria; phylum Actinomycetota; class Acidimicrobiia; order Acidimicrobiales; family WLNW01; genus DATLFA01. The sequence continues at coordinate 2,403 of JBDTLT010000496.1, forward strand.
TCGCACCGATGTCGATCGATCGATTCGTCGACGTGGTAACCGAAGGACAGTCGATCGCGCCGAGCTACTTTCGCTTCGCCGCATCCGCCAATCGCCGCCACCAT